>JAFGFI010000493.1 GCA_016931185.1 Anaerolineae bacterium
ATGGGAAACTTCCTGATAGCTATCATGATCAATCGGAGGGATTATTTTACGATATATGAATAAAGTGTGTAACAGAGTTAAATCTCCAAAATGCAAATACTAATAAGGCAATGTCTCATTTACAATAATCGCATACATCACTTTGTATATATTCACCAATACAAGAGACAGCAAAAGTAATTGAAAAAGCAATTTTGATGTCTTGGTTTGTTCCATTTTTTTGACCAATGAATACCCTGAGAAAATTACGAGGATGAAATATATATACGATGGGTACAGAAACCTTGTATAGATCGGGTCATTATTTCCAATGGTCCAAAACAATATTGTGGTTAATATATATGCTATAAAAAACTCTGTGACAACAAAGGTTGTGGGGGAATTTACGATCCAGTCTCTAAATGTCCTTCTTAGTGAGCCATGGCTTTTAATCGAACTAAATATCTTGAAACAGATTATGCCTATAGCCAGAGCAAATAGAATCGCAATTCCTACCTCGATACCCGAGATATCAAGAGGTAAACGGTTTACTTCATGAGTAGCATATGTTATGGGTGAAACAAAATCTATGAGATAGGTTTTAAAAGTTAATCGTATGTTATCACACAAACTAGTGGAAGTTGCAAAGTAAGCAGCCGCGTCAGGTAAGCGACGACTACTCCAATTGAATCTTTCTATGCCTGTCAGGTAACCGGTTTCCAGATAATTTCGTAACCCAATTATACCGATCGGAATACAAGCTATGGTACAAAAGACAAGGGTGTGTTTAACGATCGTTTTGCGTGATGAGCTACCTAAGAAAATAAAATTGCTCAAAAAAATCGGCATTAACCATAGTACCATTTGGTAGCGTGAAACAAATAACAGCGAGCAACACAGTGCAATAAAACACAACAAAAAAAAAGAGTTTGCCTTTAAATAAGCAACTAAACATAATACCAGAAGCATACTTAAAGGCACAAGCAGCGCTTCAGAAGTATATTGGGCCAAGTTATAGAAATTAAAGGCACTCACACTGTAAAGTAACATGGGCCAAATAGGGGAGATATTTTTCCATCCCCATCGGAATATGATAAAGATAAGGGGAAAGGTTAGAAGAAAAAGGGCCAAATTGACATACTCAATAGGGAAGTGTAATTTATGCGCAGTTAGGAGCAGCAAAGGATACCCAGGTGGCCAAACTCCCGGTAGCAAAGCGCTTTCTAAGCTTTCACTTCGAGTAACCATGGTACGAGACTGCGGGGAAAGTACAACATTTTTGCCAAAAAAACTATAAACTCGTGATATAATTAGTATGTATATTAAAAGCATAATAACAACTAGAATAATTACTAATGGATTATGTTTTGAGAATTGGGCAAAATCTTTAGTGCGCATAAGCTAACCTTTCCCTCCAGATTATTGAGATGATACGGATAGTATCCTCTTTGGATGTATTATCATACACATAATGCAAATTTACTTTATGGAATATTGACTACATGTGATGATCTATCCTCTATCAAGGACAGCAAGTGACCGAGGTAAATCAGGCCATTGTGCTGTAAATCACATGTGGACCAATACAATGTATGACCGCCGCCAGCAACATGCAGAACAGTTTGCGGTTCAGCTTTGAGTCGCCGTAGCAGTGCCGCCAGTGCGTATGGATCATCGCGCCGGCACACTAAGAGATGTTGTCCCGCACGCAGTGTCGCTTGCACCGCTGGCGAGTCCCCCGTGATGACCGCTTTGCCCAGCGCCATACACTCGTAAATTTTGTTATGTACGGTCATCAAAGATTGGGGCGTGTCGCCGAAGGCCCCTAAACACACATCGGCACTGGCGATATAGCGCGTCAGTTCAGCTTGCGGCATCCAATCGGTGAAAATGACATTGGTGAGCCGGTACCGTTGTGCTAACTCAAGCGCGCGCGCCTTTTCCGGTCCCTCGCCAATGAGCTCAAACTGGATGTCCGGTGCGTCGCGCAGATGGCGGGCCGCTTCGATGATATAGGGAACGCCATGGTTCGGGATGAATGTGCCATAGTAAAGCACTCGGAAGAGGGTTGATGCATCCGCCTGATCCGAGTGGGGATGAAAGATGCGATCATCCGCGCCAGTGGGCACCAACCGGAATCGCTCTGCTTGCAGGTGATGCGTGCGACAGAGCCACTTCACGTATTCATCCGTATCCTGGATGAGCATATCCGGCAGACGGCAGGCGAAATATTCTAAAGTACGCAACAGCCAAAGATTCAGTCGTCCCTTTTGCCCCAGGCCGCGCTCCCAGGCAATCAAGTAGATGGACATAAACACGTCCCACACCAACGGTCTGTGGCGCAACCAAGCCAGCACGCGTGCTAGAAACACATCCAATTGTCCTGGATAACCAACGACAAGAACGTCATATGCCCCTACATGGCAATATTGCCACAACAACCGTGCATAGGTTTTCACCACACGGATCAGGAATGCAAATTGCCTCCACCCGCCGCCGGCAACCTTCACCCGGTCGTCAATGCCGTGCCACAAGGTTTCGTGGCATTCTACCACTTCAACGCCATTGCGGCGCAGTCCCTCAATCATGATCTGGTTACGGGAATACTCGGCACGGTAAGTACCAAAATAACAGACACGTAGGGATCGAGTCATTGAAGCGCGAAAATAGCGACTCCTCCTTGATCGTAAATTAATATCAACGCATTCATCTGAAGTAATGCTGTCCGTGAAAGTCCACCGCCGGCAAAATGGGGGCGGGCCCCCAAATATATATGCGTGACCCCCAACGCACGTAGATCGTGCAAGGCCGTAGCATCGCCAGATTCCAGCCGCTTAACCTGCTGCGAGCGATACATTATCGTTTCCTGATATGCAGCGGAGCCTAAATTGTTCAGCATCGTGCCTGCCGTGGTCTGGCGCTCTGCAAAATAAGGGAGCCAGTACCCCCCATCTGCACCATGTGGTGCGTGGGGCAGCCAAAAGTAGGTATTGATGGCAAACACAGCGTCAGTAGGAACATTCTCTCGAATCCAAGCCATGGCGGTAACATCTTCTTGTGTAAGGAAATAGCGAAATGGTTCTACGGTAATAGCGCGGGCATAAGCCTCGTTTAAACAAAAGAGCGAGGTCAACAACAGAAGCCCGGCACTGCGCAGGACGCGCGGCAAATGCGGGTGGTCCAGTAACCAGCCGATTGTGTCACCTACCACCACCGCGAGTGGGAGATAGAACATAATCAAAATGCCGCTCAAATTGGTGACGCGCAACCAGGAAATTTTCAACTGGTAGGCCAGCCCCAATAAGGGCAATAAGACAACCCAATGTACCTGGTCAAGCGCCCGACTACGCCGAAGAACGACCAGCAATGCGCATATCACGGCGATTCCCATCAGCCAACGCGGAGCTACGAGGTAGGGCACAATAGACCAGGTAAGTCCATAGTAGGCCTCTTCCACCACCTGTCGTTCTATTCCTTGAATAGTAGCAGTACTCCCTATGCGCGTAATACGCCACATAAGTGCGCGCCAAAGCGCTGGGGAAACAATCAAAAGGGTCAATATAGCCAATATACCCAATGCGAATCCCCATGATTTGATGCGATGTATGCGCAATGCCCGAAATCCCAATCGTAAACAACCGACGATCACCAATACTCCATAGAAAATCGCTGCGCGAAAATGCAATAGAAACACGCCACCAGAAAGGAGTGTTGCTAGAAGCAATTTTAAAAGTGGTGGATTGTCATCCTTGATGGCACATTCGAGTGTATCTATTGTGACAGCCCAGGCGATTAACATAATCGCCTGGGCTGCAACCTGAGTAAATCGGCCCCAGTTGAAATAGAGAGCCGGATGTTGCACTAATAACCCGGCCACCACCGCTCCCACCAGCGCAGCGCGCCGCCCGGCTTGCCGATCCAACAACAAGTACACTCCAACGCCACACATCCCGTTTAAGAATTGCACCATCCATAGCAGAGCGGTATACGCGGGGATGTGCGCCAGCCATTGCAGCGACGCGGTCAACGCATAAAGCCCCAGATGGTATTGGTCAAGCGGAACAGGCGAATAGGGTTCTAACGTCAGCGGTAATTGCCCATTGACCGCAGTAAGTTGTGTCAGTAATGTGTGGTGCAGCGAATCGGTCCAGGCCGGGTAAGGATGATCGCGCAAAATCCAAAACCGGGTAAGCAACGTTACCCCCACAATACCCAAAGCTATCCACTCTGATGAAGCGAGATCGAACTGCGCCCGCCAATCATGGCGCAAATTCCAGGCGATAACGCCTGCGCATACAGTCAACAAGGCCATCAACTTGTACGGGCCAAAGGTCAAAAACGGGACAACCCAACGCGCAAAGTAAAATAGTATCGGATAGAACGCAATCCCCAATCCCAGCGCCACAATCCAGCGTTGCAGGCCTTGCCAGTGCCGCCATAGGCCACTGGAAGCCAGTATTGCCCATCCTGGCAATAGGAGCATCCCCAGAATTAAAGGACAAATCCACCATTCAGTAATAGCCATAAACGATTATGAAACCTCCACAAAAAACGAGGCAATGTCTGCGGCAGGGTTATCCCAATAGTTACAAAAGGGCATTTTGCAGAGCATTATTGGATCTTGACAAGCACAGGTATCATCCCGACATCAAAGACTGCCGCCCCTGATATGATGGAGAGTTCCATCACGACATCGCCATCACGGCTAATTAATACCGCACTCTGGGTTGCTGGCAGGCTCACCGTCTGGGTCACTGCATTTGACCATAAAACATAAAGGGTGTGGGTGTTTCCCATGAACTCGTACGCTTCGATTCCCTCCGGAACTTCCAGATAGGCGCCTTGAGGGTATAATCCTGTCAGTTGTTCCGCAAAAACTTGATGGGTTGTATACCCGTTAGTGGGTTGATGATCCATACTAATGAGCCAGCGGTGAACTCGGTCCGCAGCCGCAGGGTGTTCTACCACATCAAACCAGAAAATATTATCGGCTCCAGCCGCAAAACCACGCGAGAATTCCTTGGCGATAAAATTGCGCTGTTTCTCCACACTTCCGGCAAACCCAGGCACACCGATATCATTCACCCACATCCCGGTCTCTGTCACCCAAATGCGCTTGTCATACACACCATTACGCTCCATAATTTCACGGATTTCCTCGATTTTATGAGCCATGGTGGGAAAGTCTACAAAATTGATGGGGTAATAATGTAAGTTGGCTACGTCAAAATATTGACCGGCGCCATGTTGCAGGGTTTGCGTAAAGAAATCCCGCGCGACATTTCCCCCAACCCAATTGTCATAGGCGAGGCCGCCAAAAACAACCAAATCACTGCTGCCGGCGGTCTTGATCTGTTTATAGAAAATCTGCAACTGTTCGGCATACATTTCAGGTTGTGATCCCCAACAACCCGCCGTAGCCCCCCATGGATGGGAATACATACCATCAGGTTCATTGAAAAATTCCCAGGCATCAATGTACCTCCCATAACGGGTAAGCAAATTATCCATAAAGCCCTGAAAAGCTATTGTATCCGAAATCGGCCCACAATTTTCTGCTGCGGCCCAAGCTGGGGGGCCATAGACAAGGGCCAGAGGGCGAATTCCCAATGCCACCATACGGGTTACGACCGCATCAGAGGCTTCCCAATGATATTCACCGCGGAACGGTTCAATATCCTCCCAAGGCAAATAGATTCGTACCCATCCCATCCCCATTGTCTGCGCCACCGGCAAATCATACTCAAGGGTCTCCGAGGTGGGATGCACTGAAGCAAAGTCTGCGCCAAATTGCACCGTAGGGGGCCTATGACGAGTAACAAAGGGTAAAAAGATACTATGAACTTGCCCGGCATCTACAGATAACGTATCAGCTATAGTATCAAATACTGTAGGACTTACCGATGAGGTGGCCGTGATGACAATGGTATCTGTAGTCCCCACAATGATGTTTAGTGTGCCGCTGAGCAACACAGTGGGCACGTGAACTTGAACATGGAATGGCATCGCCTCACCAGCCCCTAAACGTAACGGAAGCCAAAGGGTGCCGGAGGTCGGCGCAGTCCCTGTGATTTCCGCCCGCGATAAAAGCACCGGCCAGTGGTGCGCTGAAGTCGCCTCTAACTCAATGGTATCAGGGAGCAGCCCTTCATTCGTTACCACATGGGTAAAGGTAATGATTTCGCCTGGATACGCCACAAGATGATACCCGCCAGATAGTGCAACTTTCTGAGAAACTGCCTGGGTGCTTCTCTGCGTCAAACTGGCTGAAACCAGCTGCATAGGAGTCCCTTGCGCCAACAGCATCCCCACACCAAGCAAACAGAATACTCCCAAAAAGGTAGAAAATATACTTAACAGTTTACTCCATCTCTTATTCTCACGGTTAACACCCATCATCTTTACCTCCTTGAATTGCGCTCCCAAACCACAACATATTCATCCTCATAAAGCGATGAGGCCAATACCTCGTGAAGTGTGTTGTATAGTTGAAGTGTCTCTGGCTCAGAAAGTGCATCTTTATGAAGAATAATATAACGAACACCAAGAGCTTCTAAATTCCCCTCTGCAACAGCCATCACTTCAGGGGAGAAATCATAGGGGGCATGATCTTTATACAATCGCGCCCTCAGTTGGTAAATAAAAGGATACTCGAAGACGGCTAAAGCATTTGCCGGTATTCTGGAAATGTATCCCCCCACAATTGGCTGCTGATGTATAGTCTGATACAACATATAATCAGAAGCTGGTCCTTGAGCACCATAAAGGTCTACAGGCACATCCAAAATAGGGGATTCTTCCTTTTGCTTTGCCAGCACCCTATAGTAGGAAGAAAGCTTCAACAGGCGATTATCAAAACGCAAGGGAATGATTAAAAACTCGCAAAAAATCAAAATCCCCAGTAACCCCATTGCGTAATACCTGACCTTGCTCCGTTGACACAATTCAGCCACCCCATAACCGACCACAATCGCCAACGCCAACATCAAATAAATTGCCAACCGGCTGGGAGTACGGCCGTATTTAAGAAAGGGTAAGTAGAAAAACAAGCGATAGGGCATACTCCCCAGAAGTTTTCCACCTATTTGTAATACTGGCCCTAAACACAAGATGAAGAATACTGCGCTGATGCCACACCATTGATAAATTGCGGAAGAACGGGCCTTTAGCAATGTTATCAAAACTATTCCAAGAACAGTATAGCCCAAGAAGACCGTTTTTTCACAAGGGTTGCCATAGAATTGACTATAGATTTGAGAGATTCGTGAATTGGCCCTTAATAAATTCAAATTGCCAAGCCCAGAATGGATAGTGTTATCGGGTAAAAAAAATCCCAATAAATCGGCGCTATTTGCCGTCGCAGCAGCGAACTGGTCGGTCTCTGTCAGGAAACTCTGTTGGTGAAGTAGCATCGGCAGCACCACAGGCAATATCATCACCAGTGCTGACAGACCAAAGCTTCCCCAAACAAGCCACCACGCCTTCCACTTAAAATTCCCAATTCCCAACAAGGCCAGCAAACACGTCAACAAACCGGCACCAAAGGCCAACTCCAAGCTACACCAGGTCGTTAGCGCTAGCATTAGCGCTGCTCCTATTGCATACTTGATATGGAGATGTCTTTGCATTTTAATGAGCAACAGCACTAATAGAGGAATAAACTGGGTGCTGTAAACCTCCAGATTGCCAAAGAAAACCCGACTCATACGAAAAGGACTAAAGGTAAAAACGAGCCCCGCAACGATTGCCGCCAGAGAATGTCTGGTCAGTGAATAAATCAACAGATACATGGTTATGCCAGAACCCACAAAAGTGAATAACGTCAACAAGTTATAGGTCAAAGGCAAATTAGTCCCTAAGAACTCCTGAAAAGCCGCGCCTAAAACGCCATTGAAAGGGGCCAATGTATGAAAAGCTAAAGTCACACCATCAGGATGATACAGCATAGGGGTGTCATAAATATTTAAATGCCCTTGGGACAGCGCCCGATGTACCCACCACAAATTCCAGGCATTCTGAGAGGTATCCCCCTGCCCGATAAAGTGCGAGTCAAAAACAGTAATTGCCGGATATGTTGAAATAACAAATAACAACAAATACAAGAATGCAATACCCAGACCCTCTGCAATTTTTCTCCTCGAACTTTTAACGGAGGTATCTTGTATAGCCTCCGCTGGGAAAATGAATTTCATTTCTCCAACTCCGCCTTCCGCACCCGATACAACGTCTCCTCCAAAATCTTCCGATTAAACCCGATCAAATCCGCCACCAGGCCGATTAAAAACGTCTGAAGCCCCATGATCAGCAAAATCGCGGTGAGGATCAGGGATTGGATATGCCCTGCTCCGCGCCCCTGGGCATAGAAGTACAAAAAGCGCGCCCCCCCGATCAATCCCCCGACCAACATCAACCCTGCCAGGAAGAAAAACACCCGCATCGGCCGGTACATTGTGTAGATGCGCAGAATTGTCGCCATCGAACTCATCACGTATTGCGGAATATTGCGCATCAACCGCGAGGGACGGGTCTTGGCGTTGACGTGGATCGGCACATAGACCACACTCAACCGTCGCGCCCCGGCCTGAATCAACGACTCCAGCGTGTACGAATACTCGCTTAAAATTAACGTCCGTAACGCCGCTTCCTGGCTCAAAGCGCGGAAGCCACTCGTCGCGTCTGGTGTGGCGACCCCCGATGCCAATTGCACCACCCAACTGCCGAACTGTTGCAGCAGGCGCTTCACCGGCGAAAACTCAGCCACACTTGCCACGCCGCGATCCCCCACCACAATATCGGCACGCCCATTTACAATCGGCGCTACCAAGCAAGCAATGTCCTCGCCCTGGTATTGATTGTCCGCATCCGTGTTAACAATGATGTCCGCCCCTCGCGCCACGGCCGCTTCCAGCCCGGTGACAAATGCCCGCGCCAGCCCGGCGTTGCGCGGTAGACAGACAATATGCTGCACCCCCAACGCCTGCGCCACGGCCACAGTGCGATCCGTACTGCCATCGTCAATTACCAAGACCTCAATCTCATCAATACCTGCAATCTGCATCGGCAGGTCGCGCACAGTCTGAGGCAATGTTGCTTCTTCATTGTAACAAGGAATTTGAATTATCAATTTCATACCCGTCTCCCCACTCAACAGGCAATGATTATAACACGGCTAAAAGTATCTTCCAGTACCTGTTACCAATGACCGCCCCCTGCCCTAACACGCCACAGATAGTCCTTAAAAAAGCACCCTTATTGTAACGCATTCCAGACCAGAGAGGTTTATCTGTTAACTTTCCCACAAAACTCCCCTACCGATCTCGAAAAAGTTTCCTTAACATTTCCCGCACCTGGACTGATACGCTTCCTTAATTTTCTGTGCGCAGGATTCATGTTATAATCCCCCTAGTTATGGAAGAAATACCTGTCACACTCAAGGGCACACCCCAGGGCATCTTGTTGACCCCCCGCGTGGACGATTGGGCAGCCATCCTGCGCGGGTTGACACTGGCACTGCAAGATGCCGACGCCTTCTTTCGGGGTGGACGGGTCATCGTCGAATTGGGCGCGCGTACCATCAGCCACGAGCAACTGGTCGCGCTGCGCGAGTTATTGGAAGCGCACGAGATGGACTTGTGGGCCATTCTCACCGATGACCCGACCACGATGCGCGTCGTGCGCTCCTATGGCATCCGCACCCGCCTGCCCGCGGCGGCGGCAGCCCAGCGCGAGCCGTTAGAGCCGACAGAAGCGGAATACAACGCCATGTTGGTGCAACGCACCTTGCGCTCCGGGCAGCGCATCCACTACCCCGGCCACATTATCATTGTGGGCGACATCAACCCCGGGGCAGAAGTTGTCGCTGGCGGCAGCATTATCGTATGGGGTCACATCCGCGGACTCGTCCACGCCGGCGCCCTGGGCGACGAAAGCGCCGTAATCTGCGCGCTTGACCTGGCGCCAGCGCAACTGCGCATCGCCGGCTACATCAGCCGCACACCCGAAGAACGCCGGCGAAAGACCCAGCCGGAAATCGCCAGCATCAGTCAAAATCGCATTATTGCAGAACCCTGGACAGCAAGGGGGTAGAATGGCCGGAACAATCATCACTATTTCATCGGGAAAAGGTGGGGTGGGCAAAACCACCACCGCTGCCAACTTGAGCCTGGCTTTGGCCATGCTCGGCAAGCGCGTCATCTGCATTGACGCCGACATCGGCCTGCGCAACCTGGACTTGATGCTCGGCCTGGAAAACCGCATCGTCTACGACATCGTGAACTACATCGAGGGCCACTGCCGACTCCGCCAGGCCCTGGTGCGCGACAAACGCTTCCCCGAATTGTTCCTGCTGCCAGCCGCGCAAACTCGTAACAAAGATGCGGTTGGCCAGGAAGATATGGCTCGAGTGGCGCACGAAGCCGCCGAACTCGCCGATTACGTCATCATTGACTCCCCGGCCGGCATCGAACACGGCTTCCGCGTCGCGGCGAAACCGGCCAACCGCGTCCTCATCGTCACCAATCCCGAAGTGACCGCCGTGCGCGACGCTGACCGCGTCGTGGGACTGCTGGAAGCCGAAGGTTGGGCGCCGGCGCAACTCATCCTCAATCGCCTCAAGCCGGAACTGGTACGCCGGGGGCAAATGCTCGACCCGGATACTGTCGTAGACCTGCTCGCCATTGACATCATCGGCATCGTGCCGGAAGACCCCAACGTGCTGACCGCCAGCAACCAGGGGCAGCCGGTAGTGTTGGATGACCGTTCGGGTGCAGGCGCAGCTTTTCGGGATGTAGCCCGCCGCCTTCTGGGTGAGGAAGTACCTTTTACACCGTTAAAGTCGCCTTCATTTTTGCAGAAACTCTTTGGCTCACACGGATGAAGGAGTATGGAATGAAACTTTGGGATATTTTCCGCCGCCGCGCCCCTTCCAACCAGGAAATCGCCGCTCAACGCTTGCGCCTGGTGCTCACCCATGACCGGGCCAACATCACCCCAGGGATGTTGGAAATGCTCAAGGACGAAATTATTGCCGTCATCTCCAAACATCTGGAGATTGACGCCCACAAAGTGCAAGTCAACTTCACCGAGGATCACCGCGAAACCCGTCTGGTCGCCGACATCCCTCTCCAAACACCCCGGAAAAAGTCGTAGGGGAGGGGTAGCCGATGCGCCGTTCACCCTGGCAGTATTTTGACTGGGGGTTGCTCTTCATCGCCGTTGTCCTCACCGGCATCGGACTGGCGATGATTTATAGCGCCACGCGAGGGGCCACGGACCTGGCGGACACCTGGCGCAGGCAAGCAATCTATGCGGCTGCCGGAGTAATCGCCTCCTTCCTGGTCGCCTTTGTCAATTATCGCCTCCTTGAAAGCCTTCAATGGCCCTTATACCTCCTGACCCTTGCCACGTTGGCCCTCACATTGCTGGTGGGTAGCAGCGAAATCGGCGACGTGCGGCGCTTCATCTACGTGGGCGGCATGTCCATCCAACCAGCCTTCCCCGCCCTCATCCTGTTGATTATCAGTCAGGCCAGCCTGTTGGGACGCAATGCCCCCACCCCGCCCGGCCTGCCCGAATTCATCGCCTCCCTGGGGATGACCGGGCTGGCAGCCTTGCTGGTCTTCCGCCAGCCCAACCTCAGCACGGCCACACTCTATATGGCAATCTGGCTGGCCATGGTTTACGCCTCTGACATGAAACTAGTTTACCTGGAAAGCCTGGGAGGAATTGGACTCATTGCCGCCCCCATCGTCTGGGCCAACATGCGCGGCTACATGCGCAATCGGATTTACAACTTCCTCGATCCCACCCGTGACCCAGGCGCTTATTACAACATCCAACAGGCGCTCATCAGCATCGGCTCCGGCGGGCTGCTGGGCAAAGGGTTTGCGATTGGCACTCAAAGTCAGCTCCACTTCCTGCGCGTCCGCCACACCGACTTCATCTTCTCGGTTATCTGCGAGGAACTGGGCTTTTCCGGCGCTGTTCTCATTTTGCTGATCTATATCGTGCTCCTGTGGCGGCTGCTGCGCATCGCGGGCAACGCCGGCGACAAAACCGGTCAGCTCATCGTCGTGGGCGTCGCCACCTACATCTTCTACCAACTCCTCGTCAACCTGGGCATGAACCTGAGCGTCATCCCCGTGGCCGGCCTGCCGATGCCTTTTATCAGCAGCGGCGGCAGCGCCCTCCTCTTCACCTTTGTGGGCCTGGGCCTGGTGGAAAGCGTTGCCATGCGCCAGAAACGGCTGGAATTTTGATCCCGGTTGCCAGTTTCCCATAAATTGGCATAATAATACTGGGCACATTTTAACCTGTCCCTATCTTAACCAGCGCTTTAACAGATTGGCCGGATTTCTGTCTCATAAGGCAAAAACCGGCTTGATTCCGTTGAATCCGCTGCTAAGAATTTCTTGCCATGCGCTGGCAATACTGCCAACACAGGGCCACTTGAAGGAGAAGGATTGTATGACAGTACGCACACGTTTCGCCCCTAGCCCAACGGGGTATATGCACATCGGGAACCTCCGCACCGTTGTGTTTAACTGGCTGTATACCCGTAACCAAAATGGGAAGTTCATCGTGCGAATAGAAGACACCGACCGCACGCGCTATGTCGAAAACGCCCTCCAGGTCATCACCGACAGCTTGCGCTGGCTCGGCCTGGATTGGGACGAAGGCCCGGAAGTCGGCGGCGACTACGGCCCGTATGTACAGTCCGAACGACTCGACCTCTACAAAGAGAAAGCCGAAGAACTCATCGCCAAGGGCCACGCCTACCGCTGCAACTGCTCGCCGGAGCGATTGGCTTCCATCCGGTCGCAACAGCGCACCGAGGGGGACATGCCGATGTACGACGGCCTCTGTCGTGACAAACCTGCCGGCGACATCTCCCCCGACGAACCGCACGTCATCCGTCTCAAAGTCCCCCATGAGGGCGTCACCACCTTCCACGACGTGCTGCGCGGCGACATCACCGTAGAAAACTGCCTCCTCGACGACCAGATTTTGCTCAAAAGCGACGGTTTCCCCACCTACCACCTGGCCGTGGTGGTGGACGATCACATGATGGGCATCACTCACATCATGCGCGGCGATGATTGGATTCCCAGCACGCCCAAACGCATCCTGCTGTACCAGGCATTCGGGTGGACGCCGCCGATTTATATCCACTTGCCGCTGGTCGTGGGAGCGGATGGCAAGAAGCTCGGCAAACGGCATGGCGCGGTCTCAGTCGAGGAATTTTGGCGACAGGGGTACTTGCCCGAAGCCATGCTCAACTTCATGGCGATGCTCGGCTGGTCGCCGGGGGAAGGCGAAGAACAAGAAATCTTCACTCGGGAAGAACTGATCGCCCGCTTCAGTCTCAACCACATCAACAAAGCGCCGGCCGTCTTTTCCTACGACAAGCTCAAGTGGGTAAACGGCGTCTACATCCGCAATTTGAGTCACGAAGATCTGCTGGAACGGCTCATTCCTTTCTGGGCCGAGGCCGGCCTCATCCCGCTGCCCGCGCCCACTGAGGTCATCCCTACGCTGGAAACACTGGTGCCGCTGGTGCAAGAACGCTTGAAAACCCTGCGGGATGTCGTGGAACTGACCGATTTCGTGTTCGCTGACATTGAAACGCCCCCCATCGAAAAACTGATCGGCAAGAACATGACGGCGGAGCAGAGTCTGGCGGCAATCCAACAGACGCAATCCTTCCTGGCCCACCTTGTCCAATTCGACGCGGCGGAAATGGAAAAGCCGCTGCGCCAAATCGCCGGCGAATTAAACCTGAAGGCTGGCCAATTGTTCACCATCATCCGCAACGCTGTCACCGGCAAAGAGGTTACGCCGCCGCTGTTCGGCGTCATTGAAGCCATTGGCCGCGCCACCACGCTCAAGCGGTTGGAACACGCAGAGGATGTGCTGCGGGATTACCTCGCGGCGCAAACCCAACCGGCCTAAACGCCCCTTTATACCCCAAAAACCGTCCCCGCCGATAATAAATCGGCGGGGACGGTTTTTTAATTTCTTTTTTGCTCACAGGCTGCGCCCACGAACAAAACATCCTCTAGCGAATTA
>JAFGFI010000494.1 GCA_016931185.1 Anaerolineae bacterium
GAGACCGGCATATTCCATTCAAAAGAGCGGCCAAAGTCGCCCTTGAGGATATTGCCCATCCAATGGAGATAACGGAGATGCATCGGTAAATCCAGACCATACTGGCGTTTCAAAGCTTCGAGTTGCTCCTGGTCCACCACATCGCCGCCGGCCGCCAGATTCATCACATGCGCAGTCAAATAGTCACCGGGGGGTAATTCAATGATAACAAAGGCGACGATGGTAATACCGATCAATGTAGGAATCAATAACATGATCCGGCGCAGAATGTAACTGAGCATATAGGTGCTCCTTTCAAAGGCAGACAGTAGACGGTAGACAGGGTTCGGATGAACCGAAGTCTTGTCTACCGTCTACCCATTACACAAAGATCAGCATACTACTTTTAGCACACTAAGCGCGCACGAAAGACTACTGCTTGATAAAGTATTGCTCCGGCGCGGTGGCCCCCGGCGTCAAGAGGTTCCAGTCGCTGACGGCGACATCCGGCACGTTGCGGAAGTTGTTCTTGACGATGACCAGCTCCGGCGGCGCGGTGGCGATGCCGATCACAAAGAGGTTTTCTTGATTCAGGTCATTAATCTGACTCCAGAGTTCTTTCTGCTTTTCGGGGTCCACGGTGATCTTGATCTCCTCATAGATCTCGCGGGTCTTGCGGATATCGCTGCCCACGGGCGGCTCCTCGCCTTCCGAGCCATTGGTGTTAAACCAGTCCGCATAAGGAACACAGTGAACGGATTCGTTATCCAGGGGCAAGAACCAGCGCGGTCCGATCAAGGGGTTGAACTCACCGTTGCCCGTCCAGACACCCATATCATGTTCATTGGCCTGCTTGCGCTCATAGAACAGGGTACGCTCTTCCTGGGTGACGGTCAGGTCGATGCCCAACAGTTTCCACTGCGCGGTCAGCAGCTCGCCGATATCGCCCCACGCGCCAAAGATCGGGGCGTATTCGTAATTGATGGTCAAACGCGCGCCATCCGGGCGCAGGCGATACCCTTCCGCGTCCTTCTCGGTTAGCCCCATCTCGTCGAGCAGGCTGTTCGCCAGGTTAACGTCGTACTCCAGACGATTCTTCGCCTGCGCCTCCGAATAGAAGGGAGAGGAGGACAATGGGGAAATCTGGTTCGGCTCGGCCATGCCCAGGTAGACGGATTCGATGATTTCCTGGCGGTTGATACCATGGGAGAGCGCCCAGCGGAAGCGCTTATCGCCCAGGATTTCGCGCATCACAGGATCCTTATGCGCGATGTTGGGAGCAATCACAGTATCGGTGATGTAACCCCGTATCCATTGCAGCACCCGGTAGTTGCCCTGCTCCTTGCTATCCTGGAACAGCGGGTAGTTAGCAAAGTTGATGTGGCGCAGTTGCATATCCAGCTCACCGGCGATAGCTTTGAGGTTCAGCACTTCGGCATTTTCGAGGATCTGGTGCTCGATGAAGTCAATATAGGGGAGCTGATTGCCGGCCGTATCGACCTTCCAGTAATAGGGATTACGTTCGAAGACCGTCGGCGTGGTGGGAGGCACGACCTTGACTTTCCACGCGTAAATCGTCGGCAAATCAAGTTCGTCTCTGACCCGGCTGCCGGGATCGGTTTTGTTGTTATAGTACTGATACCAGAATTCATAGCCGGCGGCCTCGGCATCTGCCTGCAACTTCGCCTTGTCCTCGACATAATTGATGTGGAACTGCTTGGCATAACTAGAACAGCGATACATGTACAGGCCGTTGGCTGAAGCCAGCAGGGTCATGAACAAGCCGTTAGGCCCAGGGAAGGTAAGACGGACAGTGTAATCATCCACCTTCTCAGCCTTGACCGGTTCTCCTTGCACTTTCAACCACGAGGGAACTCCAGTGGGGCTGAGTTCTTCATTCCCCCAATGGTCGTTGAAGAGGAACATAATGTCATCGGCAGTGAATGGCCCGCCATCCGACCATTTCATCCCCTGACGCAGATAGAAGGTGAAAACCGTACCGTCGTCGGAGATGTCCCAAGATTTCATCACATTGGGCACCATCATAGCACCCGTCATATCCCAACGGACCCAGTTCTCATAGGGCAAGCGCGCGGTCATTTGCACATCGCCAGCGCCGACCGCCGCGCGGTGCCAGGTACCGCCATATTGCCCCACTTCTTCCACCGGCGTATGCACCACCGGATCGAGCGGCAAACGCTCGTCCACCGGGGGCAGTGTCCCGGCCTTGACCATCTCAGCGAGTGCGGGGGCTTCGCTATATTTCGCTGCCGGAGTCGTAGCGGTCGCCGCGGGGGCAGCTTCCTTCGTTGCCGGGGCTTCGGTCGCTTTGCCACCACAGGCGGTCATCACTAAGCCTGCCGTGGTCAACGCGGACAATTGAATAAACTCACGACGCGTTAACTTGCCTCTCTCCTTCATCTGATTTAACCTCCGTTAAGTAGAGTATGATTGTAACTATTCAGCCTAAAAGTGAGACGCACTTATTCCAAGCCAAAACGGCGATCTTTGCGCTTCCCGCTGTCATTTCAGGTGTAAAAGTGCATCCCACCTGAATAGTTACGTATGATTAATCATTTAGGAACACCATGACTCTCCGTCGCCACACATTAGCTTATAAGCATCCTCCCTTGAAAATAGTCCGATGTCCAAAGTCCGATGTCCGATGTCCGAAGTCTTGACACTTTTGGCGACAAATTTTCATCCAACCGCTGGTGAACGCCAGTTAATGTAGAATGCCTCTCAACAAGACTAAACCGTCACTCTGCCCAAAACCCCCATGAGTTGGAGTTCTTCCGCGCGATGACAGCTCACGAAGTGCTCCGGCTCGAGTTCGCGCAGCACCGGCTCTTCAATCGAGCAGCGGTCGATGGCGTACTGGCAGCGGGGGTGGAAATAACAGCCGCTCGGTGGATTCGCCGGGTCCGCGACATCGCCCTGCAACACAATCGGCTCGGTGCGCAGGCGCGGATCTGGCTTCGGCACTGCCGAAAGCAACGCCTCCGTGTACGGGTGCAGGGGACGCTGGAACAGCGTATCTGTGGTGGCGGCCTCCACCAGCTTACCCACATACATCACC
>JAFGFI010000495.1 GCA_016931185.1 Anaerolineae bacterium
CAGGCGCGGACGCGATCACGGCAATCAACACGATGCCGGGACTGCTCATCAACGCCGAAGCCGCCCACCCCGTGCTTTCCAACCGGGCCGGTGGCATTTCCGGACCTGCGCTCAAGCCGGTTGCACTGCGCTGCGTCTACCAGATCGCGCGCGCCGTAGATGTCCCCATTATCGGCACAGGAGGGGTCACTACCGGGCGCGACGCTGCCGAGATGTTGATGGCCGGCGCGACCGCCGTCGGCGTCGGGTCCGCGGTATGGATGCGCGGGGTAGAGGCATTAGGGGCAATCGCGGCAGAACTAGCGGCGTTTATGGCACAGCAAGGATATGAGAATTTAGACGCGCTACGAGGGACGGTACTGCGTGAAACGTGAGGCATGAATATGCATGAGACGTTTACCATTACAGAGATCTACACTGAAAACTACCGCGCGAAGACGTTTGTCTTTGATAAACCTTTGCCTGGCGCCACCCCCGGCCAGTTTGTGATGGCGTGGCTGCCGGGGGTGGGAGAAAAGCCGTTCAGTATTATGGGGCGGGATCCATTAACACTGATGGTGGTAGCAGTGGGGCCATTCAGCGAGGCCATGCACCGGTTGCACATAGGCGACCGCGTGTGGGTGCGCGGGCCGCTTGGACAGGGGTATACATTACAGGGCCAGCATCTCCTGCTCGTGGGAGGGGGCTACGGGGTCGCGCCGCTGCTGTTCCTGGCACATGAAGCCCTTGCCGCCGGATATAGTGTGGAAGTGTACATCGGCGCGCGTACAGCCGAAGAAGTATTGTTGGCAGAAGACTTTGTAAATCAACGACAGATAGAAATGGGCAGGCAACGGGCAACGGGCAACGGGCATGTCACCCTCCATATTACGACTGAAGACGGATCCCGTGGCGCGCGGGGACTGGTTACACAAGCCACTGCCACTGCAATTGCCACGCAGCGCCCGGATTGCGTCTATGCCTGCGGGCCGGTGCCGATGCTCGTCGCGCTGGCACAACAGTGCCAGACCCACGCGCTCCCCCACCAACTTTCGTGGGAGGCGCGTATCCGCTGCGGGATGGGAATATGTGGCGATTGCGAGCTTGAAGCGGACGCGCGCACGGCTGCCCACATTCCTCCGGGCTGGCGGGTATGCCGGGATGGGCCGGTATACACGTCAATGGTTTCTCTTAAGTAACCCCAGTCGCTACCTATCACGTGAATTTCTCTTTTTCGCCCCGTACGGGGCGAAAAAGAGAAGAGAAAAGGGTGTTTTTTCGCACGCGGCAAGAGCCGCGTGCGAAAAAACACCCTTTTCTCTTCAGCTACCACAAGATAGCAACTCGCGTTAAGTAATTTATGTTAAAATAGAAGTGATGAAGTTCATTCATCAGCGATTGGATGAAAATTTAAGAAGAAACCAGGTTTTCAAGGATTCTTACCAATTTTCAATTTGCGATTTGTAAATTTGCGTTTTTAAGGGGAGGAAAAGTTATTATGACAACAGGTTATGTTTACGACCCTGTCTTCTTGGCACACACAAAACGGGGGCATCCGGAAAGCGCAGAACGCCTATCTGCAATTATGTCAGAATTAGAGGACAGTGACTTAAAAGAAATGCTCGTTCATGTCCCGTCACGGGCAGCAGAACCGGAGGAACTCGCACTCATTCACGATATTACCTACATCGCGCAGGTGAAATCTCTCAGTCAAGCCGGCGGGGGCTACCTGGATATGGATACTTACGTCACTCCCTATACTTACGAAGCGGCAGCTAAAGCAGCAGGCAGCACTGTCGATCTAACCCTGACGGTATTAGACGGTAAACTTGACAACGGTTTCGCGCTGGTACGCCCCCCAGGACACCACGCGCTACGTTTTCAAGGAATGGGCTTTTGTGTTTTTAACAATATTGTCCTGGCTGCCCGCGTGGCCCAGCAACAACGCGACATAGAGCGCGTCGCTATCGTTGATTTCGATGTCCACCACGGCAACGGCACACAACCGATGACCGAGGAGGATCCAACTATCCTCTTTATCTCCACGCACCAATACCCCTTCTATCCCGGCACAGGAGGACTTCACGAAATTGGGAAGGGCGCGGGAGAAGGCTATACGGTCAATCTGCCGCTTCGCGTGGGCGTTGATGATGCAGGGTTTGTAGACCTATACCGCGAAATCGTGATTCCCAGTTTACAACGTTTTAAACCTGACCTGATGCTCGTCTCAGCAGGTTATGATGCGCATTGGGATGATCCATTAGCCGGTTTGGCACTCTCCCTGGCAGGCTACGCCGCGATCTCCAAAATGCTGGTGATGGCTGCCGAAACACTGTGTCAAGGGCGAATCATTTTCGTATTAGAAGGGGGATACAATCTCCCCGTGTTACGGGTAGGGGTAGCCAACACCTTCAGAGCTTTGCTCAATCGCAACGACTTCGCCGATCCGGTTGGGCCTTCTCCCTACACCCCTGCAGACCTAACCGAATACATCGCGGAAGCAAAACACATCCACGATCTGAACCCCAAATGACACGTTTACTCTGGCTCTTAGGGGGCCTGGCCTTAGGTATTGGATTGGCGCTGCTGATCGGGTGGGTGTGGTTCCCCGTAGAATACTACGACACCGCCCCCCTCCATCTACGCGCGGATTACAAGAACGAATATGTCCGCCTGGTGGCCCTAACTTATCAAGTCGAGGGAAATATCCAACGCGCGCGCCGGCGATTGTCTGCGCTCAATCCAGATGAGCCGGCCGCGCCCCTGGTCGATCTCACCCAGCAATGGATACAAGCCGGAAGTCCGGCATCGCGCATCGCGCCCCTGGCATACCTGGCCCGCGATTTAGGGGTAGCCACCCCAGAGATGTCGCCCTACTTGCAACGGGGGAATCCGTGAAACCCTGGCCACTATTGATCGTCGGACTGCTCATAGGATTGGCAGGCGGGCTGGTCTATACCTGGGTGTTGGCGCCGCCTGCGTATTACGATACCTACCCTCCACTGATGCGGAACGATTTTCGCGCCGATTGGATTCGAATGACGGCTTTCGCTTACGGAATTGAGGGAGATATGCAACGCACACAATTGCGGCTACAGGATCTGAGCGAAGCCGAAACGCGCGCCGCGCTCACCGGCGCGCTAGATGACGCGATCACGACCGGGCGTCCCCTGGAGGAGTTAAAACGTCTCGCAGAATTGGCACTCATGTATGGAATTGATACACCCGCCGTACACATTTACCTGGAGGACGAAATGTCCTCCCTTTCCCCAACGCCCACAACTTTTGTAACTACACCCACACCCGCACCTACGCCAACAGCTTCCCCTACCCCAACAGCATTCCCTACCCTCACACCTGAGCCTACGCTTCCCACACCCCTGTTAACCTTCTCCCCTACGGTTGAATTTACCAACACGGACATGATAACCGGCACATTACCTGTAACGGCCACAACTTCACAGACGCCTACACTTCCTCCCCTTAATATCCTCCCCACCCCACAACCCGCGTTACCCTATATGATCATCTCTCAAACGGTTACTTGTACGGCACAACCACGCATTGCCATCTCCCTTGTAACCACTCACACTGTTAAAGTTTACGGGCGCGAGCGAGAAGAAACTGTGGGATTACCGGCCCAGGAAATCTGGCTGTCGTGGGATGAAGGAGCCGACCGGGCTGTCACCGGAATGAAACCTGAAATGGGATTAGGGTATGCGGATTTTATCGTCACACCCCAACGTCTCTACAAACTATACATCGGAACTCCGGTGGGGATTCCGATTGCGACCTTACAAATTGAGGCATGTCTTGGGCCAACCGAGACACTCTGGGCTACATGGTCATTGACCATCAGGCCACATCCGCCAAAAGCGGTGTCAGACTAACCTCCGTCCGCCCTTGTAGCAGGGCTATCGCATTTGGGCTACTTTAACCTTCCAGGAAGCTTAGAATGGCTTGATCATGCAGCAAACTGGCGTCCATCCCACGTATTTAGCCCGTGTAAGGGACTCACAGCTTCCTGGAAGATCCAAATGCGATAGCCCTACCCCTTGTAGCCGCGCTTTCCATAGCGCGTTCTTTGACGCCCCCCCTTCTCGTTCTGCCACATTGCCCCTTTGCTTTCCTGACGTATAATATAAGAAGATGTAAACCAACCAAGCATAGGAGGATCAAAATGCGCAAGTTTCTAGCATTCTTAGCGGGGATGATGATGGGCATCGTTACCGGGGGAACCCTGGCCGTGTTATTTGCACCTGAGTCAGGATCTGAACTACAACGCCAGATCAACCACGGCATTGAACAACTGATTGCGGAAGGGAAAAATGCTGCGGAAGCACGCCGTGTAGAACTGGAATCGCAGTTGGAGTCTTTCAAACAGGGACGTCCTATCGTACTACAAGAAGAAGCTGCTTAAATATAACTCAAAACGGCGAAGGAGGCCCTTCGCCGTTTTGAATGAATAGTTTTTCTATCGTGCTGCAGTGACGAACGCTTCAAACAACGGCCACATTGAAGCAGAAGCCTTCACCATCGCTTCGGGATGCCACTGCACGCTCAGACAAAAAGGGTGCGCCGGTACTTCCAGGGCCTCAACAACCCCATCGGGCGCATAGCCAACAATGCTCACCCTTGCTCCCGGTTCTTTGACCGATTGGTGATGGGCACTATTTACATCTAACAACGTTGACCCAAAAATAAACGCTAACCGGCTATCCTGGGTAAGCGTCACACGATGCACAGGTGTTTCCACCGAACGCGCGGGTGTATAAGTGTGATCCAAAGCATCGGGAATATGGGTGGCAATATCTTGATACAATGTTCCCGAAAGGGCAATGTTTAACACCTGGTGTCCCCGGCAAATCCCCAAAATTGGCTTACCGGACTTAAAATATGCCCTGACAAGTCCTAATTCGGAAAGATCGCGCTCCTCATCCATGCCATCACAGGACTCTGTATCCTGCCCGTAAAGGCCGGGGACGACATCTCCCCCACCAGAAAGCAACAACCCATCCAGGCGTTCCACCAGCAGAGGCCAATCCGAATCCATCACCACAGGGGGTACAATCACCGGCGTTCCCCCTACACGACGAATCGCGTGAATATAAGTCTCCCCTACTGAATGTATGGGGGCACGATGCAACCGGGCGGAAGCATCCTTCCGCCCGGTAATACCAATGAGAGGTGGTAACATATTTACTTGCGCAATTCTCTAAGCCGCGCGGATTTACCCTGGCGGTCACGCAAATAATAAAGCTGCGCCCGGCGCACCTTGGCATGACGCAAAACTTCCACTTTTTCAATGCGCGGCGAATGAAGCAAAAAAGTACGCTCCACTCCAATGCCGTGCGATGCAACCCGGCGCACGGTAAAACTTGCGCTCATACCACTGTTACGCAGACGAATAAGGATTCCCTGAAAAACCTGAGTACGCTCGCGTTCACCTTCCACAATACGCACGTGAACCCGCACCGTATCCCCGGAGCGCAGCTCGGGAATATTAGGATTGGGTTTTGCATATTGACGTTCTAATGATTCAACCAAATTCATGCTCTCATCTCCCCACAAAATTTAATACATTTCTTTATATTTTCGCACATCATCCAAAATCTGTGCAATTAAGTCATAATCACGAACACAGATTATACCATAGTCCATAGGATTGACAACGATTACACAAGTTATTTTACCCGGATACGCCAGCCTTCGTGCAAATAATCGGGATCGCGGGGAAGTCCCCGGCTGTCCCACAAATGCGCGTTCCACTCCCAAAACAGTTGCTTACTTAACCCATACCGGATAATAATCCCCCACACACTATCACTAGGTGTAGTGGTAATATACACCGGTTGTGCGACAGTCAACTCAAGTTCATTCGCCGCTCCCGTTTCGATCACCGGAATCCGTTCTGCTGTCTCCATACAAGGCGTATTGATCGATTGCAACAACGGCCACAGTACTTTCTCCGTATCCACAGCATGATAAACGCTGAAAAAATCCACACCGTGACGAATGATCCCCTCCACCCAGGGGATAAACTCCTCTGGCAACATCTTCCGTCCTTGTTGACGGTAAAGCGGGGAAAGGATCGGACACACATCCGGCGTTTTCCCCCACATCAAACTCAGATCGCCCAACGCTTGATACACCTCGCGATCAATAATTTGCTCGGCCGAATCCCCCCAAGTGCCGGAACACAACGGCATCCACCCTCCCTGACACACCGGGGCCAATACCTTCAACACCTGAGGATCAGACATATAAGAAAGCGGAGGTGTTGCCAGTAACAAACGCTTGGCCGGCACGGCTGCATTTTCCAAAGCCTCGGCCAATGGGTGTAATTGCCCCGAAGTCAACGCGACTGTATTAAAAAAGAGCGCGACCGCCTCATACCCCAACGTAAGCGCCTCGCTAATAGCTTTCAGTGCATCCTGAGGATAATATCCCGTCATTTGGACCCAGGCTAAGGGGTGAAATCCCAATGCGTGGACACGTTGTAACATTTCCCGTGCTGTTTCTGGGAAATAATGCGGGCCATGCCCTACTTTAACCAACAGGTAGGTTCCATCAATACTCGTCGCAATTTCTGCCGCCCGCTGCAGGTCATACGAGTGTGCCAACCATATTCCCTTGCCGCACAGCCCCGCCATATCATCCTCCCATTATCAGATTATTGTCCATTATAACCGGGAAGACCTTAACAGCAAGAGACACCCCCGGGCTATTGCATTTGAGCTGCTTTAACCTTCCAGGACGGAGATTGGGCAAACTGGCCCAATCTGAGCCGCTGCTGCAAAACTTTGAAGGGCACTCATTGCCCTGCTATCCCTTGCCTTTTTTATCACTTGTGCTATAATCTCGCGCACGTGGGTGAGTAGCTCAGTTGGTCAGAGCGCACGGTTCACATCCGTGAGGTCCAGAGTTCGAGTCTCTGCTCGCCCATTGCAGAGCGCACGGATCGCGGTAGCGCGAACCGTGCGTA
>JAFGFI010000496.1 GCA_016931185.1 Anaerolineae bacterium
ACGAAGATGCACGTGAGCTGGTCGCCGATGGCTTTGTGAATCAACGTAGCCACAACCGCGCTATCGACGCCGCCGCTTAACCCACACACGACTTGCTCATTGCCGACTTGCGCGCGCACGCGCGCCACGCTCGCTTCGATGAACGCCTCCATCGTCCACGCGCCGTGACAACCGCACACGGCGTAGAGAAACTGCCGCAGCAGCGCGGCTCCGTTGATCGTGTGCCGCACCTCCGGATGGAATTGCACGCCATAGACCCGGCCCGTGGCATCGCTAATGGCGGCCATGACGCCACTGTCACTACGCGCCAGTACGCGAAAGCCCGGCGGCAATACCTCCACGCGGTCGCCGTGACTCATCCACACCGCTTGCCGCGCGGCAAGGCCCGCGAACAGGGGCGCATCCGTTTCGAGAATGTTTATCTCAGCGGGGCCGTATTCACGCGCCGCAATCACTGACGCTGTGGATGCAGACATCCGAGCCAGACCGGGAACGACCTGTCCACCGAGCGCGTGCGCCAGCAGGTGCATCCCGTAGCAAATGCCGAGCACGGGAACGTCAATGCGGGTCACGTAGTCCGGCAGGGTTGGCGCTTCCGCATCGTAAACGCTATTCGGCCCGCCGGAAAGGATGAGGCCCACCGGGCGGCAGGCCATCACCCGCGCCTCCGGCGCGTTCCAGGGCAGAATCTCGGCGTAGACCTGCTGCTCGCGGACGCGTCGGGCGATGAGCTGGGTGTACTGCGAACCGTAATCCAGAATGACGATAGTCTCTTGTGTGGGCACGAGTTTCTCCTGAATAAATCACAAATCTACTTAGGTAGTTCCAAGATTCAAGTTAGCCAAAGTCTCCTGTGAGAACGCCTGGTTTTGAAGAGTTATTTTCCTGGAACGACCTTATCGTCGGTGAAAATGATAGCGCCATCGTCGCGCATTTCGTTGATGATGACCATCGACTCAATCGGGACGCCCAGTGGTTCCAACAAGGCGCGCCCACCCTCAAAGGACTTTTCAACGAGCGTGCCGATACCGACCAACGTGGCTCCGGCGTCGCTGATGATGCGTGCCATTGCCGCAATCGTTTGCCCGGTAGCGAGAAAGTCGTCGATGATGAGCACGCGGTCTCCGGCAGACAGGAATTCCGGGGATACCATCAGTGAGACCTGCCCGCCTTTGGTGTGCGACGGCGCAAACTCCACGAACACCGGCTCTTGCATTGTCACCGGTTTGTGCTTGCGAGCATAAACCAAGGGCAGGCCTAGCGCGTAAGCGGCCGCCATCGCCGGGATGATGCCCGACACCTCGGCGGTGAGCACGCGCGTGGGCTGCGCGTCCGCAAAACGGCGGGCAAATTCCGCGCCTATTTCCAACATCAACGTGGCGTCTACCTGATGATTGATCACACTATCAATCTTGAGAATGCCGCGACCCAAGTTTTTCCCTTCGCTCAGGATACGCGCTTTCAACCTTTCCATAACTTTTCACCTCATCCTTCGATCTGGCTTGTGGGAGATATGATTCAATATCGGGTATTCTATCGCTAAACGCGGGCTTTGCAACAGATAAGTCTCTGCAGTTCTTCCTCTTGCCGAGACCGCGAGTTTGTGGTATTCTGTGATAAAAGTGTGACCATCGTAGTTAAAGGCAGGCAAGATGGTAAGTTCAAAGACATTTGGGTTCAGCCATCGCTTATGGCGCTGGCTGGAACGTTTAGGTTTCGAAGACGATCCCTTCGCGCTCTACGAAGCTGAGCATGAGCGTGACTATCTCTCGTATTTCTTCGTTGATCGCCCTTATTTATACGATGTACTGGGCGCGCCGGCGCATCCGCAAACGGCCTTTCTGATGGCCGGGCGCGGTGAAGGTAAGACGGCCACGCGCCACATGGTGGCTTATGAATGTACCCACGGGAAATTCCGCCGCCAGGTCCTGCCGGTACACTATTATGATTTCGGGCTGCTGATTGAAGCTGTGCAAAGTGACGTGACCAAAATCACCGTGCGCCATCACTTAGGCAGTGTGATACGCGGCATCGTCAAAGCCCTGGTCGATGAAGTCCCGCCCATATATTTCGATCACCTGGACGAGATGGAACGCAGACTTATGGCGGGGTATGCTCAGGCTTTTGGAGATCCGGTTGCGCAGTTAAGGCTATCGCAGATTATTACAGTGCAACCCCTGCAATTGGATTGGGACGCGCTCTCACCGTTGGAAACCCTGAGCACACTTTCCGGGCTGGTGCTGAAGCTTGGACAGACACCTCAGAACACCTACAAGTCTCTCTACATCCTGGTGGATTGCGTGGATGAAACTTCTCTCGGCCCACAAAAGGCAGCAGCATTGTTGCGACCGCTGGTCAGCGAGCGGACAGTGCTGGAAACGCCACACGTGGCCTTCAAGTTCTTTCTGCCCGCCGAAGTGGGCGAGGCACTACGCCAAATCGTGGAGCTGCGTCCAGATCGTTTGTGCGTGCGCAGCATCACCTGGAATCGGGAGGCACTACGGGATGTGGTGCAACAGCGACTGGCCTACTATAGCCGTGACACGGTGATACGGCTTGAGGATATGTGTACTTCAGCGGCAAAAGCACGGGTGATGGATCGCCTGCTGGATACCAGTGAAGGCTCGCCGCGCACGTTGTTGCGTCTGTGCCAGGCTTTGATCCACCACCATGTCCGTCGCACCGACGATACGTTGATTGACAGTGTGGATGTGACAGAGACATTGATTGATTTCCAGCAACAGTTGAAAGTAGAGCAGCAAATCCCCGAGGCCGAATCTTCATTGGCGACGGCGACAACATCTGAGATACCGCCGGATAAAGGATTGCATGTATCACCCGGCAGCGGGCACGTTTGGGTTGATGGGCAACAGATAACACCCCCGCTCTCGCCCCAGGAATTCAAGTTGTTGGAAACGCTTTACCGGCACGCGCCGCATATCGTTACGCAGAACGAACTCATCGAGAGCGTGTGGCCACAATCCTCGTGGGAAGCGGATGAAAGCTACAGCGAGCAGAACCTGCGGAAGCTGATCTCGCGACTGCGGCGACGGTTGGCTGTGAGCAGCGATAGCGGCGAAGCGCGCTTTGTAAAGAATGCGCGGGGAAGGGGGTATTGGTTGAAGGCACAGTAACGTGATTTTCACTCAGGGTTAATTTCCTTCTTTTTATGCCACTTTATTGTCACATATTTTTCATCTCCGCAGTATATATCCCGGTTTACATTTGTAGTATGGTTAGCTTTGTCAGGGGGCAATCTGCGTTTGTTTTATGTGTAATGTAATCTGAACGACTCACAAAATTCACCTCCGCCGAAGTTATGGCTGAACAACGAGGAGCAACTTTTGCGGAGGCTTTGTTGTTTGTGAAAGGCGCTTATGAATCCAATTGCTAGAGCTATTCGCTACGGGCTTACTGATACAGAGTACGATAAGTACCTGAAGTTTATCAACAGGTGGCCAAGTGTATTACAAAGAGTGTACATGGATCCCTTTGCAATTAATGTGCCGCCTGACATACTTAATGCTGCCTATATTGAACGCCCTGAGATTGAAGAACAAATATATAAGCCAGGAAACAGAATTATAGTAGGAGTAAAAGGCAGTGGAAAGACTTCGTTGTGGCAAAGGCCCCGACCTACAACAAAAGATTTATCAGGGCGTGATGTAGTTTTCCTACGTATATCGCCCGATATCCTGACTTCAGATTGTTTGGCCCGTCATCGCTGGGACAAAAAAAAATCTAAGATCCTTATAGACAGTACTGAACACCTTAGTGAGCAATCCTTAATCCACCTCGTACATACTATACAAGAATGGCATGGCAAAACTTCAGGACTTCTTGACTTTATCGTATTTGTCACCCCACAGCGCAAAGCTTTAATTGAAGGATTGGGCTACGTCGAGCAAGGTACCCTCGCCATTTCTGATTTGCCAACCTGGGAAGAACCCGAGTTACGCACACTTCTAGGGCAACGTTTAGCTGCTTGGAGCATCGGTTTTATTGATCATGAGAGCTTTAGAAGACCACAAAAGCCCTGTGGAATTCAAAACCTCCCCAAATTTCATAGTGTATTAGTAAATTTCAATCAATTTAAGAGCGATGCTGAACTAAGGGCTGTTTTTGTAGATAGCCGTATTGCCCTCTGGCGTAGTGAATTACCCCAAGCATCTGATACGAAAGCTAGAATCAGCCAAACAATCGAATATTTGTGGCGATGTGCAAACAAGGGAGAGGAGAATGGTCTTATCTTGTTCTTGAATGTATTGTGTGATCTTATTGATCCTGAGGACATACGCAAGCGGCAGTTAGGCAAACTGATTAAAGACCTTGAGTTGGAATGGCACGCTGCCTCATTTGTTACAGAATTTCATTCCCCTTTGGATTATGCTTTGAACTGGGCAAAGGAGATACCGAATTTAGCAGATGATGAAACCAGGCGAGAATTCATCTCAATTATTATTAAGGGCGTTCTGGATGCTGAACCTACACAAGAAGATTGGGATGCCCCAATCCATGCACTCAACCTAACGCGCGGGTTCATTGCGGCCTGCGCAGGTTGTTGGCCCAGGTGCTATCCCACACCTCTCGGCATAGATCATCTCAAATCACTTGTCAGCATCTATTGGGGAAAAGGAGAAGAAAAATGAGTTTTCCATTTCAAAATCGTGATGAGCCGCTCCAAATTATTTGCGATTCAACATCAAACGACAACATTCTTTTGGATGTATATGGTGAAGCTGGCATAGGCAAGTCCCGTCTATTACAGGAAGCTAGATTGAGACTACAAAAAAGAAATTCCTCCACCATAGTCTTGATATTAGATATAGCCTCTCTACAAATCGCCGCAGATCGCCCGACGGCCTTACTGCAAACATTGCTTGATCAAGCCGAAGGAAAACTACGCTGTAATGAGCAAAGCAATGAAGAGCAGGCAGAGTCAATCGTAGTACAACTGAATGAATTGGCGGCTCAAACTCCTGTATACTTAATGTTTGACACGACTGAAACTCTTCAGGACGATGTTGAATTCTGGGATTGGGTACATTTGTATATAACAGAACCTCTGGTCATCGAAAGGAATGTAAGACAGATATATGCCGGACGTGTTCCTGTTCCCTGGCGGCGATTCGAACTGCGCCGCGCGGTTAGATTATTGCCATTGGGGACCATTACCCCTGTAGGTGCAAGCCGAAGGCTCGTTGAGCAAGCATTGCTTCAGGGCAATCCAGCGCTAAAAGAAAGGGGAGATTTCCAAGCGGCGATTGATGTTGTGCTAGAGTTCTCGTTTGGTCACCCTTTGCTTTCTGAGAAATTGGCCGCGTATGTCGCCTCACACTGGCCACCCGATCAACCGTTAGCACAATTCAAAAAGACATTGTGTGAACAGGAAGTAAAAAAGTTCATCAATGAATTTTTGTTCAAGGGTGTGGAAGAACAATGGATACGTATTCTCTGGTGGGCCAGTGTGCTGGATTGGTTTGATCCGACGATCTTGCAGGAATATCTCAAGCACGTGATGCCAGAACTTGGCGAGAAACCCGACTATTATTTCATCCAAGAGGTAGCGAAGTTGCGCACGTATAACAGGGTTATTTGGCAGGAAAGTCGGGGAGATAGATTGCACGGATTGATTCAAGATATTGTGCGACAATGTTTCAAGTCGGTGGATAGAGACGGCTATCGGAGCGCATGTCTGGCAGCAGCGGAAACGTTTGAGTCCATTGCTGAAGAATTCTCTGCAGAAGACAGCTACGCTCAACAATTCACAGACGAAGCCGCAATCTATCGTCAGCGACGGCAAAGCCTGGAGGAGATGACAAAATGAGTATTCCACAGTTAGGTAAGCGTATCCCGTTGATCGGCCGCGAAAAGGAAATCGAGCTGCTAAAGAGATATTTGTATGCGCCAGGTAGCGAACGACACTATATTTACTTTTGGGCGCGCGGTGGTTTGGGCAAGACCCGGCTCCTTGAGGAGCTGGATCAAATGGTCGAAAAGGCCGGGGCGCGATTTTATTTCAGCGGCATTATCGACCTCTACCATACCGATATGCATAGCACCAGTGATCTCGAAAAAGTCATCATAGAGGGATTGGATCCGCAACAGAATTACTTTGCGGATTATCGGCAAGAACGTAAGACTTACGAGCTTTTACGAGAACGTGGGACCGATCCGGGCATTTTGGAAGAACGCCGCCAGAAACTCGGCGAGTTGTTTGTTAAAGGTTGTAATGACATGGCAGTTAATGCCGCCAGGCTGGTTATCTGCTTCGATACGATTGAGCTATTGCAATATGAAAGCTCGGTTGTGGAAGAAAAAGCCGGCCTGGATATCGCCGATACCCGCGTAAAACCCTGGTTGCTCGACAAACTCGCCCAGCTTCGCAACGTCGTGGTGGTTTTTGCCGGACGCCCCAAACTGCCTGCTCCCGATGAGATTGTTGACCCGCAGGCGCGTTTGGTGGCAGATATGAAGAAGGCTTTCGGCGACGACTTCACCGAGGTTGAGTTAAAGCCATTTGCCTATGAAGAGACGTGTGCTTTTTTGAAACATTTCGAAAAGCAGGCCGGGCAAAAACTGGTACCCGAGACATATCTGAAAGTCGTTCATCGGCTGACCGGCGGACGCCCGATTCTCTTACATCTTATCGTGGATTGGTTGACAGTGCTGGCCCCGGAATCGCGGACCATTTTGCAATTATTCGATCAATACATGGATTTGGCTGGGGTTGACGAGGGCGATCCGCGGCTGGAAGCTGCGCGTCAGGATATTGAGCGGAGAATCTTGATCACGATTCTTAATGATTCCGGGGAAATCGGGGGGTATCTGACAAACATCGCGTTGATGCCCAAGGGTGTTGATGCAGAAATTCTCAACGTGGCGCTAGGGCTGCCGCTTGAAGAAGCAAATCGCTTACTGGAAAATCTGAAACCTTTGTCTTTCATCAAACAGTACAAATCACCGCCCGGCGTCGCGCCGCTGCGGGGGGAACAGATCTTCTTACACGATGAACTCTATCGCCTGCTGACCTCCCAAAATGTCATCCCCTACTTGCGCTTGAACGAGCGAAGAATTGCCAATACGTTGGTGCAGAATTATTACAACCCGCGCATTGCAAAACTGGAAGGGCAATTGGCCAAGAGCAGCCCTGAAGAGCGTCTCCCCCTACGTGAACGGTTGCAGAAACTACAAGTGGAACGGGTCTACTATCTGCTGATTGTCAATCCGCGCCAGGGATACGAGGAGTATAAGCGTCTGACAGATCTCGCCAATCGACACCGCTGGGTTGGTTTTTCGATGCGTTTGCTAGACGAGTTCTTGCGCTTTTATAACGCCATAATTCCCAACCGACGTGCACTGTTCGAGGAAATTGGGATCACGACCGATGTGATTTTGCGCGAGAGTGCGTGGATGTGGGTTGAACGCTTTTTTTGGTGGGGACGGAATCATAAACTTATCCAATTGGCCGAACATATCCTGGAAAAGCCCGAAACCTTTTACATCCACTGTTCTGCTGAAGCTACAACATGCTCCGAACAAGACTTGGCTCTCGTTGGGAATGTTTACGCCTTCTGGGCCAATGCACAGGGTATGCTCCATGGTTATGCCCCATCTGTTGTAGATAGATTACGGGCTATGCTTGAGCGTTTTCCTACTTTGGAGCAGTGTACACCTGGGCAAACTGCGGCGTTAGC
>JAFGFI010000497.1 GCA_016931185.1 Anaerolineae bacterium
CCCAAGGGATTGTGGATTTTCTGGTGACGAGTTGGCACTGGTTGGGGCTGCCCCAGCATTTACAGATGGACAATGCCCTCGAGTTTCGGGGCTCGAATCGCTACCCGCGCTCCTTTGGCCGGGTGGTGCGCGTGGCCGTGGATCTGGGCATTGAGCCCTACTTCAATCCACCGCATGAACCCTGGCGGAACGGCGGCGGCGAACGCCATAATCGCTTTCTGGAAGAACGCTTGTTAACGATAGCGTATGCTGATTTCGCGGCTTTACAGCGGGAAACGCAGACCTGCCAGACCGCGTGTAACCAAACGCATCGCTTAATGGCGCTCGAGGGCCAGACCCCGGATGCGGTGGCGCTCGCCGCCACCTTACGCTTACTACCCACCGATTATCAACGTCATCAAGCGCGGCACTTGCCTTAGGATCGCGGTTGGGTTTCGTTCGTCCGCCTCGTGCGTAAGAGTGGCCGCATTACCTTGGGGGCTAACGATCGCTTCATGGTTGATCCCGCGTTAGCTTATACCTATGTATTGGCGCGGGTAGATCTGGCTAACCGTTGAGTAACCGTTTCTCAGGAGGGCAAAGTCCTGCAAACTTATGATTTTTCCCCTGATACCGTCGGCCAATGGGCTGCTGACGAATCAGATGATGATGTTAATGTACTAGAATCCTGCGCGATTAGTGGCACTGCTGAGCATTAAGCCGGCCCCTGTCGCGATTAGTGGCACTCAACACTTAGAGATTAGAAAAAAAACTTTGTCTCAGTGGGCTTGCACTTTCATGTTAAAGTCCGTGTTTATTGGCAGTAGACCTTACGTTTGACGTTTGACATCGGTATAATTCCAACCAAGACGCTATACCCCTTCATCTCTTTGATGCATTACTGACCGGATTGTACTATGATGCATCTGGAAGTGCAATAAGTTTCATTCACCTGTATAATAGGAGGAAAGCGCATGGGAGGTGTACGTATGAAACACTCTATAGTGTACCTTATGATAGTCGTTATCCTCTTAGCTGCCACGTGTCAGACTTCCCCCCCCTTCGAATGTACCGACGCGATCGGGTGTATAACACTTGCACCCGGGGTGCCGTTAAAACTGGGCGCCATCCAGGATTTAAGCGGAGGAGCAAAGGTGTTTGGCGTGGAACAGATAAACAGCCTTGATCTGGCGGTAGCAGCGCATAATGAGCAACTATTGGGCCACCCGATTGAGATTCAAATCGAGGATGAAGCGTGTTCTGAAGAAGGAGGGGCAAATGCCACGCTGCGCATTGTGGCCGACCCGCAAATGGTGGGAATCTTCGGGACGACGTGTTCCAGCGCCGCCAGTGCCGCCGGCAAAATTATGTCTGAATCGGGACTGGTAATGATTTCGGGTGCCAATAGCGCAGCGTCTTTGACTTCGATGGCAGGGAAAGCGGCGACAGATTGGCACCCTGGCTATTATCGCACAATGTTAAATGTTGTGGAAGAGGCCCGCGCGGGAGCGGTATTTGCCTTCGAAGAATTGAACATCACACGTGCAGCGACGATCGATGACGGCGATGTATTTTCGCAAGGATATGCGGCAGTATTCAAACAGGCGTTTATTGCACTGGGAGGCGAGATTGTAGCGGATGTGACGGTCAATAAAGGGGATGTGGATATGCACCCGGCGTTGACGACATTCGCTACGGCAAAGACTGAACTCATCTTTTTTGCGCTTTTTCCCCAGGAGGGGATTCACGTCGTACAACAGGCCAAAGAAGTTGCCGGTTTAGAGAAAATTATCTTCCTGGGAGGGGGAGCATTGCGAACGAATGACTTTATCAAGGCCGTGGGGCAGGATGGCATAGGGATGTATTTCATCGGGTCCTCCCCTCCCCTGGAAGGACCGGCCAATGACAAATTGGTAGCGGAATATGAAGCAGAGTTTGGGTCGCCGCCACAAACAGTGACATACGGGTATGGATACGACGCTGCTACTTTACTCTTACACGCTATTGAGACGGTCGCAATTGCAGAGAAAGATGGCACACTGCACATCGGATGGCAGGCGTTAAGGGATGCACTCTATGCCACATCGGATTTTGAAGGCGTGATGGGGAGTATGACGTGTGATACTTTTGGAGATTGTGCCGTGATAAAATTTGATTTGGTACAATTAGAAGACCCGGCACTAGGTGTTGATGGGCTATTGACAAACGTAATCTATACGTATACGGCAGAATAGGATAACCTATGGTGCAACGATGGAACGCGTTGAGCATCACAACCAAATTTAACATCGCTTTCGGGATGTTATTATCACTTGTGCTGTTAGTGACCCTGGGAAGTTATATCGCTTTAACCGTTGTGCGCCAGCGTATGGTGACCGCTATTGCGACCAGCGTGGAAATCCAACGCCTGGTGTTGGAGATGGATCGAGGGTTGGAGAAAGCCCGCCGCCTGCAACGTGACTTCTTTTTACAATATCCGGAAATCGGGTTTGCCGAAGCACGGGATATATATGCGTTGCAGGCCATAGAACAGCTTGACTACGTGGCGGAATTGAGTACGGAATTAAAGCAACAGATTGCGCAATCTCATGTCAGTACGGCATTGCAAGCTGAAAAGGTGAACCTCACCCTCTACCTTTCCTCTGCAGAACGCAATGCAGAAACCCTTCTTGAAACGGTCGAGATGGTAACAACACTGGCAGAGGAAGATACCGGCCTGCTGGTCCAATTGACGACTCACGCGACTGAACTGTACGATGTACTTGAGTCTATACCTGCTTTACTCACACGCTATCGTGAAATGCAGGCTTTTGAAAAGGATTACTTACTCACTCGCCAGCGACCTTTTCTGCAATCCGCTCTGAATGTAGGACAGGGCTTAGGGGAAGCGATAGAGACTACAACCGAGCTGACGGAAGAACAGCAAACACAGGCTCTACACGCGCTAAATGCTTATCTCCAGACGGCAGAGAGAATTGCGGATTTAGATGTGGCCATTCGTGGAAAGTTCCGTGATTTTGATTTACAAGCGGCATCGCTAGACCCTATCTCTCAAGACCTGTTACGGTTAGCCACTGAAGAGGTAGCGCGCGCCCAGGAACAAACGGCATGGACCAGCCACATGGCGACCGGAATCTTTGGCGCGATCGCAGGCCTTGGATTGCTCATGGTAATCTTGATCAGCGGAATTTTCAGCCGTAGTGTGACGCGGAATATTGTGGTTCTAACGCAGACTGCCAGTGCATTACAGCAAGGAAAACTGGATGTGATAGCACAAGTCAGCAGTGCCGATGAGTTAGGGCGACTGGCAGAAACCTTTAACGCGATGACGGCCGAGATCCACACAAGGATCACGGCAATGACGGCATTGAATCAAGCATTGCAAGCCAGTGAACAAAAGTACCGTAAACTCTTCGAGAATTCCTATAACGCAATCGTCATTACCACCCCAGTGGGGGACTTCCTCGATATCAACGAAGCCGGATTGCGACTCTTCGGGTATGATTGGGATGTATTACAGAAATTAAAGGTGCAAGATTTATACGTCTACCCCGAAGAGCGTGCGAAATTCCGCAAGAAGCTAGAACGTGATAACGTCGTTAGCGACTTTGAGATCCGCTGGCGGCAGGCCGATGGCACGATTATTGATCTTTTGCTCAATGCGTCTGTACAACGGGCCGAGGATGGGAGTATTACGAATTATCAAACGGTTATATATGACATTACAGAGCGAAAGAAAGTCGAGGCATTGTTAAAAGAAAGTGAAGCCCGTCTTAACCTTGCACTGGAAGGGACAAATACCGGCCTGTGGGACTATCGTCCCCAAGTCGATCCCACTTATTACAGTGCCCGTTGGTTCACTATGTTAGGGTATACACCGGACGAATTCCCGCATACATACACAACCTGGGTTACCCTATTACATCCTGAGGACCGAACAGCAGCCCTGGCACGCCTGGAGACATTTGTGAATGGCACGGATGAATTTTACACTAACGAATTTCGTATGCGCGCTAAAGAAGGTGGCTGGCGCTGGATTTCCTCTAAGGGAAAAGCTGTAGAGCGGGATGCCGCCGGTCATCTTATAAGGCTTATCGGAACCCATACGGACATCACCGACCGCAAGCGCGCAACAGAAGAACGCGAACAGTTATTAAGACAAATCCGTGAACAGGCACGTCAGACACGATACATCGTAGACACTGTGCCCGAAGGAATGTTTTTGTTAGATACCAATATGCACGTTGTGCTGGCTAACGCGGCCGGACAGAAAGATTTACACATTTTAGCGGAGATAAAACTAGGCGACAGATTGACAAAGTTGGGAGATAGACCGCTGTCTGAATTATTAACATCTCCACCCCATGGATTGTGGCACGAAATTGTACATCAGGGGCAAATCTTTGAGGTAATAGCACGGCCAATTGAAATTGACACAATGAATGGTATTGACTATGACCTGCATGAGCATTGGGTGGTGGCCATCCGTGATGTGACGCAACAACGGCAGATTGAAAAATATGCACAACAACAGGAACGCCTGGCGGCAGTAGGGCAACTCGCTGCCGGCATCGCTCATGATTTTAACAACATTATGGCGACAATTGTCCTATATGCGCAGATGACGGCGCGTGCTCCCGAATTATCCACGCGTAGCCGCGAGCGAATGACGACAATTTATCAACAGGCCATACACGCGAGCAACCTGATCCAACAGATTTTGGATTTCAGCCGCCGGGCCGTTTTGGAGCGGCGGCGCCTGGATTTACTGCCTTTGTTAAAAGAACAAGTCAAGTTGTTGCAACGCACTTTACCAGAAAACATTCGCATCACGTCAAGTTTTAACGCGGAGGCGTATATCGTCAATGGAGATCCCACACGAATACAGCAGATGCTTATGAATTTAGCAGTGAATGCACGGGATGCGATGCCAGAAGGGGGGAATTTACACTTCGGACTGGACCAACTCCACATTATAACCCGCAAACGACTCCCGTTGCCCGATATGACGGTGGGAAAATGGATCAAAATAACGGTATCGGACACGGGAACAGGCATTGCGCCGGAGGTATTGCCGCGTATCTTTGACCCCTTCTTTACAACCAAAGCTCCAGATAAGGGGACGGGCTTGGGATTAGCCCAGGTGCATGGAATTGTAAGCGCGCATGAAGGCAAAATCGATGTACAAACGCACCTGGCGACATCTCAAGACAGCGAAACTTCAGGTACAACTTTTATTATTTATTTTCCTGCATTGGAAGTCACGGAATCAGAACCACCGGCAATAATACCGCAAAGTCTACCTCTAGGACATGGAGAAACCTTGTTGCTGGTAGAGGATGATGCCGTCACGCGCGCCGCCCTGGTAGAAAGCCTGGAATTACTCAACTATCACATTCTTGTCGCCAAGCATGGTAAGGAAGCTCTGGCGATCCTAAAAGAGCGCTGTGATGAAATTGCCCTTGTGGTCAGTGACGTCGTTATGCCCGAAATGGGCGGGGTCGCGTTACTGCGTACCTTACAAAACATAAACTGCCGGGTCAACATTGTCTTGCTCAGCGGGCACCCTATGGATGAAACATTGGAAGGTTTACGCTCAGAAGTAGCTAATACGGACGCAGCCCAATTAGTAGATTGGTTACCCAAACCACCGAGGCTGGAACAGTTAGCGGACGTAGTTGCACGTGGATTACGGCGAACGGAGATATAAGAACCAGTTAATGACTTAAAATTACAATGTGGGACGGGCTTTCCGGCTTACCTGACAGGAACGTCTGTCCTGCTTTAAGGGGATATAAAAATGCAAATACCGGAATACTTTCTTCATCAAGCCGCGCGGCAGTTTGGCGCGGCGGGGCCGGGCTGGGTGCAAAGCCTACCCACTTTACTAACACGCTGTCAAGCACAATGGCAGTTAACAGATTGTGTACCTGCCGATAAGTTATCAATCAACCTGCTCTGTTATGCCCGCTCCGCAATTTACGGTGACGTCGTCCTCAAGATCGAGGGGCCACACAACGAGCGTTACACGGAGATAACGGCTTTGCGGCTCTACGCAGGTCGCCACGCCTGTAAGTATTTCGCCGTTGATGAAGAGATTGCTGCTGTACTTCTCGAGCGCATTGTGCCCGGGCACGACTTGAGAACAGTCCCCGATAAACAAGCACAGCTTGAGATCGGCGCGGAGTTAATCGCGGAACTGCCCATTCCGGTCGGCGAGACACACGGATTCCCACACTACGCCGATTGGGTACGGGATGCTATCGCCACTACCCATGCCCGTTATGCCCCCAACGCGCGCATGATACGGCTTATGGATAAGGCAGAAACGATCTTCCACGATATCTGTCCCCCCACCATCCCGCGCGTCCTACTCCACGGCGACCTGCATCACGAAAATATGCTCCAAAATCACACTGGCGAGTGGAAAGCCATAGACCCCCAGGGTGTGATCGGTGCCCCGTTTATGGAATCGGCGCGGTTCATCGAAAATCACGCAATTGTCACAGATACGCTATCTATGGAAGATCTCGATGCCGCCGTCACACACTTCGCGGAACGATTGCACACCCCCAAACCCACCATTGCCCGCGCCACGTATATATTGCACGTACTGAGTACGTGTTGGGGCTACGAAATGAACTATGATGAGCAAACCATCAATCAGCAAATTGAGGAATGTGAGAGATTACTTACGTACCTCTCAACAGAAGTCTAACTTCTAATAAAAATACATAGAAATAGTATCACTTTTCAGGTTGACAACTATCTAAATACATGGTATTATTTAATTAGATAAATCTCTAATAGGAATTAAGTGAAATTTCGCACAAAGTTGCAAAGACAAAGGTCTGTTAGCGCGCACAAGTGTTGGGCTGTAGCCACGCTTTCCATAGCGCGTTCTTTGTGCCCTCCCGGTTACACGCGCTAACAAGGTTTTAGAGATTCCGTAATTCGCTATTTTAAGGGGAGGTTTAGAAAATGGAAGCATTTAATAAAAAGACACTGGAAACGTTGAGACAGATTATGAGCACGGAACTGCCAGAGATGGAGAAGCTGGTGCAAGGGTTTGACTGGGTCACCACGCGCGTGATTGAAAGTACACAGAACGAGATCGATCTAGCGCGTGCCATGCATGACAGCGAGACAGCAGTCAAACAACAAATCAAAATGGAAACATTGAAGTCAGCACGCAATATCTTTGAGAACTGTTATATTCAAGCGACCGGAAGTCGCACTAAACTTTGGAAAGAATGATATGGCACAAAAAATGACACCGGAACAAAATCTTGAAGTGCGGGCCGAGTTGTTTAAAGCCCTGGGACATCCTGTGCGGTTGTTGATCTTAAATTTAATTAAGATACAGCCTCGACATGGAGAAGAACTGGCGACGATTTTGCATCTGAAACCAGCGACGATCTCACATCATCTTTCAAAGTTGAGTGATGTGGGGCTGCTCACGTCACAAAAGGACCAGTATTATCAGACTTATTCGTTGGTGGGAGAGCCACTAAAAAAAACAATAGAGGAAGTGGTATATCTACCTCAAGAAAGGATGGATGCGCAGGTGAAAGAAGATGCCTACCGGACGAAGGTGTTGCGGACGTTCATCAAACACGGACGGATCACGGGGATTCCCTCACAGCTTAAGAAGCGCTTAATCATCTTAGAGCATATCCTGGAGGAATTTGAGCCTGAGCGCAAATATACCGAACACGAAGTCAATCTGATTTTGCTGGATTTTCATGAAGATGTCGCGCTTCTGCGGCGCGAGTTAGCGGATCATGGATATATGGAACGCGAGGCAGGGATTTATTGGCGCGCAAAACGTGAGATGTGATGAGGCGCATTGCACTTTCCGAAGTGCGATGCACCTATGTCCGTCATGTATCATACGTGAAACGTGATGAGGTGCGTTGCACTTTCCGAAGTGCGATGCACCTATTTGTAATGTATTAAAGAATTTGATCTGTTGCACGCATTACCGGAATGGAAAGCCCTATTAGCGCGGAGCGGATAATAGGTTATAATCGCTTAGCAACCTTCCTAAAAGTAACCATACGCATCAGCGTATGATCAATGAATGTCAACAGGTGCGTTGCACTTTCTGAAGTGCAACGCACCTGTTGATGAAAGAGTATTCGTAACCGTTTAGTTTTGTGAGCGATTACTGTTTTCTGTCACTTGCTCCAGATAGAAACGAGAGTTTAGGTGTGTTTTTTCGTTGGCGGGCTACACCCGCCAACGAAAAAACACCTCTTGTAAACGGAACTGAATTTTCAAAGATTTGCAATTTGCCAATTTGCGATTTTCAGGGGGGGGAGCTTATGGCCTTATCTGCAAAATTGCGCCTGTTCTATAAACTGGCCGGACTGGCGTTCCAACGGCAGTTTAGTTACCGGGCCGCAAACCTGGCCGGATTAGCGACAAATGTGTTCTTCGGGATGCTGCGCGCGTCGCTGATGATAGCATTGTACAGCGCGCGCACCGAGGTCGCCGGGATTTCAATACAGGATGCGGTGACGTACACGGGAATCACCCAAGCCATTATCGCGTACCTATCGTTGTTCCATTGGTGGGATGTGATGCAGGCGGTCTACAGCGGCGACATCGCTTCAGACCTGCTCAAGCCGGTAGACTATTTCACCTTTTGGTTAGCACAGGACGTCGGGCGCGCTGTGGCGCATCTGCTGGTGCGCGGACTCACACTGGTATTGGCTTATGCTGTCTTTTTCCACATCACACTGCCGCAAACCCTAGTCCAATGGTTGTGCCTGGGGCTTACGCTGAGCTTAAGCCTGCTGGTCAGCTTTGGCTGGCGATTTCTGATTAACCTGACGGCGTTCTGGACGCCGGACGCGCGGGGGATCGGGCGGATAGGCTTTAGTCTCTCGTGGTTCCTGTCGGGATTCATAATGCCCCTGCGCTTCTTCCCCGATTGGTTTGTGAAGCTCTGTAATTGGACCCCCTTCCCGGCAATGATCAATACAATCATCGAGATCTACTTGGGCGTGCTTGAAGGGCCTGAATTGCTCAAAGCATTGGCGTTGCAGGGGGTGTGGATCGTGCTGCTGTTCAGCGTGTGCCAACTGGTGATGCGCGCGGGAGTGCGTAAACTCGTCATTCAGGGAGGGTGATTTCTAAGTACAACGCTTCAGTCGTTGATGGGCCTATCAATCGATAGGAGTAACACTGATCCCACACATGCAGGCTTTGCGTCAGTGCGTGACACCTGTGCAATGAGGAGATTTTCGATTTGAAGATTTTCAGTTTTAGCATTTATCGCCGTTTGATTTCGGCCAGTATCCGCTCGCAGATGCAATACCGGGCTGCGTTCTGGCTTGACTTGCTGAGTGTGATCATCGGCACAGCGTCGGCATTTGGGACATTGGCGCTAATATTGCAGCGTTTTGAACATATCGCCGGGTGGACGCTGGCGGAAATCGCCTTTTTATATGGGACAGTAGAAACTGCATTTGGATCGATGGACCTGATCTTCAGTGGCTTCGATCCTGGTTTTTTCGGGCAACGCATCCGGCGCGGCACATTTGACCAAATCTTGCTGCGCCCGGTTAATATCACCGTGCAAGTTCTCGGTTCGGAGTTCACATTGCGGCGGCTGGCGCGTATCTTCCAGGGAGCCGTGGTCTTGGGACTGGCGCTGTTATGGAATGAGGTGCATTGGACACTGCTCAAAGTCATCTTCTTACCCATCATCGTGGGAGGATTAATTTGCTTTTTTGGCGCGCTCTTTATCATCGGTTCAACCATCACATTTTGGACAGTACAATCCGTTGAAGTCGTCAACATCTTTACCTACGGCGGCGTTGAAATGATGTCCTACCCGATGAGCATCTACAACAAATGGCTGCGTCGTTTCTTCACCTATATCATCCCCGCGATTTTTCTCAACTACTACCCGGCCCTCTACATCCTGGACAAACCCGATCCGTTCCACATGCCTGCCTTTGCTCCTTTCCTATGCCCGGTGGTGGGCTTTGGTATGATGACTATCGCGCTGACCTTCTGGAACTTCGGTATCCAGTATTATCAAAGCACGGGAACGTGAGGGGGAGGGCGAATTACGAATAGCGATTTACGAATTACAAATCGGCTGAATCACATATCACGTTTCACATCGGGGTTATGAAATGAGCAATCCGTCTATCATTTCCGTATCAAATCTACAAAAGCATTTCAAAGTCTATAAGCACCATCGCGGGACGTTGGGGGCGCTGCGAAATTTGTTTACGCGCGTGGCCACGGTGGTGCGCGCAGTAGATGGCATCAGTTTTAGCATCCGGACAGGTGAGTTGGTGGGGTACATCGGGCCGAACGGCGCGGGGAAGTCCACAACGCTCAAGATACTCACCGGCCTACTCGTGCCATCCGGTGGTAAGGTCAACATTGACGGGCGTGTGCCCTGGCAGGCGCGGCGCGCCCACGTCGCGCACATTGGGGCCGTCTTCGGGCAGCGCACCACGCTGTGGTGGGATCTGCCCGTGATCGAATCCCTGGACTTGTTACAATACATTTACCAGATTCCGCCCTCCACGTTCCAGCACAATCTGGACGAGTTCCGGGAACTGCTCGAGTTAGAGCCATTCCTGAATACCCCCGTGCGCTCGCTCTCGCTAGGACAGCGAATGCGGGCCGATATTTGTGCTGCCCTGATGCACAATCCCCCGCTGCTCTTCCTCGATGAGCCAACTATTGGCCTCGACGTGGTTGCCAAAGAGCGCATCCGGCAGTTTATCCTGCACATCAACCGCGAGCGAAACACCACGGTCATTCTCACAACACACGATCTCTCCGATGTAGAAAAATTGTGCGAGCGCGTGATGATCATAGACCACGGCAAACTGCTGTTCGATGGACAGTTGGACACATTGCGCACTCGTTTTGGTGGCAAGCGGGAGTTGGTGGTAGATATGGCGGAGGTTTACGCAGATGTGACCATAGACGGCGCAACTGTCGTAGAACAACAGGACGCTCGCGTGACGTACCAGTTCGAGCGCGACACCATCACCGCATCGGAACTCATCGGCAAACTCTCGACCCGCTACCGTATCCGGGACTTGATGGTGCGCGAGCCGGATATTGAGAACACAATCCGGCGAATCTATGAAGAGCGGCTGCTGGAAAACGTCTCAATTTAACTTCTCACTCGCAACCTGCCACCTTACGTTTTACATTTTATTATTACGGCACATCCGCGAACACTGACTCAGCGGCATAGGCAACCCCAACCATTGTGGGGCCGGTGTGCGCGGCGAGGACCGGCGACATTGCCTCCGTCGGCAGCCACACACAATCAAATTCGGCATCTACCAAAGCGTGCAGTTGTGCGGCCACATCAGGGCACAACCCGTGAAGCACCTGTGTGCGCAGCCTGGCACCAGAAGGATGCCGCTTGAGCATCAAATTAACCAACCCTTGCAATGCGCGGTTGAGCGTCCGGGCCATGCCCAATTGTACATAAGTGCCCCGCTCTTTCTCCACGCCGATAAGGGGTTTGATCCTGAATGCCGACGCGATCAATCCCTTCATGTGGCTGATCCGCCCCCCATGAATGAGATACTTAAGATCGGTCAGCGTATAATTGCTTTCAGAGGCGTCCCCCACCCGCTGCACGAGAGCAATAATCTGCTCTTTTGACCAGCCAGCCTTGAGAGCGCGGGCGGCCACCGCCACCTGCCAGCCATAAGCAGCACACAGGGTTTTGCTATCAATGACCGTAACATTGGCTTCCGGCACCATCTGTGTCCCGGCACGAGCAGAATTTACCACCCCGCTCAATCCAGAGGACATGTGAATGGATAAAATATCCGGATCGGTTGCCGCTAACCGGCGATACATTTCCGCGAACTCTCCCGCCGAGGGTTGCGAAGTAATCGGCAGTTCACTGGCAGACTCTAACATTGGGTGCAATTGTTCGGGGGTAATATCCAATCCACTTCGATAAGTCTTTCCCATGAGGGTAATTGTGTGGGGCACAATGTGAATCTCAATTTCGGGCATATATTCGGGGGGCAAATACATATCCATCCCTGTATCGGCTACAATCTGCATCGCGCATCTCCTTTCTTCGAGAAAATACTACCCTAACTATAGCACATATTCTTAACTTTGAGCAGTAATCTACCAAAAAACAGGTAAAAATAACGTATGCGTTTAGTTTTGTGAGGAAACGGCGCTATTGATGGCAGCAAAGCGGCTAAAGTCGCAGGAAAGAGGTGTGTTTTTCCTTTTTCACTCCCAGGAATTTCGCAATCTTTTCCGCCATTCCCCAAAATAGCTCGCCGTCCATCTCAATATACGTAAAGCCATATTTGTGTGCCTCTTGCTCTATATAGACGCTCATCCGCACTACAAACATCGCAAAGGCACTAATGTATTGATCGCTTGCAGACCGCATCCAATCATGCTTATTCTCTTCCGTAAATTTTTTTATATTTTCATTATGCTTATTTCCTTGATTCCCTATGAATACAACCCGATGAGCGATGTCCTCAAGCCGGCTCACGAACTCCGGAAGAACTGCAACCCCTTCGATCAGCACATCTCGACCTTCATCCTTCTCTCTCCTGATAAAAGCCTCTACCGCTTTCCAAACGACCCGACTTTCCTTCATCAAGGAATCAATAAGCTCAGCCGGATCATCCACCATTAACTTCACCCGATCGGCCACGGGCATTTCGTTAAACCTGGCAAAAATAAACAGATCCGGCGCAGTTTCAGGGATCAAGATACTCTCCAGCACTGCTCCAAGGGAATCTGTTGAAACAACACTGACAGCATATTTTTGGCGAATCTCATTCGAGATTATTGATTTTCCAACCCTTGGAGGACCACCTAATAGATAAATCATAATCAATATTGCCACACGGAGCTATCTTTCTTGGAAATTACCGGCGCACCATCCCACGCCATACTCTTTTGGGAAGATAGTCCATTTTCATATCTCCCGGGAGTTTCACCAATTCCAAATTTACATCTTGCCAGCCAGTTAGCAATTCTAGCAAGTATGCTTCTGAGAAAAAGTGCATCGTTTGCCCATCTTGCTCCAAGATGTAGTTTTTTTCGATCTCACATACTTCAGGCTTTCGCCAGGCACGAAAGGGACGATCCTCAAGGGCATTCAGATGAAACAGGAATAATCCTTGGGGACGCAACACTCTTCTGACTTCTGCAAATAGTGTTCGAGTAATCCTATCCGAAAACATGTGGGCTGCCACGTTTGACATCACAGCATCAAAGGAGGCGCGATGAAATGGTAAAGGGTAAGACATATCGGCTACTACAAAAGCTGCTTTTGAGCCTGCTTTTGATAACGCGCTGCAAACACCTACCTTTGAATAGTCAAGGCCCGTCATCTCAAAACCCGCCTTGGACAAGTTCGAAACCTCATTGCCGGTACCGCAACCGAGATCAAGAACGGTTCGGCAACCAGCTTGGTGTAGGGGTTTAATGAAAGGCTCTATCCACTGATTCCCCCAATCCAAATCTTTGCCTGCTTGGTGGAGTGTGCTAAATTTGCGATCCCAATGCTGCGCAGGGGCGTAACGTATGCTTTCCATTTTTTCAACATTTGAGGATGGCAGGTGCGCTTCTATCTTGGCTTTGAGTCTTTGTGCATATTCTGCCCGCTCATCAGCCGGAAAAGGCAATCTCTGGCTGAAAGGCCAGTTGTCATTCTCATATCGTGGAATGACGTGTAGATGATAATGCCATGCCCGTTGATCTCCAGCCGGTTCATTGCGTTGGAGGATCATAATTCCATCACATGAGTAAACCTCTTTCATCGTTAACGCAATAGCTTGGGCGGTTTTCTGAATCTCTGTCGAAACGCCTATGGGCAGATCATAAATATTCTCAAAATGCTCATTGGGTATGATAAGAACATGTCCGATATTGTTCGGCCACTTCCGTAGTGCGATAAAGGCTGTAACGCGATCATTCTGGTAAACGAGATCAGTCTGCTTGATTGCGTTATGCTCATTCTCAATGCTCTGCACCAGCAGGCAAAATGGACAGACGTAATCTTTCGGCGCGTGATTGTACAAGATAAACCTCCTGGTATTTAAGGGTGTTATTTCAACTGAAAAGTGAGTGCCAATTGCTCCGCAACCTTCAAAAGACGTGTTTCTAAAAGACTTTGAGTAAAAGCTGTATCCAAACTGCCGTCTCGTGGTCCGTTAGACAGCAAAGGCGAATCTGCCATATAGTCTTTCCTTACCAAATGTTCCTCAATTCCAAGATGCTGTGCCAAATAGCACCCATATTCGTAATCAGTAACACGTTGACTCCCTGCCAAATGTAAAATTCCCCGATAAGTGAAATCGGGGCCAATAATTTCCAGCAAAGCTTCAACCAGATTATCTACCGATGTAGGAGAGATGTAACGGTCACAGAAAAGCGGCAATGGCTGTCCCGCCAGCAATCGCGCGACAGGTATTGCTAATCGCGCATTAAGTCTTCCCTGGATATCACGCCCATTGACCGTGGCAGTACGGACAACCAGTGTGTTGGACCAATTGCTTAAGGCGGCATTTTCTCCCTCACATCGTGTCAGAGCATAGGCTCGATAAGCATCTTGCCTTGCTTCGGGGTCAGGTATATCACTTTCTCGGTAAGGACCTTGTCGGCCACTGAAAATAGCGTTTGTCGAAAGATACACGAACAGCGTTTGATGAGCTACGGCATCTAAGGAAGCCAGAACGCGATACACACCTTCGACGTTGACAATACGGTGTATAGTGTGGTCACCTTTGGATGGCAGTACAGCACAGTATACGATGATTCGTGGTTGTGTATCTGTGATACACGCTTCCAGAACCCTCTCTTCTTCTATTTTCACTTGATGTGCTTGTGCGGGAAGAACGGTTCTGTGATTCGCGTAAGTATACGCCACACGATAGCCGGCCGTCGCCGCCATTTTAACGAGATGTGCTCCAACAAACCCACTTCCACCAATTACAAGTAGATCTACCTTGCTCATTACCCACCATGTCTGGCTATGTGCAGGCGGCTAACGCCGTCGTTCACGCGCGGGTGTAAGCTGCCGCGTGCAACGGCGGGTTAGAGCCTCCCTCATCTCTTCCCAAGCGCGTATGACTTGACCCTCTGGAAATGCATATTCATGTCGGGCACGATGAACTCCAGACGGTCGCAAAGAAAAGATCCGCTTGGAGCAATTTCTTTGATCTCTTCCATGATGCGCCAGCTCTCCTCGATGCTCACAAATTCCGCAACCGTCATATGCGGAGGTAGTGTCCTGGTCCAGTAGGATGCCCGGGTGAAGACCGATGCTTGATGTAGAACGGTCCGCAAGGCGTAGATCGGCTCTGGAGGACGGATGGGATAAACAACACCCCCTCGTTCCCTGGATGCCTGCGGCTTGTCGAAATACAGCATGAAAGGCTCGACCGTGCTTAGAAGCCCGGTGATCTCGGCGTCGCGCTCTGGCGTCATTTCGAGACCAAGGGGATCGGACAGCGTGATGTGAGCAGGACAGGAGGCGTAGGTGAGAGGATCGTACTTCGCCCGCAACCGGTTGACTTCGCGACCAACATCCTCCGGGGGCATGATGAGAATCAGCCCCAAACGGTAATCTCGCTGCCACTCCTTCCAGTGCGACGTGTCCGTCACGTAGTCAATCTTCATCTTTCTCCTCCTTCAGCTACATAACCCAAGTTGCCACCTTACCTAGATTGGGCCAGTCTGTCGGCACTGGAGACTGGCCCAATTGGGTTACATAACAAACCCATGCGACTAATGTAGTTTAGTAAATCACCTCGATTCTGCTCAATACAAGGTATCCAGCGAGTCAGCAAGATACCTTGACCATCATATTTCAAGAGCATGTCTCGCATTGCTTCAACCTGTGAAGGATTATCGCCAGGCGCACCCCAGATTGGAAACTTTTTGTTTCGTAACCGCTCAAATATCTCAGGTTGAACACCCACATAATCAAACACAACTTGAATAACATCGTTGGGGATGGCTTCTTCGGCGATAAGTGACTTTTCTTTGAAGACCTCGAATTCGGCCTTTCGCAAAGCGGTAGCATTCCAAATGATGGTTTGTAAATGACGCTTCGCTAAACCAGAGCGTAATGTTTCAATGGCTTGAATGTATTGTCTATGGCTGCGCCAATGGTCTTCGTCCATTCCAATATGAAAGAAACGGGAAGGCTGCATAACTTCCAACAACTCATCAATGATTTCAAAGGCAAAGCGCCAATACTCCTCATTATCAAAGAGTTTGTGGTGGGGTCGGAACCAGTGATTGTTTTGAAACACACCACTTTGGGCGAAATTAAGTAAAGGAACGACTTCTATATTATGGCATTTAGCCCGCTGTACCAGGTGTTGTAATACTTCTAGCCTTTGACTGTAATGTCTGGTTAGCTCAGGATGTGATGCATAGATTAATCCATCTCCACAATCGATCAGCACTAGATTGAGCCCTACAGAAGCCATACGATCCATGGCATCCAGACCAAGATGCAAGTCAAATGGAGTTTCTGTCTCTTTGGTCATACACCAGACGGGATCATAGTGTGTAATATGCAAAAGAAAGCCGCGAACAGGCAAGATCGTATTCACAATTTTCCCCTTACTATCATAGGTTTGGCTTCTTAGCCGGATTTCTCCCCTACATATAGCAAATGATCCGAAGCCCCATAGAGTGTGGGTTCCTGACCAAGTATGTCCAGCAGCGTGACGCTATACCCTTGTCGCGCGAGTTCAATCGCATACCGGCCAGGTCCTCCTCCAACATCGAGAACAGAACAAGGCGACTTGGGCAGAAACTCATTGATAACTTTCAGGCTCACTGCAAACTCGGTCCGGTATTGCTCAAGCCGTTCCCACTCCTTCGGAGCAAACTCGTCATAGAAAGGTTCAGCTTCCATTTTCATTCCCCATAGTAAACGCTCCAATTGTATTATACCTACTTACCATATTTACAACCAGCAGTTCCGCTTCAATGCGCAGTTCGTCGGCTTCGCGGGTGTGTGAAACCCTGTTGCACAGGTCGAAAGATTTATTTTCCTTCCATGCATCGTTTCCATAAAAAATTACTGGTGTGCTTAACTCTGCGCCGCCGCAACGTTAACAACACATACGCGGCTAATCCGCATTTGGACATTCTAAGAGATGCCGAGGAATTCAAGAAGAACTACAAGCTTCTGTTCCGGAGCATCGGCGGCGCGGAACGCCACGTGAACGAGTTCCTCGAGGACGACGCATTTCTGGCGGCGTCCGGTATCGATGTACTGGACAGCCATGTTCGCAGGATCTACCCTGACCAGACGCACACCTGGAACTGCTGGCGCAGAGCACTCTATGACTTCGCGCAGGTGGTTTTCAGATGTTGAAAACATTTCTTAGGATCGAAATAGAACATCCGATACACCCAACCCGCTTCCGACGCACTGTATCCAGTGTGGATTTCCCCGGGAATACACAAATTGATATTTCCCCGACTTGCTACCACATTCTCACCGCGATAGTAAAACCCCAAAGCTCCATCTTCAATTACGCCAATAGCATATCTTTGGTGCGTGTGACGGGGAAACGATTGGGTTACGTATTTTGCTCGTAGCAGCTCTAAGACCTCAAGTTTAGGGATGCGCCACACTTTTGTGGTCTCAAGCCTAGCTGTTTGTTCCACTTTTCCTTGAATTATCTTGCACCTGTCTTTTGGTTAATAGATAGGCTCACATAGAAGCATCGAAGACGCAGGACGGCCGGAAGTGCTCATTAGGCAAAATCCGTTTTGCTATAGCCTCCAGTATTAGTCGTTATGAATGCAATAAAACCAATACGGCTGCTTTAATTCAACACGTACCCAATCCCCCAACCCCTAATGCACTTCCAAAAAGTCGTCCGGCTGCGGCGCCTTGCTATCAGACCTATACATATATCCGGTGAAGTTCGAGCGAAAAGTATCTCGTGATGTGAAAAAGAACACACGGTTGACTTCATCACTCGTATCTACCGCTACCTGACCGCCACACGCTGATAGATGACTATATTCTACAGGAAGTGATACATAGCCTCCATCATTAAGTTTAAGTATCCCTTGCTCCACCAGTTCAACAATATGATTGTACAAGTTTTGATTGAATTGAAATTTCAGATCAAGCCAAAAACGGTCAAGCGGCACAAATAGCACTAGCAATAAAATCCCAATGTTCATCACAATCACAATAGCACGACCCGCCTGCTTTACACCTCGAGATCGCGCAGCTAAAAACCTTGCAACCGAGAACAGCACCACTGCTGTAAGAAACAACCATATTCCACTAGCAAGCAACCAAGCCACAGGCAGAAGGCCACAGTGTCTCCAAGATTGAGATGCAGCAATCAATAATGCAATATCAAGCAAAGCTGATAGAATTACAAACAAGACCCCTGGGCAAGAAACATTACCTGCGTTCTCTGTATTGTCTTTTATCATAATCATTAGATGGGATTGCGCTCAACGGTTGACCATAAGCCGCGCCGAGGCTTTGCCCAAAGACTTGGTAAACCAGGAAGCAACTTCCGTGGCGACTCGCTCGTCATGCGCCGCGACAACGGCGTCGGCTTGATGGGCTGGTTAGGCAGCCTGGCCCCGCACCCAATCCAGTGCGAGTTCTTTAATCTCGTCAGCTCCCGCCCGCAGTTGGGCAGCTCGCACCCCAACTAATACTACGGCTCCAAAAATACCAAGTGCCATATCTTTCATAGTGTTAGCCAGACTCACTTGAACGTTTGTACCAAACAACTGATCGAGAGAGAATTCTGCAAATTCCCAAAGCACGGCAGTTGTTGCAGTAAGGCTACCAACCAAGAGGAGTTCCAATATTGCCAGTCGGCCTTTGGGTACGTCCTGCCGTGGCAACGTTTGAAAACACCTGGAAACGAAAAACGCTATTGCAAGGCCACCGCTAAAGTGCATTGGACTATCTATGGGTGGCCACCACTCATAGGCATTCAGAACGCGATCTATAAATAAGTGTGTTGCGAACACAAGCAAAGGGGCCCATCCTCCAACTTTTACCACTTTCCAACACGTCTTTGTGATTTCAGTCATGTATCCTCCCATAGACTACCCAACGTTCACTCATAACACAGCACGGCTAGACGCCGATTACTGACAAGGTCTAGATAAAGCTGCCAGGGAAAGTGGGTATTTTTTCGTTTTCGGGCTACGCCCGAAAACGAAAAAATACCTTCAAAAATTTTTTGCACCCTTTAGGCCACTAGCGCCTGCAGCGCAGGTTAGGCCTGGCGAATTTTGTACACTCCCCACAGAATAAAGAAAAATCTAGGACACACCAAGATGCTTAACAATTTCATTAAAGACTTCAACTGGTGGTGGCGTTGCATCAATAAGGACAGCATCAGGGATTTCCAGGGCATATAAAGCTTCCCATTTAAACTTGTAATCGTCAATATTATGTTTCCCCAGGAAATGCGTGGGATCTGCCTGGTGTCTGGCCTCTACACGTTCAGCGCAGACTTCGTAAGGACAATGTAAGATGAATTTATAAGTGATAATCTTTCCGCTCTCAACGATAAGTTTATGCAATCGGTCCCAGTCTCGACTATGCCACATATGCATGTCTAGTATCACACTGACGCCACATTTCAGAAAAGAGTGCGCTAACGCAAAGATTATCTCTTTAGTCAGCCCTGTTGAATTACCATCATCTCCAAAAAACTCCTCGCTCGCTCGAATTACATCGCGCAGGGCATCAACTTCCAGACGCGGAATCTGATAGTAGTTGGACAATTGTGTTGAAATTGTACTTTTCCCTGTTCCAGCGAATCCGGTAATGACAATCAGTGTTGGAGTGTTGAAAACATTTCTCATGTCATAGCCTACTGATCGACCAGCGCGACGGCTTGGTTGGTCGGGTTATACTTGACCTGCACAGTAGTGCCCGGCTGGATCTGGGGAATCTGTAGTTGAGAGAAGAGCTGTTCAGTTTCGGCCTGGAAGGGTGACTGACCAGGGAGGTGGACTTCCAGCAACAATCTGACGATCGGATTGTTGTTGATGGTGGTCCCGGTGTCGGAGAGTTTCAAGATGATGGCTTCTGCGGGCAGGCCTCGGGCCAGTGTGGCGCGGTTGGACAACCCACCGATGATTGGCGCGCTCACTAACAGGGTTATACTCATCAGGAAAAGGCCCCCCACGCCTACAAGCGAGAACCGCGTCAGCGGTGGCAATTCTGACCAGGCGTAATCCCCTCCCGGCATTCCAATCAGGCTTACCATTAAGGTGATAAAGAAAATCCACATGAGTCCAAAGGCCAGCCAACCCACACGTCTCATCGTATTAAGTAGTTTCATTTGAGGCACTACCCCACAGCAACTTCCTCACTGGCCCGCAGGGTAAACCAGAACTTGCTCCCGGCACCGATCTCGCTCTCAACACCCACCTTGCCGTTGAGTTTGGTGATGATCCGCAAGACGATGGATAACCCCAGGCCATGGCCCTGGGCGCGCACAGTGTCCAGACGAGTGAATTCGGTGAATAGCTGTGCCTGCGCCTCCGGCGTCAAGCCCGGGCCGTTGTCCGCGACCCAAAAGCGCACCATCGCGCCTTGCCTTTCCACACCGAGTTCTACACCTGGTGGCGTCCCGCCATATTTCAACGCGTTGCTGATGTAGTTCACCCAAACCTCCTCGATCCAGGGCGCATAGCCGATGGCCGTGGGCCAATTCTCCGGCACGCTAAATGTCGCTTTAGATTCCTTAATCTGATGCTTAAAGCGATCCAGGGTTTCCGCTTGTTTGCGAACACTGGATAACAGCAGCAGTTCCTCGATAATCCTGGTCATCTTGTGCCCGGTTTGGGTAATGACTTCGAGGTTTTCCGTCACCCGTTCGGCGGGCATTCGAGGCCAGCGCTTTTTCAGCAGGGTGCTAAATCCGATCAGGGTAGTCAGTGGCATTTTGAGATCGTGGGCCACGGTGTGCGCGAACGCATCCAGCTCGGCGTTGCTGGCTTCGAGTTCGGCGTTCTGTTGTTCAAGTTGCCGCGCGTAGGACTGGGTCGCCCGGACGGCCTTCTTCTGCAGGGTGATTTCGTGGAAGATCAGCAGTCGCCCCGCAATGTTGTTCTGATAGTCATAGAGTGTTGATATCTCCATCTCGTAATTGCGCTCCGTGTTTCTTGTAACCCGCACAATTTCGAGCGAATGTTTTGGCCAGTCTTCGTGATTGAGCAGAATCGCCCAGGATTTGAAGGAGCCGTTCAAGATGTCCAGAGGAGGCAGTACCTCGTCAGCAATATATCCGATCACACCGGAAAATGGGGTTCCCAGGATGGCACACGCTGCCGGGTTGATGTCGGCGATACGGTTTTGCAAGTCTATGACGAGCATCCCGTCTTGCATACGGTCAATCAGTGTCTCGCGTGCCATCGGGGCCAGTTCGAAAAGGCGATAGCCAAACATTCCCCAGGCGAACAGGACGCCGGAGATGGAGAAGGCGATGGAATTGAGGTCTATCGCGTTTATATCAAACAGTTCAAAGATATAAGCGATGTTGAGCGAGAGTGGCAGGGCAACACCTATCAACATAGTGATGGCCTGTGCGCGGCGCAGTTGTTTGGCGTGCAATATCGAAACGACTAACAAGATCGAACCGACAAGGATTAGCATGTAGGAGTAGGTCGTGTGAATCCAGTACCAGAGTCAGGAGTTCCCGACGCCAAGCCACAGGTGATGTAACCAACCGTCGGTCCAGATAATGAACTGGGTCAGGATGGGTATAGTGCATAGCGCTGCAATCCAGGTCGGTGTGAGCCACCAATCCTGGCGTGTAAATCTTAATGTGAAAAGCAACCACGCTACAGGTATGCCCGCGATAGCAATATATTCCAACCTTCGCAAGATGACAGCGACTGATGGATCGTTAGTCAAAAGGTACAGTATGCCCAGTACCGACCACCACGTGGCAAGGACCATCATCCAGCCGAAGGCGACCGCGCTATACGCGTCGCGCCGTCGTCTGGCATAGATGGCCAGGAGCAACGTGGTTGCGGCTGAGATTAAAGAAGCTATGATGTAGATTGTGGATTGCAACGACATAGATTTTTCACCATATTAAGATTAGAAACGATTACATCACTTGCCGGGCGGGTTGGCTACGCATGTTAGGCAAAATCCTTACGCCCAATCTTCATGATATTCAAATATTCTTCATCAATATTGGGCAAGGTTCAGAAACCTTGCTTGTCAGATTGACACTTCTAGGCTAAACGCAGGGAAAGTGTCAATCTAACTCGAACCATGCCCAATATTGCCTTCTAAATATCTTACCAGCTTCTGTTTCTCATTTTCCATCCCATAGAGGGCACGTTCGGCGACCTTAATTAAGAACTATTTCCATACGCTCAAGTGGGAATGTGAAAGTGTGTTTTAACCAGCAGTATCCGTATCCAGCCTTGGCAGTGGATTATTCTTCATTTGCCTTTACTCCTTAATGTTGTACCCATGGGGAGTATACCATAACAGGGTGTGAGATGAAAACTGGAAAGAGGCGAGAGATGGCTAACGGCCTGGTTCAGGCGCGCGGCGGGTGGCGGCGACGTACCTTCAATAGCAAACCTGTTTGTGTGCGTTTCTCCTCCGCCAGCACGCGCCACAGGCGCGGTCGGCTTCATGCAATGTTAGACCGCTTTATTAAAAGAAAACTTATAGCTTTATGGATATGAACGTCCTAGTATGACTACGTATCTGCATCGTTTACCGTTACATAACAAAGCTGCTCCAAGATCACGATGTTTTGAATCCAGTAAATCATTTGTGAAATTTCCGCATCCAATTAGCCTTTCAAGTGCCGCCGAAGACGTATTGATAGACAATGCTATCCTAATCATCTCCTCCAAAGTTATATTCTGACCAAGCATAATTTTGAGGCATTACTTTTGGATCAATCTGGGCTATATTTATATCAATACTTGGTATCATTGTCATTTGTATACGTGATACTGCAACATAACTCAGTCAGTTTTTTTCACTCGGACTTCTTCAGCGCTCTCTGCACACTAACCCCCATAACGAAACCGCACAAATACAGCAAGCCCGCTACCATCGGAATCGGTGATTTCAGCCACGCCCCCACAAACGTCGGCACGGCCATGCCCAGAGCCACCAACCAATCCCCCAATGGACGCCGCACAAGGGTACAGAGCGCCCCCACCAGCAGACATACCGGTACGAGGTACCATGATTCTTTACTCCCATACCAGTGGAGTACCCCGAATGAGGCTAGAAGCATGACCAGCGCCCCGCACCATAGTGACAGATGCGGCCACCGCGCCGCCAGATACTTCCCCAATCGATAACTCATAGCAACACCTCCGCGTAGAAATTGCTGATTACACCAGTTGGACGGGCGCGCCCCAATTCGGTGATGAGCGCGCAGTCCTTTCCTGTCGCCAGAACACTAGCTCATAAGCGTTGAAGCTTGCCCCATACAATTGCACAACGCCCAGATAAACCAAGCCCATACGTGTGTAAAGGCGGTTATAACATCTGCTTGATCGGGTCGCGTTTTGCTTAACGAATACATATCACCTCACCTTATCGCACATCAAAGTGCAGGTTTTCATCAATGGTCAAGAACCTACCCGAAAATTATCGCCGTTTCACACTATCATTGGTAGGGGCGGCTAAGGCCGTTTTCCCTGAAGGTGTTTTTGCGCTTGCAAACAATGCCCGCGAGGACAAAAACACCCGTTCCCCCACGCCCTCAGGCACACCGGTGAATTTGCGGATAGAGTCTTAAGTCGGCAAAGATATATAGGTAGGCGGGACTGAGCCCTAACGGCCTGGCTTAAGCCGCGCGGCAGGCGCGGCGCACAGCCTTGCTATAGCCGCCCTGCACGCGCGCGTTTCCCCCCCGCCGCTTCGAGCGGCTTAGCCGCGTCGGCCTTGAGGCGATGTTGGGCGGCAGCCCACCCTTAAGCTACAGCCGCAGACCCCGCCGACCGCGCACGGGTTCTGACAAGCTGGCTACGCTATCTGTGTAAACACATCCGGCCCTGGTTCTGCAATCAACAAGATCAGATCTGGTCCGCTAGGCTTGCGCCGGCCCTGTTCCCAATCTTGCACCGTGCGTACACTTACACCCATTAGCCCTGCGAAAGCTGCCTGCGACAACTGCAATTTTGCGCGAATCACTTGCGGCGCAGAAGGCTCTTGCAACGCATAGGTA
>JAFGFI010000038.1 GCA_016931185.1 Anaerolineae bacterium
CAGCCGGTGGATATGGCCGTCATCGTGTCACCCCCCACAACTGTGAGCGAAGTATTGGCGGAGTGTGGACGCGCCGGGGTGAAGGCCGCCGTGATCATCACGGCGGGCTTCTCCGAAGCGGGCAATTCCACGGCAGAGGCAGAACTCAGCCGGGTAGCCGCGCAATACGGCATCCGCTTTACCGGCCCCAACTGCGCGGGCCTCGCCAACACAAGCCACCACCTGTTTCCGACTTTAGAAACCCATCCCCCCGCCGGCAATGTCGCCATCATCGCGCAGAGCGGCGCAGTGGGCGGCGTGTTGACGGCTTGGGCCAAAGAATTTGGCCTGGGCATCTCCAAATTTGTAAGTTACGGAAACGGGGCCGACCTGAATGAGATTGATTTCTTACACTACCTGGCCGGTGATGCCGAGACGCGCGTCGTCGCGCTGTACATTGAGAGCGCGTCTGCCGGGCCAGCCTTTATGGACGCCCTGCGCGCGTGCAGTGCCCGCAAACCTGTGGTGGTTATCAAAAGCGGGCGAACGCAGTCCGGACGGCGGGCTACACTTTCCCACACCGGCTCTATGGCCGGTACAGACGCCGTCTATGATGCCGTGTTGCGCCAATGCGGCGCGATCCGCGTCCACAGCATCGAAGAGATGTTCGATGTGTGCAAAGGCTTCGCCTACATCCCGCACTTGTCCGGAAGGCGGGTCGCCATCGTGACCAATTCCGGCGGTCCCGGCGTCCTCGCTGCCGACCGGGCCGAGGAGGTTGGGCTAGAAGTAGCAGAACCTGGCCCGGCAGTGCAGAAAAAACTCGCGTTCCTGCCGCCTCAATGCGCGCTTAAAAATCCCATTGACCTGACGGTCGAGGGTACAGAGCATGGATATCGTGAAACTCTGCTCGCTATGGCCGGCGAATATGATGCTATCCTGGCCTTGAACATCGCCCCGGCTTACCTGGATTCGATACCCCTGGCGCGGGGCGTCTGTGAGGCGGCGCAACAGACGGCCACCCCCATCGTCGCTGCCTTCCTGCCGCAGCAGATTGTAACCGGGGCGGCGGCCTATTTACAGGCCCACGACGTCCCCAATTTTGCGACCGGGGAGCGAGCTGTGGCCGCTTTAGCGCAGATCGCCGCCTATAGCGCAGCAAAACGCCGGGTCACAGCCCCCTCCCCCGTTAAGTTCCCGGCAGCCTCAACTCCCACCGCCGCGCTCCCGGCCCTAGAACCCGAAGCGATGCGCTGGCTGCGGGAGAACAACATCCCCGTACCGGAGTTTCGTTTTGCGAATACGTGCCTTTTGGCAGTCGCGGGAAGCCGCGAGATCGGGTATCCTGTAGTGATGAAAGTGGTCTCGCCGGAGATTCTGCACAAATCGGAACACGGCGGCGTGATCCTGGACATTGACAGTGACCCGGCAGCCCGCGACGCCTTCGAGATGCTCCAACGGGCGGCTGAGGGGAAAGATTTCCGGGGTGTAATCATCACACCGATGATCCGCGATGCGCAGGAGGTACTCCTGGGACTCTCGCGCGATCCCCAATTTGGGCCGGTGGTGGCCTTTGGTCTGGGCGGCATCTACACCGAGGTCTGGCGCGACATTGTGCTGCGCGTCGCCCCGTTAGATCACGACGAGGCGGCGCGCATGATCCGCGAGATACAAAGTTTCCCCTTGCTCGCGGGCATCAGGGGGCAACCGCCGCGCGATCTGGATGCGCTGGCCGAGGTACTGGTCACCTTTTCCCAACTTCCCTTCCGCTACCCCCAGATCGGTGAGCTGGATCTGAACCCGGTCTTCGTACTCAACAAGGGGGTACTCGTGGGCGACGTCCGGGTGATACAAAGAAATGAAGATTTAACCGCAGATGAACGCAGATGAACGCAGATTTTCTAGTGTTGTCATTTCCGGAGGAATAAATTGTCAATTAAACCACAGCGGGGCTTGGGCGCGATGGAACCTTACGCGCCGGGCAAATCTATTGAAGCCGTACAACGAGAATATGGGCTTGAAGATATCATCAAGCTGGCATCCAACGAAAATCCGTTAGGGCCATCGCCAAAGGCAGTGGCCGCGATCCAGGATGCCCTGTCCCAATTGAATCTCTATCCAGATTCACAAAGCTGCGTACTGCGGGAGACGATAGCCCACTCCCTCGGGTTTGACCCGATCCAGATCGCAGTGGGCAACGGCGCCGATGACATCATCCAACAAGTCTGCCTGGCATATCTGGACGAAAACAGCGAGGTACTCGTCAGCCGTTCTTCCTTCCCTGTATACGACAAATTTGTCCACACGATGCGGGCAACGTTGGTCAAAACCCCTCTGAGGGACTATCGCCTGGATTTAGAGGCAATGGCAGATGCGATCACGGCCAAAACCAAACTCGTCTTTGTCTGTAATCCCAACAATCCCACGGGCACGATTGTCACTGCCGGCGAAGTCCACACGTTTATGGATAAGGTTCCGGATCATGTTTTGGTCATTTTTGACGAAGCGTATTATGAATTTGTGGCGGCGGCGGCGTACCCGGATTCCCTGGGCTATCTACGGAAAGGGCACAGCAACGTCATGACCATGCGCACATTTTCCAAAGCGTATGGCCTGTCAGGATTGCGGCTAGGATATGCCATCGCTGCACCTGACGTTATCGCCCCCCTGTACCAGGTGAAGGGCATATTTACGGTCAATCTGCTGGCACAAGTGGCGGGAATCGCCGCGTGGGAAGATCAGGACTTCCTTCAAAAATCCATCGAGGTTAACCGGGCGGGGCTACGCTTCTTCTATCGCGAATTTGCGCGGTTGGGGCTTCCCTACCTTGAAAGCCACGGAAACTTCATCCTGGTCAACCTGGGGCCGCGCGCGCTAAACATCCAGCAGCAACTCTTAGCGCGCGGCATCATCGTGCGCCCGTGCAACCACTACGATCTCCCCGAATTCCTGCGCATCTCCGTCGGCACGGAAGTGCAGAACGCGCGGTTCATCGTCGCGCTTGAAGAAATATTGAGTAAAATGGCGAGTGGCGAGTGAGGAGTTAGGAGTGAGGAGTGAGGAGTGTAACCGTTTAGTTTTATGAACGATTACCGTTTTCCGCCACCTGATCCAGACGGAAACGAGGGTTTGGGGGTGTTTTTTCGTTGGCGGGCTACGCCCGCCAACGAAAAAACATACCTCTTACCCGCGGCTTAAGCCGCTTTACTGCAACTTATACTGAAAGGAGTTCTTATGCAAACGATACTTGGACATAGTGTTTATACCGGCACGGATGTGCTTGAAAATGCTTATATTAACATAGAAGGTGATGTGATTGCCAGCGTCACCGGCAAACCGGCGGGAGAGCTGGCCGGCGAATATCCGGTGATCACGCCCGCGTTCATTGACGCGCATAGCCATATCGGCATGATCCGCGCGGGGGAGCCTTCGGACGAGGCCGAGGCCAATGAGCGGATGGATGCAATGCTCGCCCACGCGGACGCGCTCGACTCCATCCAGATGGATGATGATGGCTTGAAAGACTCCATTGAGGCGGGGGTGCTGTATTCATGTGTGCTGCCCGGCAGTGGCAACATCATCGGCGGCAATTCGGCCATCATCCGCAACTACGGCCAGAACACCAACGATGCCCTCATCCGCCGCGCGGGCATCAAGGCCGCGTTTGGCTACAACCCGATGTCCACCCGCGAGTGGAAGGGCACGCGCCCCTTCACGCGCATGGGCGCGTTGGCAATCTTGCGCGCCAGGCTCCACGATGTGCAGCAGAAAATGGCAAAGGAGCAGGCGAAGAAAGACGCCGACGTGACCTATACGGCGGAAGAGACGGTGTTCAAGTCCTTACTCAAAGGCGAAGACCGGCTGCGCGTCCACGTCCACAAGAGTGACGATGTCGCCGCGCTGCTGCGGTTCGTGGATGAGTTTGAATTAAAGGTCGTCGTGGAACACACCTGTGACGTTCACGAGGAAGCCATCTACCGCGAACTCAAAGCGCGTGGAATCCCCGTGATCTACGGGCCGATGGATACCCTGGCTTACAAAGTGGAACTAAAACACGAAAACTGGCGCAACCTTAAATATCTCCTCGATTCCGGTGTGGAGTTCGGGCTGATGACCGATCACCCCGTGATCCTCCAGAAGATGCTGCTCTTTGAGCTACGCTGGTTCCTGCGGATGGGGTTGAGCAAACAACAGGCGTTGGAAATTATCACCCGCAAGAACGCCGAGATTCTCGGCATTGCCGACATCCTCGGCACCCTCGCGCCGGGGAAATGGGCCTCGTGCGTCGGGTGGAACGGCGATCCGTTCTCGCTCGCCGGCTACCCCGTCGCCGTGTTTGCGGAGGGCAAACGGATTTATCAAGACGAGGGGTAAAGTGTAATAAAAAAGATAGTTTCTTAGTAGTTAGGCGATTGCGTCAAACGTCAAACGTCAGTTTTGACGTTTGACGTTTGAAAAGTACCGCCCATATTGGCAATAGATCGAAGCTGCATTATAATAATGTCAACTTTATTTATCATTCCATTGCATAGGAGTTGAAGCTAATGACACAAAATACCCCACCCGATCCGCTGAAACCGTTAGAGAAAGTGATTGACCGATTGCAAAATCCTTTTTCGTTAATGACTGTTGCCATTTTACTATTGCTGATAGCAATGGGGTTATTTGTCCCCCAGGTGATCCCCTTGATGGGGCGCGGCTTTTTTTTCACACTGCTGATCCTCGATTTCCTGGCATTCCTGGCCTCGCTCTTTGCCCCTGTCATTTCTGAACGTCTTCTCGATGGCAAAAAGCCGGACGAGAGACTTCCGTCAGCCGACGATCCCCGTGCTGCATACCTAGATGCTATTATCGCCGATTGCCGCCGGGCACGGCTTTCCGGGCTGGATCCTAACGCTTCTGATCCCCGGCGCGGGGGATTGACACTGGACCGGCTCTATGTGGCCCTGAATACACAGACGCGCGTGGAAGTAGAAGATGAGAGCGAGAAAAAGAAACGCAACCGGGCGGCACTGGGCGAGCGCGAGTCTCACCCCCTCACTGCACTGGAGGCCCTGGAACGCGCCCCTGAACGCCGGATGGTACTCTTGGGACTGCCCGGATCGGGGAAGTCTACCTTTGTGCGTTATCTGACGCTGCGCCTGGCACAGGCATTGCGCGATCCGGCACTGCACCTACCTGATCTGCTGCCCGGATGGACGAGCGGCGCGCGTATGCCTCTCATCGTGCCCCTCGGACGATTGGCCGAAAGCCTCACTGCCGAAACAATGCGTGGCACGGTTGAGTTGGTGGAGCGGTATGTGCGCGCAGTCTTCGATGCCGATGTAGCACTGAAAGGGTTTGGCGACACTTTGCTGGTCGAATTGCGCCAACATGGTGGATTGGTCTGTTTCGACGGACTGGATGAGGTGGCTAATCTGAATCTACGGGCGGTTGTGCGTGAGGCTGTGGAGGCGTTCGCCGACCGCTACGCGCGTAGTGGCGTGACCTGCCTGGTGACATGCCGCACCTTTTCCTACACTGACGCGGCATGGCAGTTGGCAGCATGGCCCGTACACGAGTTAGCTCCATTAGAAGAAGAACAGATCCAAAGTTTTGTCCACGCCTGGTATACGCAACTTGGCGAGATCTACCCTGATCTCGCCGCCGGGTACGAACGCAAAGAAGAAAAGCTGCGCGATGCGCTGCATCCCTCTGATCGCCGCCGCCTATTTGAGATCGCACCCAACCCGCTGTTGCTCACGGTGATGACCGTCGTCCACACCTACCGGGGCGAGCTACCCGATGCTCGCGCATTGGTCTACGAAGAATGTGTGCGCCTACTCTCTGACCACTGGGTAACACTCCACGCCGCAGCCCAGGAAAAGCGCAGTCTCCTGGAAGCATTGGATGTGCCCTGGATCGTGATGGAGCGCGCCCTGCAATCCGTCGCCTATCGCGCCCACGAAGGGGCACGAGATCCCTCTGACACCGCTGGGGATGGACATGCCACGCTGGTGACAGAGGATTTACTGATGATTGAGTTACACGCGGCTTTCAGGGACTTTAACAAGGTGCAAACTTTCCTGGAATTTGCGCGAGATGCCAATGGTCTGTTGATGTACCAGGGGGCGGCCCCCCTGCCGGATGCACCTCCAGATACCGAAGCTCGACACGTCTATACTTTCCCACATCTGACTTTTGAGGAATATCTGGCAGGCCGTTACCTGGAACGATTATCCAACCTGGGGCATACCGTGCGTACACATCTGGACCGCAGCGACCGCTGGCGAGAACCGGTAATGCTCTTGGGAGAACATCTCTGCTTTCGTTCTGGCGATTTTTCCCGCCTGAGTGATATTCTCATTCACTTAGTACCAACAGTAGCCCCTACCGCGCCTACTATTCAGGACTGGCGCGCAGTATGGATGGCAGGTGATCTGTTAATGCTTTACCGCCGGGCTTTGCAGGATAAACCGGAATGTGACGTCCGCGTGGTGGATCGGTTAGCAGCACTGGTAACGGAAGGAGCTCTCACTCCCCGTGAGCGCGCTGCGGCCGGACGCACCCTGGCCGTGCTGGGCGATCCGCGGCCGGGAGTACTGCCGGGCGGTCTCTCCTCCATCAGGATAGGGACAAAAGAGCATGGGAACGTTACCGGTTCTTCCCCCTGTATGGATGAGCTAGAGGGAACTCTCGGCCTGCAATGGTGTCACGTCCCTGCCGGCCCCTTTGTGATGGGCGCGTCCAAAACCGGCACCACATTGCAGCATCCCGAAACGGGTGATGAGCTGATCGTGCCGCCCGACCCGGAAGCTTATGATGACGAAGGACCGGTCCACATCCAATCTGTTTCCTACGATTATTGGATGTCCCGCTACCCCATCACCAACGCGCAGTTCAAGGTCTTTGTCGATGACGAGAAGAACGGCTATTGCGCCATCCAATGGTGGACCCCAGCTGGCCTGGCCTGGCGCAAAGACCGCAAAGGACCGGATAAATGGGGCGGCGCGTTTAACCTATCCAACCACCCCGTAGTGGGGGTTGCCTGGTATGAGGCCGTGGCTTTCTGCAGGTGGCTGACGGCCAGGGTCACGAATGACAAAATACGCATGACGAAACTTCCGCAATTTGTCATTCGTCTGCCTTCCGAAATTGAGTGGGAAAAGGCTGCCCGTGGCGGGATCTTCCTCTCCCCTGTTTCTCACGGCCCCGCCACTCCGGATCTTTTAAATATTTCTGAGGCTTCGCCAGGCGCAATTCCAGATTCGCAATTCCAGATTCGCAATTCATCTCCATCCCGTCATTATCCCTGGGGCAACGATCCCATCACCCCCCAACATGCCAATTACGATGAAACCGGTATTAACAGCACCAGCGCGGTGGGCGCGTTTCCCAGGGGCGAGAGTCCCTACGGGTTGCTGGATATGAGCGGTAACGTGTGGGAGTGGACGCTGACGCAGTGGGTGGACAATTATGAAAAGTATGATAAAACAGAGAATAATCAAATAGAAGGGGATTTCCGCCGCGTGCTTCGCGGGGGCGCGTTCTTCGATTATGGAGGGTACGCGCGCTGTGCGTCCCGCGACCACTACGATCCGTACTACGTCAACGGGGACTACGG
>JAFGFI010000498.1 GCA_016931185.1 Anaerolineae bacterium
CTTCAGGGGGCGTGGTTGATGTAGCCGGGGCGTTGACGCCCCGGTGGAGCGCGTTACCGAAATAATTTCTTAAAGTTCATTAGCCGCCGGAAAAGAGGGTATTTTTTGATTTCGAGCTACGCTCGAAATCAAAAAATACCCTCTTAAAAGCGATTTTAGTCGCAAAATCCGACCTAATTGCGGCTAAATACTCCGCTGTCGAAAAGTGTCCGGTAGCTAGACCTAAGAATTGTGATCTACTGTATAATAAAGAGCAAAATGATAAGGTGACAAAGTGAGGGGGTGAGGGTAGAGTCTATAACAATGACTGTGGCTAAAGTTGTTACTACAAGCCGGCCAATGTTTAGGAAATGATATGAATACAAGAAAACAGTATGATCGGATCGGAATGGTGGCACGGTGGAAACCGGTTCACCTGGGGCACGTGCCGGTGCTGCACGCGCTGTGCGATGCAGCGGAACACGCGCTGATCGGGATCGGCAGCGCGAACCGCTATAACGCGCGCAATCCCTTCACACTGGCGGAGACGCAGGAGATGCTCCGGCAGGTGCTCGCGGGACGGGACAATTACACGCTGGTTCCCGTGCCGGACCTGGACGACGGGCCGCGTTGGCGGGTGATGGTGATGCACATGTTCGGCCTGTTGGATGCGTTTGTCACCGCCAATCCTTATGTCGCCAGCCTACTGGCCGGTGATTACGCCATCATCAGGCCGGTGGCGCTGGTTCCTAAGGAGGCGCGCATTGCAGTGGATGGGCGTATCGTGCGACGCGCGATGGCGCGTGGCGACAATTGGAAGGCGTGGGTTCCTCCCGAAATCGCGGCCTACATCCGTGATTACCGTCTCGACGACCGCTTTCGCCGGGAATTTGGGTTGGAAACTCTGGCGATGGAAGCGATAGTGGATACGTAATCCAAAATCAGATGAATGACTCATTAACGGCTGGCCGTTCACCGGCAGTAGAATAAAAATTTAAGACAAAACCAAGTTTTCAAGGGTTTCACAATTCGCCAATTTTAAATTTGCCAATTTGCGATTTTCAAGGGAGTTTCCATGAACGGGATTCACCGTTAATGGATGAAAACAGGTACATCGCACTTCGGAAAATGCAATGCACCGATTGATAAAGGAGACAACAATGTATTCATGGGATGAAGATACCAGCAGTTGGTACGGAGATGCCAAGTATAAGTACAGTTCCAGAAGCTCAAGCAAGCGCAAAGAAGACGCGGAGCGGGCTGAAGCCAGCGGGCCACGCACGTACAAGCAGAAGCAGCAGCCCAATGAGAAAATCGTCACACCTAAAAAACATATTGCCACCGAGTCCCCCAACCCGCTGATCGTCGCGGTGGATGTAACGGGGTCTATGGCAAGCTGGCCGTTCGAGATTTTCGACCGCCTGCCCCTGCTCTACAACACGCTCTCTCAGTACCGGGAAGATTTGGCAATCTGCTTCGCGGCTATCGGGGACGCGGGCTGCGACGATTGGCCACTGCAAGTGACCACCTTCGCCAGCGGGTTCGATTTGGAACAACTCCTGGGGTCGCTCTACGGTGAAGGTGGGGGCGGGGATGCGCCGGAGAGCTATGGCCTCTTCGCGCACTGGGTCAACACGCACGTCACAACACCCAACGCCCAGGAAACACCCTTCCTCATCGTGTTTGGTGATGCGCCGATGCATCCCACCGTGCCCCACGAGCAGATTTCGCACTTCATGGGCGATCCCATCCGCAAGGACATAGATGCGCTCAAAGCCTGGCAGGAAGTGACCCAACACTGGAACACCTGGTTCCTACGCCGTCCTACCGGCAACCCCGGCGACAGCGTCGATCAGCAGTGGGGCAAGGCCATCAGCGAGCAGAAGATTTTCCACATCAAGGATGAGCAGCGCGCCGTGGATTACGCGATGGGCTTGATCGCCCGCGCCTGGGGCTATTTTGGCGATTTCCAGGACAACATGCGCGCCCGTCAAAGCGAAGAGAAGGTCGCCGAAGTCAGCGCGCCCATTGAACTCAAGTGCCCCCGCTGTGGCGCTCCTATCCCGGTGGATGCAGGAGGGACATTTAAGTGCGGGTATTGTAATGCAACGCTGAAACTGTAAAATACATTTTCCGTCAGCAGATTTAGCAGATGAAGCAGATTTTTGATCGGCTTGCGGTTCTTATAGATTCGTAATTCGCAATTCGTTATTCATTATTTCCCAGGGAGTTGACGCATAATATGAAGATTCAGGCGATTGTCACGATGCCGCCTTACGCGCCATTTGCGGGGGAAGTAGCGCGGCATCCACTGGTCTGCGGGCTGCGGCTGAATACAGTGATGCCGCTCAAGGAAGGACCGGCAGAGGCACTGGAACAGCTGCGCGCTTTTGGGCAGCCGTTGTGGGTGGATCTCAAGGGGCGGCAATTGCGCGTCGTGGGGGCAGCGATTCCGCCTTACACAGAGGTGCGGTTAAGCCACCACATTCGCGTCACTACGCCGGTGGATGCTTTCTTCTCCGATGGAAATGAGTGCGCGCGTGTCGCTGCTGTAGATGGGGATCGCCTCATCCTTGAAGATGGGCCGCGCCGTCTGGTGGGGCCGGGCGAGAGCGTCAACATCGTGCATCCCTCCCTGCGCATCGAAGGCACACTGACCGAGAAAGATCGCGCGTATCTGGCCGCGATGCGCGACCTGGGACTTAAGCGCGTGATGTTGTCTTACGTCGAGCAACCTTCTGATGTGGAAGAAGTACAGCAGCAGCTTCCCGGCGCCGAGGTGATTTTGAAGATTGAGTCAGAGAAGGGACTATCCTTCGCCCGGCGACACAAAGCTACCTGCGGGCGGCTGATGGCGGCGCGCGGCGACCTTTTCGTCGAAGTCCTGCACCCGCATCGTGTCATCAGTGCAGTTCGCGACGTTATCAACGCCGATCCGGACGCCATTGTCGCCAGCCGTATTTTCGATTCGATGGCCTACCAACCTATCCCAGAGAGTGCGGACATCGGTGACGTGGCCTTTCTCATTGGCCTGGGCTATCGTACTTTTATGCTTGGAGATAGAGTGTGCTTGAAACGGGATACCGTGCTGGAAGCACTGAATTTGTTAGAGGCGGTGGCCGGGGAGTTTTAGGTCCGCAAAGAGTACCTCGGATACAAGAAATACACGATGAGCAAACTATGAAAGTCACGCTCGCCCAAGTCAATCCCACGGTTGCCGACCTGGCCGGCAATGTCGCGCGCTGTATAGAGGCGGTGGAGACGGCGGTGGCGCAGGGGGCGGAACTGGTGGTGCTGCCAGAAATGGTGGTGCCGGGGTATCCACCCCGCGATATTTTGTTCGATAACAGTTTCACCGAGGCCGTTTTTGAAGCGACTCACGATCTGGCAACCCAGCTTAGGGGCGCGCCCCCCACCCTCGCCGGCACAGTGACCGCCAGCGGCCAACATCTGCCTCACCATCCGGGGTTGTATAACGCGGCGGTGCTGCTTCACGGTGGCACGGCACAGTTTGTAGCGGCCAAACGGCTGCTGCCCACCTACGATGTCTTCTACGAAGCGCGCTGGTTTATGCCCGGTTCTCCTTCATCCCCCGTGACCGTCGCCGGGCACCGGGTGGGCGTCCTGATCTGCGAAGATCTGTGGGACAAGGGCTATAACCAACATCCGCCTGCGGATTTACTGGAAGCGGGCGCGGAACTACTCATCAGCATCTCGGCCTCTCCCTACCGGCGCGGGACGCTGACCCAACGCCTCTATCACATGCGCCGCCCGCAGTGCCCGCTGGTCTACGTCAACCTGGTAGGCGCAAACGATGAGCTTATTTTTGACGGGCGCAGTTTCGCCCTCAATGCGGACGGGGAGGTACTCACGCTGCTGCCTGGTTTTGAAGAGGCGGTGCAGACGGTGGAGGTGGGGGGGGGAAGAATTGCGAATTGCGAATTGCGAATTACGGATTACGGATTACGGATTACGGATTACGATCCAGAAGAGGAAGTGTTTCAGGCGTTGATGCTGGGTGTGCGGGATTTTGCGCGCAAGAATGGGATACGGCGCGCGGTGTTGGGGCTTTCGGGAGGCGTGGACTCGGCGGTCGTGGCGGTGATCGCGGCGGAAGCGTTGGGGGCGGCAAACGTCACCGCCGTCGCGATTCCCTCGCGTTATTCCGATCCCCGCTCCACCGGCAGCGCGCGGGAACTGGCAGAGGCATTGGGCATCCATTTTGAAGTCGTGGAATTGGAGTCACTGCACGCGGCAACCGAAGATCTGCTCGGTGATCTCCTGACTCACGGCACGGCGGCGGAAAACGTGCAAGCACGGCTGCGGGCCATTATCTTGATGGCATTCGTCAACCACTATGGCGGGATGTTACTCAACACCAGCAACAAAACAGAATTGACCGTGGGCTACAGCACCCTCTATGGCGATATGGCGGGGTCACTTTGCCCCATCGCCGATCTCACAAAACCGGAGGTCTACGCGCTGGCAGCGTGGATACAAACCACACGCGGCGCGCCTATTCCTGCCTTTATGATCGAACGCCCCCCTTCCGCCGAACTCAAACCTGACCAGGTAGACCCTTTCGACTATCCGAAGATTTCCCCGCTCCTGGAACAGCTTGTGCAGGAGAATCGCAGCAACACCGCCATCCGCCGCGCCGAACACAAACGCTGGCACATGGGCGTGATCTTGAAGGTGAGCGAGAAGGCGTTTGGGACGGGAAGAATGATTCCGATTACGCGACGATAGACGTAGATTTTTGTTTAAAATTTTAGCCTGACAAGAGAAAGTTCCGTTACGAAATCCACGGCAAGTGTTCCAAATCCACATTCCCGCCGGAAATGATGATCCCCACGCGCTGACCACGGAATAGAGTGGAATGTTCCAGCAAAGCTGCTACCGGCACGGCAGAAGAAGGTTCGATGAGGATCTTCATCCGCTCCCAGACCAAACGCATCGCGTCTATGATGCCCTGCTCACTCACAGTGACGATATCGCTCACGTGATTGCGGATGATAGGGAAAGTCACGTCGCCCAGAAAAGTGCGTAAGCCATCGGCAATAGTATAGGCATTAGTCGGCGGATAGATACGCCCATCGCGAAAAGAACGGGCGGCGTCATCTACCGTCACCGGCTCCACGCCAATCACGCGCGTCCGAGGCGCAAGTTCAGCCACCGCCAGCGCAGTCCCAGACAGCAATCCTCCTCCTCCCACCGGGGCCATGACAACATCGAGATGGGGGATTTCTTCCAACAATTCTAATGCGGCTGTCCCCTGTCCGGCAATGACATGGAAATTGTTGGAGGGATGGATGAAAACGGCACCGGTTTCTTCAAGGACAGTTTCCAGTCTATGTTCCCGGTCCAGCGGATTATTCCCGGTCCAGACGATGCGTGCCCCATAGCCTCGCACCGCCGCGACTTTCACCGGGGGCGCATCTTCAGGCATCACGATGGTCGCCATAATCCCACGCAGTCCCGCCGCATAGGCGACAGCCTGGGCATGATTGCCGGAAGAGTGCGTCGCCACACCGCGCGCGGCCTGGTCACCGGTCAAAGCAAAGACAGCATTACATCCCCCACGCGCTTTAAACGCGCCGACTTTCTGAAGATTCTCTAACTTAAAGAAAATATTGGCCCGGGTCATCCGATTCAATGTCGCACTGGTGAATACGGGGGTGTGGTGAATGTAGGGCACAATGCGCCGCATCGCTTCAAGGACATCCTGAAAAGTAGGTAATCTGGTCATCTACACTCCTTTCGCGAAAAGTAAGGGATAAAGGATGAAAGATGAATTCGCAATTCACCTTGTCATCTTCTCTATCTATCTCTTCTCACACATTACGTCTCACATCTTAAAATACTACCCCAACCTTCGCTATTGACAAGGGGTAGGCGTCACTTTTTCGCATGCCGTAGGGGCGAGGCCAGCTACAGGAACGCGCTATGGAAAGCGCGGCTACATCCAGCCCATCCCATTGACAAGGGTGGGCGTCAAAGTTTTGCAAGTGCGATTTTCCTTCCGAGAAGCTACGGGGCTGCCACTGCGTACTTCCCGGAAGGTTTTGTTGAACCCAACCTTCCGGGAAGTACACTCGTCTGGAACAGAACAGGAGGTTTCGGTTGGGCTAAGGGCTGGTTTTAGGGAGCTGGGCGGAACTTCCAGGAAGGAAGACGTTGCCTGCAAAAAAGTGACGCCCACCCCATTGACAAGTCAGGGTTGCAAATTTTGTCATCAAGTAATAAACTATATATAAACTGACCCTTCCCGGAAACCAACAACCGGCTTCCGGGAAGGGTGAATCCATAACAAAAGGATGGCATAATGAGCGGGTCAGAAAACAGCAAGAACGTTTATCTTGAGCAAGTCATGCAACAACAAGAAGAAGTGGATCGAGAACTCAGACGCAAGGCTCCGGCAGTAGGGGGAGCAGCGTTTGCCGCCTCTGGCCCACTGCCACCAGAACCTAAGCACGTAATAGATGAAGGTCACATCCAGGGAGCAAATTATCGCATCACCGGGTTCTGGATATGGCAAACGGTTGTTGTACCACCAAACGTTTATGTGGTCCACACGCGGCGCGGGTATGAGAAGCCGATCCACATCGGGTTAGGACTTTCATTTCGTTTCAATCCGTATACGGATGCTTTCCTGATCATCCCGGCCACGGTACAAACCATCCTCATTAATGCTAACTGTATTTGTATTGAACGACAGGGTATCCTGGTACAGGCTTATGTACAGTGGATCATTGATGACATCGAAACCGCATATCGCAAACTCGACTTTTCCGACCCTGGGGATCCGATGCGACTCGTCAATGTCCAATTGCGGGAACAGGCCGAAGCCGCAATCAAGGACAAAGTTGCCACAATGAGCATTGATGAGGTGTTGAGCGACAAACAGCCCATTATTGAAGAACTCACCCACCGCCTGCGGGCCGTTGCTGAAGGCAATCACCAGGACCAAACCGCAACATCGGGACTGGGCCTTAAAATTGTCACCATTCAGATCAAAGAGGCAGTCGTCAGTTCAACGCGACTTTGGGAGAGCTTACAGAAACCTTTCCGTGCTGAGCGGCAAAAGCTAGCACAATTAGCAGAGATCGCAAGCCAGCAGGAGATCATGGCCCGTGAGTTAACCAGCCGGATGGCGCGGCAAACAGAAGAACTTGAGGCCGACAGCAAGCTCGCACAGCTTCGCGCGCAGAAAGAACGCGAGCAGTTTGATATGGAGCAAAGCGAGAAACAGCGGCGTCATAAGCTGGAACAGGAAACAGAACGGCAGGTCATTACCGAACAGAATATGACGGCGAAACTCCGGCAGGAAACCGAATTGGAATTAACACTCCATCAACTTGAGTTGGAGAAACGCCGCCTCACAGAAGAAATCGAGCAAGTCCAATTACAGATGCAGGTAGATCAGGTTCAGGCCGAAGCCACACGGGCACAGGTAACAGCCGAACTGGATTTACAAGAACAACGCAATGTTGTAGCTGCACATCAGACAGAGCGGGAACTAGCACAGCTCAAAATTCGCCGCGACATTGAGAATGACCTTTCCGAACGTGCTATCCAGGCTCACCTTATCGCTCAAATGCCGGAAATCGCGCAACATCTCCCCGCACCCACCGAACAACGCACAACTCTGATCACCACCGACGCAGCAACAGCACTCTCTCCCCTAACGAACTTTTTGGCTCATGCCTCAATGCTATTTGAGGATATCTTCAAATCCAAAGATAAAACACCCGGGAAATAGGATATATTATGCTCAAACCTACACCTGGTACGTCCAAAACCGCATTTAGGTTATCCAATCTCTTAAATAAACTACTCAGTCTTCCACCCGCCTCATGGCTGGCCCGATACTTTACACGCCTCTGGCTCAAGCAACGTATCCGGCGCGCGCCGGAGCGCGAAGCGACCCTCGAACGCGCAGCAACTGCCGGCCTGGCAACAACACTCCAGGGCATCGTTGAAGATGTTGTTGAGGTACTAGGTTATAGCGGAGCGATGGTCGCCACCTATGAGCAGGGTGATTCATTACCAGTGCGCGCGCTGTATATCGATCCACTTATCGCTACTGAGAAAGATATCCACGAGTGGGAACAAAAAATTTCTGAGTTTGCCAGCCAACCGGTCAGTATCACCGATCCGGAAACTGCCAGGGTCTACGTCTATGATGAAGTTTACCAAGACAATCTCAGTGTGAAAGCGGCCAAAGCCGGAGGACCTGTCACAAGCAATAGTCTACACGATCTATTCACACCCATTGCCCCGCCCGCAGCATGGCCGGTCATCAAAGTCATCCAACAAATCCTGGGCATCCAACAAGTAATCGCAGTCCCTTTTTTCTTGGAAACCCTGGTCAACGGAGAACAACGTCACGAACTCGTCGGCAACCTATTTGCGGCCAAACGCAGTACGATTTCTAAACAGGATATTTATGTGCTTTCTGCTTTTGGGCGACAGGCGGCTGCGGCCATCGGGAGTGAGCGGCGCCGCATCCAGGTGGAAATTGCCCAGGAGTTAACTTACCGCGTCCAAACCAGCCTGAATGACGAAACGAAAATCCTGGAATGGATCGTCAAAGGTGTAGTCTCTGACCTGGGGTATGTAGGTGCGATGGTCGCGCCCTACGAACCAGATGGCGCGCTCCCGGCCTTCGCGCTGTATGTTGATCCTCACATTGCTACCGAAGCCGACATCCATCGCTGGGAAGCGCAACTATCGGAGGTCAGTTATAAGCAACTCAGCATCACAGATCCGGACGTAGCCAGGGTTTATATCAACCAAGAACACTACCAGGATAACCTCAGTGTAAGGGCAGCCAGGGCCGGCACGCCGGTAACCAGCAATGATCTTTACGATTTATTCAGACCCGTCGCCCCCTCGACCACCCGTCCCCTGGTCAGCGAAATTCAAAAAGCAATGGGTATCCAACAAGTTATTGCAGTGCCCTTCTTCCTGGAAACCATAGTTGACGGAATTCCCACCCGCGAACTGATCGGTAATCTTTTCGCTGCGACGCGATCTCAATCCTTCCAAGCCAGCGAGATCGAATTACTACGGGCTTTTGGACAGCAGGCCGCAGCCGGTTTGCGCAACGCGCGCCTTTATCACACGGCTGAGGAGCGACGGCAAGCAGCACAGATGTTCGGACGGATGGCATTCAGTGCAAACACGGCCGTCCACGCACTGGCTAACCATATTGGGATCTTTCAAATGCACCTCGAGTTAATAAAACACATCGCCCCGGAAACATACTCGCAATTCGCAGAACGCGATGCCGATGTGCAGGCACGCTTACAAGAAGCCGCCAAGATTCTCAATACTCTGCGGGAACCGTGGCAGCCCATCTCTGATGAGTTAATCGACGCGAATGTCTGTTTACGACGCGCTATTGATAAAACTATGCCCCTCACCGAAAAGGAAAAACTGGCAGTAGGCCTGGAACTATCAGAAACTGCACTGCTGGTCAAAACCTCACCGGATATGCTCACCGAAGCATTCAAAGTACTGATAAAAAATGCCCTGGACGCTATTTCGGAAAGGGGAAAAGCAGGACGGCTGAGCATCACCAGCCGTCTGGATCCCCTGGCAGGCATCGAGGTCACCATCCGTGATAATGGTGTGGGGATCAAACCGGAGAATATCAACAAGATTTTCGATATAGGCTGGACAACCAAATCCTCCGGCCTGGGATTTGGACTCTTCTGGACCAACGATTACCTTGAGGGACTTGGAGGCAATATCAAAGTAGAGAGCATCATAGGACATGGAACAGTGTTCCGCATCTTCCTACCGTATAGAGGAGAGTGAGGAAGCAGAGGGGCAGGAGGGCAGAGGAGCCGGGGTAACAAGGTAAGAGAGTAAACTTAGAATTGAGAGACGAAACGGGAACTACCTCAAGCGAAACACGCCCTTAACATCTGTTCCGCTGCGTCTATGGTCCGTTGGGCGTTGCCCTGCGCCAGGCGACCGGGATAACGATAGAAAAAGGGAACAACATCTACCTCATAGCCCCCCGCCGTGTGGGCATCATCGGTCGGCAAGTAACCAATACAACCATCGCTAACACTGGCAAACAGGGTCTTTGCCGTGGGAGCGACAGATTTCACCATCATACCAATCTCTGTGAAAACTTCCGCCCCAAAAGTGACAACTCCAATTTCTCCAATCCGCACCGTATTGATACGGAGCGGCACGTGCCAGACCGCATTGCGGGCCACAATGCACGAGTGCCAGGGATACCGTTGGGCCAATAATGGATCCACGACAAAAGACAGCCAACGCGGCAATCCCACCGACACAGCTAATTGCCGGCGATAGTGGTGTTTAGGAGGCGTTACCGTCGTCACCTCAGCCTCCAACGGTAATTCGATCTCCTGACGCGCAAAACGCAACGGGGCATCCGCGCAAGGTTCACATTCTCCACATGCCGAAAGCACCTGTCTGGCCACACGCTCGCCCAGGGTCTGCACAGCAGACCAGGGATCTTCGGATAACGATAATGTATTATGCACCGGATTCAGATTAGCGGTCGCTCCCTGCAAGAAAAGGGCCATCCCGCCTAATTCAATCTCCACACGCGCCCGCATCGCGCCAATCCAGTCAGCAGAGACCCAGCGGTTCTGCGGTCCCAATACGGTGCCATGACAGGCATAGTTTACTATCGTCGCCAGCGAATCTCCCTGTAAAGTAAGGACCCGCAGTACACTCACTGTGGAATCCACAACACCGTCAGGATTCACCCCGATGATTATAGACCCGTCCGGCTTGCGCTCGCGGCGGTTCACGGCAATGTCCGCCTCGGCCCGTCCCCACGCCAGTGTAACAGGGACTAAAGTAGCCTCGGCACGCTTGACCGCACTCACAATACGCGCCACCAGAAAATCAACGTAGTCGCGCCGCGCGCGCCGGGAATGATCATCGGCATAGACAATCGGGCCAGAATGTGTATGAGAGCACGCAATGATAACCTCCACCGTGCTCCCCAAGGCCGCGCGCACGCGATCCACAATCGCCTCATTGATACACAATAAATCACACGCCACCCACGCCACATGAAGGCGACCATGGGCCAACACCAGGGCCGTTGCGGTCAAATCATCATGAACCCCCACGTTATTTCGCCCCCCGGCCCCATAACCAATGAGGTAAATTCCTTTAGGAGGAGAAATAATTTCCCTGGCTACACCTGCTAATAATTGTTCAGCCATATCCTTCCTTCACCTGCATAACCTATCACGGATTACTTTCTACGTCAGATACATCCAACTTCAGTGCACGACGCGTAGCTTCGGGCGTGTCCCCCAGGCGGTAGGTACGAAAAATCCACGCGCCCAAAAGCGAAGTTATACACACCATACCATAGACCAGCCGGACACCCAACGAGTTTTGACTTGTATACCCGAAGGTCTCCAATACCAAAGGCATAATCAATGCCCCTACCGAAATTCCCAATCCATTGGCAAAGCTAAAAGTACCATAATAAATCGCTTCCCGCCGTCGCCCGGTGAGCATTTCGTCATAATCTACTACATTACCCATCAAGGCATAAATAAGGATAAAATACCCACCCAACATCGCCGCCATAGGGAATAAACTCACCACCCCCTGTGCCAACAAGGGAACGCCTGGGATCAACCCGACCCCCAGAGGCAACAACGCAGAGACCGCCATCCCGAGCGAAGCCGCCAATACCAGGGTACGCTGCGTGAAGCGTTTATCCAACCACGTCCACAGTGGCCCAATTCCGGCCATCACCAGGATCAAAACCCCCTGCAACAATCCTACATCACCCTCCGTCCGTTCAACTATAAGGGTAACAAAGTAAGGCAAATTTGCCAGGAACATCTGGTATCCCAGATGCATAAACAATGTTGAGATAAAGACAATGATAAATTGCCGGTTACGCAACGTAATCTTCATCCCTTCCAACACACCAATCGGTGCCCCCTCAGATTCAACATCTCGCAGCCCAAGCAGGGAGAGCCAAATAGTTCCCATCGCGACGGCCCCCACCACGATACCCATTGCCACCGGACCGATGGAATCAAACAGAGGGGCCGCCACCAGGGAACCGATCAATACGCCCAGAATTCCTAATAGATTCTTCCAGTAACTCAACCGCATCCGGTCGTGAGAATCAGGAGCCATTTCGGGCAATGTGCTATCGTAGGGAATTCCCACCAGACTAAATGCCGTGAAATAACCTATCGTCACCAATGTAAAATAGAGAGCAGTCACCCCACGACTTCCCGCTGGTGGTGTCCAGATCAACACAAGCAATACGGCTACCACCGGCGCGCCAAACATCAGAAACGGTCGCCGCCGCCCCCAACGGGAGGTTAATGTATCACTCCAATAACCGATAAAGGGATCAATCACAGCATCCCACAGGCTGCCGAGCGTTAGCAACACTCCCACCAAAGCAGCCGGTAGATATTGGACGCGCCCGGAATCCGGTGGCGGCGCATAGAAGTAAAGAATCCACGTACTGACGGTGATACTCATAATGTTCAGGCCCGCCGAAGCCATGCTGTATAGCAACGTTTTTCCCAATGTTAGGCGATGAGATTGTTTATTCACGGTATCCCCCCTTTGAGTGTAATCAGATCGGGATTTTACCACAAGATAGAGAAATTTACAAATATTTATGCTGTTTTCACTATATATCCGATAGACAGGAATGTCTACGTTACGTGTTTGCCTGAGCAGCGCGCTGTTGTTCTAACATAGCCGCTAACGCTATCAGATCGGCATTTTGCGGTTCAATGCGGCGCGCATCATCCAATGCCTGGCCCACCAGTTCTGGTTCGTTGAGTTTCAAACACACAGTTGCCAACGACAGGAAAGTATCCACATTGTGGGATAACCACGCCGTTGCACGTCGTAGATGGATTGCCGCCAGCGCCCACATCTCTTCTGCCGCATAAGCACGTCCCCTGAGTAATAACGTCATCCCGTCCTGGGCATCTTTATCCACGCGCAGCAGAAGGCGCACCCGATTCTTGAGTAAATCATTCTCCAACTGTAACACACTGAAAAAGATTAAGCCTGCAATCACTGCACCGGCCAATGTTAACGGGTTTCTCGATACAATCACCCCAAAGATAGAGGCACAGAAAAGTAAAACTGCATATCCCAAAAGCATATAATAGACCGGCGACCAGCGCACATAAATTCCCACGAACAACACCAATGAAAGAATAAAAGGTAACCAGGACAAGAAAAATCCCCAACGGGGCAAAATGGTAAAGGCCACCGCCGCTGCCTCAACGGTTGCAATTTCGGGCGGTAGGTAAAGTGAAGGGCCTAAAAGATACATCGGCAGCAAGAGAAAGAAATTGTACACATTCATATAAGTCCCCACCATATACAAGAGCGCAATCGGCACAATGATGCTCAATCCCATCCCAAATCCCACGAAGGACAGTAAAAACCACAACAGGAGAGACCAGCTTTCACGGCGGCGCATCGTGATCCACAAAGGCTTGCCACATTGAGCGCAACGACGATCATCAGGCTCGGTCAGCACGGCACAATATGGACACAGATACTCATTCTCATACTTCGCCCATATCGAGGTCGCGGGGCGTTCCGGCGCCGGTTCCGGCTCTGGGAATACTTGTGTATGGCGTTCCACAAACTCCGGTCCCAAAATAGCGGCGGCCAACGTTGGCGCAATAGAATCTTCCTCTTTTTCATCAATGGGCTTCGTCCAGGGATTAAACACAGCGTTAAATTCATCCGGGGAAAGCGCATCAGGCTCAATAGACAGCGCATCTAATGCTGCCTGTGCTTCCACGTTGCCCGGATCTAAAACCAACACATTTTCCAGACAAATCAGTTGATCCTCGGGGACTTCCACAATCCGGCTCAGCCACAGCCACGCAGTTATATTGTGCTCATCCCGATCCACTACCTCCATTAACAAAGCACGCGCGCGTTCTGTATCCCCATCCCGGAGCGCCATATCCGCATCCAACAACAACACCTTGATCACGCGCCATCCAATCACAAGCAAGCCATTCTGCGCAACGGGATGTTCCGGATCTAGCGTCAACGCGCGTCTCAGACACGCTTCCTGTTCACGAGGGTCTTCCAACATCCCCCCCAACCAGATCCATCCCGTCACATGCTCTGGATTTAACTCCGTCACCCGCTGAAAGATCTGACGCGCCTGCTCCTGATCGCCGGCTTTCGCCGCCTCAATACCTGTGGTCAACAAAAGTTCGATATTATCTACGCCCACACTATATATCCTTTCGCTTCTCGTCCAATAAGACTGCCACTTCGTCTAATTCAGCACTGTCGGGGCTGAACCGGCGAGCCTTCTGAAGAGTATCCTCGGCCAGATCGTAGCGCTCCAAATGGACACAAGCCACCACAAGTTGCAAATAGGCTTCCAGCCGCGCCTGTAGCCCCAGAGCATACCGTAAGTGGATGGCGGCCATCGCCCACATTTTCTGCTGCACATACGCGCGGCCCCGGACCCATAGCCCAATTTCACTGCCCACCACATCGTGATCCAGACGCAACACAATGCGCCGGTCTTCGGTAGAAAAGTGATCCACAATCCGTTGCAACATCGTATAAGAGATACCGGTCGCCAACAATACCACAACATTCCCCACAATCACAGCGCGTCCTAGCAGATCAATGCCAAATTGATAAACGCTGGCCTGGATACCCTGTATATCAGTTCCCAATATCCCTAATCCCTGGGTAAAAAGAATCAACAGGCTAACCAGCGCAACCATAACCCGCAAGGCTTCCATACCGAGCAAACCCATGTAAACCGACGCCCAGCGCGTCAAAGTTCCCACCAACAACAAGAACGATAACAGGGTAGGTAAGAGGGAGAGCCACACCAATGGGCGCGGCACCAAGAATGTGAGCAGTGACATATCCTCCGGAGAAATCTCGGCCATCCCCAAGTACATAGGGAGGAGTCGCCAGTAATTGTCAATCCCCAATTGCCCGCCGGCATAGGAGAGCAAAAACACGGGCAACAACCCACCCCCTAATACAAACGCCACCTGCACGCCGAGATAGATCCAGTAGGCGGGTCTTATTTTTTCCACTTCGGGGCGCGTGATCCAAAGCTCTTTATCACATACCGGACACTCTTGATCTTCGGGATCGGTCAGAGCTGCACAATAAGGACACAAATAGGGGTTGTCCAATGAATCCCAATCTGCAGTTGGTGGTGGGACAGGTGCAATCTCTCCCTGTGTATGCGTGATCGGAGGCGCAGTAAACAATAACGCGGGGGCAGCAGGTATGGAAGTCACATCCTCATAACGTATTTCCTCTACCAGAAAGGCACTGGACGGAGAAGTTGAGCGCAATTCATCCAATGCAGATCGCGCTTCGGCGTGGTCGGGCACTAAGGCAAGCACATTTTCCAGGCAAACCTCACACTCTTCGGTCGTCTCCACGATCTGGCTCAAGGCCCACCATGCCTCAACGTGGCTCTCGTCACGGGTCACCACCTGGGTCAATACTTCACGAGCGTGGACGCGATCCCCCTGCTCCATCGCCGCCAATCCCTCGCGCAGCCGAACCGCCACTTGTTGAGAGTACAGGGCTTCCAGACCCTGGCGTACCCGCGCATTTTCCGGCTCCAACGCCATGACCTTCTCCAGGCACATCACCCGCTCATCAAGCGTTGGCGCCACACCACTCAACCACAACCAACCCCGTGCGTCATCCACATTCAGTTGGATGGCCTGTATGAAAGCCTCGCGCGCTGCCTCAGACTGTCCGGCCTTTACCGCAGCAATCCCGGCGTGCAACAGCTCCTCATAAGATGTATCTGCCATAGTACACTCATTATACTATAGACAAAAAGTAATTAATTACGACAAAAGGATATTTTTTCATTTTCGGGCTGCGGCCGAAAATGAAAAAATATCCTCAAATGACCCAAGTAGTTACTTAATTTTAAGGCAAAAGCGCGGCCAGTGTCTCCGGCGGATACACACCTCCGTGCGTGAGATAAATCTGTGTCGGCTTCCGATCTAGCACAGCACGCAAACTCTCCCAGTTCTTATCCAGATCCCACGCGATAAAAGGCTTAGTTGGACGGCGACCCCAGGCCATTGCCATATCGCCGATAATGGCCTCCCCACTGTCCAGCAAGATACTCACCGAACCGGGGGAATGTCCCGGCGTCGGCAACACCTCCGCCGCAACGCCGTACTCATCCAACCGCCATGGAGCATCAAAGACGATGTCGGGTTCCAACGTAGCAGACTCACCACCACCTCCCAACTTACCGAACAGCCCCATCACCCAACGCGCCCACCGCGCCGTTGGTTTACTTTCCGGTCCCTGCCCGGTGCGTACCATATCCGCATCCCCCGCGTGGATGGCAACCGGCGCGTCGATGACCTCGCGCAACGCGGTAATACTACCGATATGATCCATGTGCCCGTGCGTAATCAAAATCAGGCGAACATCCCTCCCTCCTAACCCGTGGGCCGCCAGCCCCTGCAAAATCCGATCCTCCTGCTTGGGCATCCCGGCATCTACCATCACCACACCCGACGTTCCACGCAGCAAGAAGACTTTTGTACCCCCCAGTGGAATTGTAAATATTTCAGTCACGTTTTTACCTCCGATTGTGAATTATGACAAGGTGACAAGGTAACGGGGTGAATTGAGAATCAAGAATCCCCCCATAACCCTAACCACGCAACCACCCGATTATGCATTACGCATCACGTTTTACGTTTCACGCCTCACTCATTCCCCCGCCGCTGCCCCAGCTCTTCACCATGTCGGTGACGGCCGCGCGAGTGGCCTCTGCGCCGAAGCCCCAGGCGAGCAGTGC
>JAFGFI010000039.1 GCA_016931185.1 Anaerolineae bacterium
GAAATCAAAAAATACCCTCTTTTCCGGCGGCTTTAGCCGCACAATCCAGTTCAAAGTGTAACTTTTGGAGTAGATATGTTACTCTAATAAAAAGTGTCCGGTGGCTAGAATTATAAATTATAAATTTTGAACTGCGAGTTATACACCTTATTCGTAATTCGCTATTCGTTATTCTTTCATCTCATCCTTGAATGGGCATCATTTTCCCACATATCCGGGTTAGGGCCAAGTTTAGCCTTAAGGGGATCGGTGGCGGCAGTGAGGGCAGTTACGATGTCGTCAGATAGGTTGAGGGCGACAGCAGCAGCGTTGGCCTGGACCTGCCGGGGATTCCGCGCGCCGGCGATGACAGTGGCGACGGCGGGCTGCTTCAGTATCCACGCTAATGCGACCTGCGCCATTGGCAGCCCAGCTTCGTCGCAAATCTGCCGGATCTGCGTCAGGGCTGCGGCAGTTTCTGGTTCTGCCCCCGATCCCCCATGGCGCGTCATCGGGCGTGAGGTGGCGGAAAAGTGCCGCGTCCGCGCCCGCTCGTCGGGAACATTGGCCAGGGTAGGGAACTTCCCTGTCAAAATGCCGTGAAGCAGTGGGCTATAGGTTGCGATCCCCACTGTATGTTCCTGGCACAGGGGCACGATGTCGTACTCAATTGCACGAAACAGTAGGCTGTATGAGAGTTGATTGACTTCTGCCCGCTGTAAGGCCAATAAGTCTGTCAAGTCGCGCCTGCCGAAGTTGGAGCAACCCACAAAACGAATCTTACCCTCTTCCTTGAGACGTCCCATTTCGCCCAGAGTATCGGCCAGGGGGATGTTCCAGTTGGGCCAGTGGATGTAATAAATGTCAATGTAATCCATCCCCAAATTCTTGAGACTCTGCTCACACGCCGCGCGCAAGTCTTCAGGGCGCAAGTTTCCCTGCGATACTTTTGTCGCCAGGATGACTCTGTCACGCATCCCCTTGAATGCTTTGCCGATCAGTTCTTCGGAGTGGCCCGCGCCATATCCCTCAGCGCTGTCGAAAAAATTGATGCCCACATCTACTGCGGTGTGCAGCGCGTTAATTGCTTCGGCTTCATCCTGCGGTCCCCACACATTCCCGCCTGCTATGGCCCAACAGCCCATACAGATGGCGCTGACTTTAAGTTCACTTTTTCCTAGTTTGCGATAATCCATAATTTTATTCCTCGATCAAATTTGGCGGCTCAAGCCGCGGGAAAGAGGCGTTTTTTCGTTGGCGGGCTGCGCCCGCAAACTCCCCGCTCTTCCATACATCTCCAAAATGTTTTCTAATGGCGTCCCCGCTTGAATCTGGTGCGTTGGCCCTAGAATCAGACCCCCCTCTTTGAAAAGTTCCAGCCGCAGATCCACCTCGTGGCGCACATCGTCCACGGTACCAAAAGGCAGCGTAGATTGCACGCAAATGCTCCCCGCGAACGCCAGGTCGTGACCATACTCAGTATGCAGCTCGCGGATCGCCATCCCGGCGGCGGAGACTTGCACCACGTCCAATACATCTAATCCGAGCTCGATGAAGCGTGGGATGAGTTGGCGCACACTGCCGCAGCAGTGCATCATCGCGCGCGCTCCATAACGATGCGCCAGCGCGAACATAGCCTCGAATTTGGGCGCGAATAATGCTTCGAATGCGCGCGGACTGATAAGTAACCCCCGCTGGCAACCGAAATCCTCGCCCACGTGGACAACGTCAATCAACCCCTCGGCGGCCTGCAGAGCGCGCTCCGTCATCTCGTAGAAAAATTGGAATCGCTGGTCCATCAGTGTGAGGAAGACGGGGTTGCGCTCGGCAATGTCGAACAGCACTTTTTCCACGCCACGACAGCGGGCGATGCCATTCATAAAATCTAGCGTGCCCGCGTTGCCGATCACCACGGCATAGTCCGCCCATCGCTCGCACTGCGCCTTGACTGTGCTGTAGTCAAAATCGTCCGCGCTGGGCATACGGAATTTGTCCAACTGCGTCACATCCTCTACCTCCGCGAAAGGCAGATAGACGGCCTCCGGGTACGTGCCGTGCCCGAAGGAGACATTGGTGTACCGTTCTCCCCAGAATCCCTCCCAACTGCCATCGGGAAAGTGACGCAACGCCGGACCTGTCCATACCGGCGTGACCCCGCGAAAGTCGTCGCCCAGACACTCGGAGAGGGCCAGATAATCGGAGACCCCAAAGTGATCCATCAATAGTTGATCCACCTCCGGCGTCCCGTGATGCTTTACCGGGATGCGGTCATAGCCGCGATGATCTAACGTGTTTAGGACACGTGTCTTGTGGTTCATAAGAACTTTTCCTCAATTTCCTTCACTTCTTCTTCCCCAATGGGTATCATCTTCCCGATGTGGGTGGTGTCAATGAGGGCTTTTGCGCTGAATTCGGCGACTTCGAGGCGGTCAAAGGCTTGTAGAAGGGTCGCGCCGGTGGTGAGGATGGCGTCGTTTTGCAACAGGATGACGGGGATGTTGGTGGCGAGGCGTTTGGCGATTTTCTTGCCACTGCCGAACTGCGCGCCATAGGGAATCAGGGGAATATCGCGCAGCACGATGTAGCTTTCGGGGATGGTGCGTGTATCGAACTCACGTTGGGTAATGCTGTAGGCCGTCGCGTTAGGGGATTGTGCCGTAATCACCGCGCCGATTTCAGGACAGGCTTCGTAGATGGCCTGATGCAGGCGCACGGCGCGGCTAGGCTTTTTGCGTCGCTCGCGCTCTCCGTTACGAATGAGCACGATGTCGTCAATATCTAGGTAGAATCGATCCACGCCATAAGGCGTGATGAGGAAACTGACGGCATCCGGTTCGCATATATCCGGGACACGCGCCGAGACCGTGCCCTCGGTACTTGTCATCAACTGCTGTGCGTAGGCCCGGCGTACAATGTCCACGATTTTCTGGCGCAGTTCTCGCTCGCAACTGCTGTGAAACTTTGGCTTGAATGTGGTGAGCTTTTTGCCCCGCTTGCGTGATTTAGCAATTTCTTCCCTGGTTAGGGAGCGCACTTCACCCAGTGTCTCTGCCCTGATCAGTGTGCGAGCGCAGAAATCCAGGGTTTCAAACCGCTGGAATGCCGCTGGGAGGCTCTCCGCGCCGGTCACGACACCGTGGTTCTCCAATAACACCACGTCAAATCCCGCTTCGAACGTATCGGCGATGACCGCGCCGAGGGCCTCACTGCCGGGGAGCCGGTAAGGTGCGTATCCTACCTGCCCGCACACCGCGTGCGCTTGGGGGATGATGCTGGTGTTAGGAATCTTGCGCGCGATGCTGAATGCCACCAGCGCCGCCGGGTGCGCGTGGACAATCGCGCGGAAGTCGGGGCGCCTGGCATAGATCGCCCGGTGGAAGGGGTACTCCGACGACGGTTTGTGTGGCCCGATGAGCGTCCCATCCGGCTTGACACAGACAATGTCACCCGCCGTCAGATTGCCCTTATCCACCCCGGCAGGCGTGATCCAGATGTCACCGTTCTCGTCCAGGATGGAAAGATTCCCCCCTGACGTGGTCGTCATCCCAAAGCCATAAATGCGTTCCATCACCGTGACCAGTTGGTCACGGGGGTGCAAGAGAGAAAATTTCATGAGTTACCTCCCTCAAATAGACTGCTAAAGTGGTATGCAAAGAAGAGATTTTTGCGGTGATACTTCGCTCGTAAAAACTTCACTTTTTGATTTGCTATGTATCATTCTCTAGCAAGTTTCTTATAGAGATAGTTCTTTTTCAATCGTCTTAACCTGATAGCGCAACCATGCGAGGGGAATGGGTTCATGACGGCGGCAGAGCAGCACTGAACAGGGCGCGTGTTCGGCCACCCAATCGTCTATGGTGCCAAAGAGCTGTGTATCCCGGGACCATTCTTCGGATGCTCCAAGGATGATGAGATCGTAGGGAGTGCGTTGTACTTCAGTCAGGATGCCCTGTTCCACGGATTCTGCCTGACTGACACGCAACTCAAAGTTTGCCGGTACCGCATTCAGGGCTTCTTCGACAATTTCCGCAAGGTATAACGTCTGATCTTCAACTTCTTCTTCCTCAACCCCTTTTGTCAGCAGGCGTAAAGCCGTAATCTGCGCATCGTCCGCCATAGAGACTTCGTTTGCTAGACGAATCGCCATCCGCGAATGTAACCCGCCCCCCACAGGTACTAAAATGTGGTTGACTTCGTCCAATCCGCGATCCAGGAGTACGGCTATATTTGTATGTGCTTTTTGTAACGCAATTTTCACCGGGTTGTTGGCCCATGTTTTCGTGTGTAACGGGCCGGGCCAACCGGTCAACAGGAGCTTGAGATTGCGGCGCGTTTCAATTTCATCGAGAATCCCGTCGGCGACACTTGAAGCCGCCCGCACTTTCGAGTATAGGGCGATATTCTGGCTTGTCGTATCTACTGCGATCTGATTGAGAAAACTTTGATATTGAGGTTTCATCTGCCGCGCGAGTTGTTGCGCGCTGGCTAATGGGATGTCTGTACTTTCCGGGATGACGCTCATCACACAGATATAGGCATCTTCACTCGCCTGCGCGACAACGGCGGCCAAGTGGACTAAACTTTTTACGGTTTGCGGAGTAGCGGCAGCGATCAGAATCAGATCCTCCTCCGGTTCAACAGACTTAAACTGTTCGTTTAGTAAGCGGTTGATTGGAGGACCGGCGTAAAAGGCGAGTGTGAACAGGGTGAGTACACCAGCGCCGAATAACAGCGCGCGCCAGTCAGCAAATGCCATAATTAGCACACACGTTACTCCGGCTAGATAGGGAGTCAACGGAAAAAATGGCGCCTTGAAGGGGCGTTCAATGGTGGGATACAATTTCCTCAATCGCACCATGGATAGACTGCCCCAGAACAGGACGAACAAATACCCGGAACTAGAAATGTAACTCAGGAAATCTACAAGACCAATGATGGCGACCAACGCACTGATACCCCCAATGATCAGGATGGCTACATACGGGGTGCGGAAGCGGCTCAGTTTGGAGAACATCCGGGGCCATACGCCATCGCGCCCTAGAGTGAAGGCTTCCCGTGTGGCGCTGAGCATAGCGGAATTGATGGAGGTCAGGGTGGCGATCATCCCGGCAACTGCCATCAGTGGTACACCCCAACCGGGGATAAAATGACGAACAGCATCGGTCAACGCAGTTTCCGAACCGGCCAGGTCTTGCCAGGGGACAGTACCTAATGTTACCAGCCCGACAAGGACATAAATGAGGGTACACAGGGTTAAGCTGACTAAAATACCTGTGGGAATGGTGCGGCTAGGGTTGTTCACTTCTTCAGCATCATCGGCGATGACTTCAAAGCCTACATAAGCGTTATAGACCAGGGCAATTGTTGCTAAGATGCGCGAGAAATTAGTCCAAAATTCTTTGTGCGCAAAGATGCTCTCCCCAACGATAAAGACGTTCCAACTAAAGCCCTCGGGACAAATGAAGCCGGCCACGATATACAGTGCGAAGATTGCTAGAAGTCCTCCTCCTAATATAATCTGCGCGTTACCTACTTGCGTTACTCCCAGGATGTTGAGTAAAGAAAACAGGCCGATAATGAGGATGGCGGTGGGGACAATGGGCAGGAAGGGAATGAACACCTGCAAAGAGTAGGCAAACCCGACTGCTGAAAGCGCTGCGTAGAAAGTGCTGGAAAGGCAATCCATAGAACCGACCAGGAATGAGAGGATGCCGGTGCCAAACGCCTCCCGCACATAGCTCATCGCCCCTCCAGCTACGGGGTAAGTGGTCGCCAGCTCACAGTAGTTGATGGCGACGCTGTAGCTTAATAGCCCACCAACGAGTAATGCTAACACAGTAGCAGGGCCAGCTATGCCTGCCGCGTGCCCGGTCAGGACAAAGATTTCTGCCGCAATTGTGCCGGCTGTGCCTAACATAATGACTTGAGTTAAGGTTAGTTGCCGTTTGAGCTTTCGTTTGCTCATAGTTTTATATTCTCCTGAAAAAACAGGTAATTAGCAAAGAATATTTTAATGCTTCCGCCTCGCGATACTGTTTATTTTATGTTTCATAAGTGATAGGGTATATCAATAATCGCCCGCTGGTATCCTAGAAGACGGCGGATATACCTGTTTCCATTCGCTAAAGTTTCTCTCCACAGTGCGGGCAGGCTTTCCACTGGGCGTACACCTCGCGTCCACAGTGGGGGCAGGCCAATGCAGGATGTTTGGCGGTAGATTGGGGCAGGTGTTGGAACCAGTTTGCCACCCATATCAGCAACGCGATGTGCCCGGAGGGAATGAGGAACATCAACAACATAATAAGACCGGTACCCACAATATCCCACACACTCGTTGGCCCTTCCTCCCCGCACCACAGACAGATCGCGCCGATTTCGGGTTCTTGTTCGGCAGGCTCAAATCCGGTGAACCATGGGCCACGATTGATGGCAAATGCCAGCAGTCCCACCACAATGACCCCCGTGATGATCACTGCATAGATGACCCATTTGCGTTTTTTCAGCATTATTTTTCCTTTCTGGATTAAAAGCTTGTGAGTCCATTATAGCACATTCGTGATTCGCTATTCGCTATTCCTCCCAACGTGAAGATTGATAACAAAAACAGCTTTTGGTGAATTTCGCGCCCGATGCCGATCCGCTACTGACCCAGACGCCCGGCGCAACGGCGACCGCCATTCCCAGGATGCCAATTAGACCTGTGAGCAGTTGCCTATTTGCCATGGTAGTTTCCATGCGCATCCCCATGTTGACCACCGCACCCAGTCCCAGGATGATAAGCGTGAAGGCCGCCGTCGTCAACAGCAGGCGCAAGGACGGCTGCCACTCCACGGAAAGGGGGGGCGGCCAACGGTTCCTCGCGCGCGAAGAGCGATAGTAGCATACAGGCGATGATAACGGTGATGAGAGCGAAGATCGCCCCCCA
>JAFGFI010000499.1 GCA_016931185.1 Anaerolineae bacterium
GCGAGCAGGCCGTTATCTGCCTCAAGCAGGCAGGCGTCGGCGCAATTGTGGCGCGCAGTTTTGCCCGCATTTATTTCCGCAATAGCATCAACCATGCGCTGCCCATCATCACGTGTGATGCGGTGGACAGTGTCGAATCTGGCGAAGAGATTACAATTGACTTTACAGCAGGCACCGTCTCCACGCCGCGCGGCGAATATACGTTTCCCCCCTATTCGCCAGAGGTATTGGAAATTCTCGAAGATGGTGGATTAATACCGCATGCGCGGAAGGAATTAGGAATAAAGAGTTAGGAGTTAGGAGGCTTTTTCTGCTTCTTTAGCTCTTAACTTGCGACTCTTAACTTGCAACGCTTAAATTTTATCGGAGGAATGGATGGCTAAATATAAAATCGCCCTGATGCCCGGTGATGGTATCGGCAATGACGTGATGGACGCGGGCAAATTGGTATTGGATAAGTTGGCGTTGGATGCAGAATATGTCCATGCGGACATCGGATGGGAGTTCTGGCGCGCTGAAGGTGAAGCCCTGCCACAACGCACGGTGGATATACTCCAGACGTGTACGTGCGCGCTCTTCGCGGCGGTCACGTCGAAGCCAAAAGAAGAAGCTGAAGCTGAATTGTCGCCAGAATTGCAGGGTAAAGGATTGGTTTATCGCAGCCCCATCGTGCGGTTGCGGCAGATGTTCGATCTGTACGCTAACCTGCGCCCATGTAAGGCATTCAAAGGTAATCCGCTTAACTACCGGGATGATATTAACCTGGTGGTATTCCGCGAGAACACACAGGGACTTTACGCAGGTGTGGAATTCTACCCGCTGCCCGATGACCTGCGTGCCAAACTGGAGGAACTCAGCCCGCGGATGACGGCCTTCGCGGGGGTGGATTCGGCGGATATCGCGCTCTCGACGCGTATTTTCACCCGGCAGGGTTGCCAGCGCATTGTGCGCCGTGCCTTCGAGTATGCCAGGCAGTTTGGTTATCCTACGGTAACGTTGGTGGAGAAACCCAACGTCATCCGCGAGACCTCTGGCCTGATGGTACGCGAAGCCCGCAAGATCGCCGCCGGGTATCCAAATATAGAGTTGTGGGAGACCAATGTGGACGCGATGGCGATGTGGTTGGTGAAGAACCCGCAGAACTACGGGGTGATGGTTTCCAGCAATATGTTCGGCGATATTATCTCTGACCTGGCGGCGCAACTTGTCGGTGGATTAGGCTTCGCGGCCAGTGGCAATATCGGCGATACCTTCGCTGTCTTTGAACCGACGCATGGATCTGCACCCAAGTATGCGGGACAGTACAAGGTAAATCCTACCGCGATATTGCTCTCTATTAAACTTATGCTGGACTGGCTTGGCGAGACGGATAAGGCTGATGTGTTACAAACGGCGATTGCTGCCGTCATTGAAGAGGGTCAAGTCCGTACCTATGATATGGGTGGGGATGCTGGCACGCTGGATGTAGGAAAAGCGGTTGCAGGACGTATTTAAGATATGATGGAACAAAATACGCATCTGGCGCAACGGCGCACGCCATCGGGGAATGATGTCCTTTTTAAAGATGGAAAGTTATGGCTGTACCTTGTCTTAGCTATGGGTATCACGGCACTGTGTTGGATACCTGCCGAGATTATTGCGGTGAAGTATGATTATGTGTTGCCCGGATTGGTAACGACACGTCCTTTTACGGATTATGTGGACGCCCGTCACCGGGTCATTTCTATCCTTTTTAGCTTGGGTGTATACGGCCCGCTTGTTGCTGCCATCGTTGCTACTGCGTTAGACACAGGAACTGCGGGATTAAAAGCACTGCTTGCGCGAGTGTTATGTTGGCGCGTCGCCCCCAAATGGTACCTGACAGCTTTTGTTATTGCGCTCCTGATGCCTTTGTTGCCGTTTGTTATCGGGACCTGGATGGGGGCCATAACTTCTTTTTCCAATATGATGACATTACCGGCACTTTTGCTGTTTTTCCTGCGCCAACTGGTTACCAGTGGTTTGGGAGAGGAACCGGGATGGCGCGGGTATTTGTTGCCCCAACTACAGGCGCGCTATGCGATGGCAGACAGTGCGGATGCGGACATCCGGGCGGATGCAGACAGCGCGGCTGCGGACAGCGCGGCTGCGGACAGCGCGGCTGCGGACAGCGCGGCTGCGGACAGCGCGGCTGCGGACAGCCGGGGGGGAGAAAGGGCGATATGGTACCTGGGATTGATTTGGGCTGTGTGGCATTACCCCATTACAGTGTATGTGGCCCTTTCAACAATGGGGAAAGTCACACTTGGGGCGGCAATTCCGGTCATTGTGATGTCATTGGCAGGACAAACTCTATCTCTGATTGGGCTGACTTTCATTTACACCTGGCTTTATAATCACACGCAGAGTGTATTTTTGATGATCGTGTTTCACGCTCTGACCAACACGGTCAATACTATTTTTGCCGTGGGAACTACACCTACATTGACCATCATCACAGCCGCAATGCCCTGGGTACTGGTTTGGGTGCTGGAAAAAGTTTACGGCAAAGCGCAGTTTCCGGGAAATCCTCTGCCTTGAGATTCTAATAACTCAGCTAGTAGTGAGTTGGACTTTTGGCACGCGGGATAATGACTAGGGAATCTTTTCCGGTGGTTCCAGGGGTTCAATTAGAATATCACCAAACGGGGTATCTTGCCGGGCCAGAATCAGCCGTTGTTTTAACAATTCCAGGATCGCCTGTAGGGTCACGACCGCTTCCACGCGTGTGGGTGTTTTGCTCAACAACCGTCTATAACTCACGCGCGCGAATTGTTGCAAGCGGCGATGGATAAGTTGAATTTGTTGGACAATGGAAATACGGGGCCGTTGAATTGCCTCTTGTGGACGTGGTCCTTCAGCAGGATATATCACTGCTTCAGCCGTCGCCAGCAGTTTTTCAAGAGTCAGGCCGGAGAGGTCAATGTGGACGCGCTTAGGACGCGAGGCCGGCGCAATATGGATATACGCTCGCAGCCCAGCCTCATCCCGTTCTCGCAGCCATTGCGCTGCCTCTTTATATTGACGGTACGCGCGCAGTTGGCGCACTAGCTCATCTCCAATATCGTCTTCATCTGGGACAGACTGTGTTACCTGGGGGGGGGCCGGAAGCAGTACCTTAGATTTAATCCATAACAAACGCGCCGCTACTGCCAAAAAATCTGCTACTACCTCAATTTGAGCGGTGGGAGACCCTCCAGGTTTTTTAGGGAATTGATGTCCATATTCACCATAGTGTGGTGCTTCATTGGAGACGCGCGCAGTACGCATTACATTCACATATACAATGAATTCATCCGTCACTTCAGCAAGTGCAACTTTGGTAATGTCTAACTCATTCTTTTCAATAAGATGTAAAAGCAGCTCCAACGGCCCTTCGAAAACGGGAATATGGACCTCATAGGGTGTGTGGAGTTGTGAATCATGTGTATCTTCGTTCATACCGGGCTATTCCTTAAAAAGCAGCGTACTATTCAGAGCTGGTACACTATTTCTGAATGGCACATGAAGCATACTCGAAATCATCAAAATGACAATATCGTGATTTTGGGATATATGTGGTATATTTGGGATAAAGCGGATGCAGACATCGCGGATGCAGACATCGCGGATGCAGACATCGCGGATGCAGGCATCCGGGCGATTGTTAGTTGTTCAAAAAGAGAAGGCTGGTATGAATATCTGTTATACGCCTTTTATCAACGGTATACTATTTCTGAATGACACGTCAGTTCTGAATAGTGCAATACTTGGAATGGGTGTAATCATTACAATAGCCCAACTGATAGTCGTGTTGGGACTGCTGCTCTGGGCGGACCGCTGGCTTCACCGTCAGCTTCAAGGGGTTATGTTGCTCATCGCTAACGATCCGGAAATCGCCCTATGGCTTTACGCCTTGTTGCTCTTTCCAGGTGTTTGCCTCCATGAAGTTAGCCATGCCGTAGTAGCGGCTATCCTAGGTGTAAAGATTGGACGCATCAACATTTTCCCCAAACGCATTGGCAACCGTATCCAACTCGGCTTTGTGCCTGTACAGGAAACCGATTTTTTACGCGCCAGTTTGATTGGAGCTGCCCCATTGTTGTCGGGGAGCGCGGTAGTAGTTGCTGTGGGACACTTCGTTTTTGGCACCCCCGATGTTGTCACCGCGCTCTCGATTGGAGATTGGTTCGCGGCATTACGGGGACTGAGAGCAGCATTTAATACACCCGATGTTTGGATCTGGGCATATCTGGTATTTACTATAGGTAACACGATGTTACCCAGTCGTTCAGATGTTCACGCCTGGCCTATTCTGATCGGTGTACTGATAGTATTAGGGGCACTGTTGTCATTCTGCGTTATTGGGTTAGCAGGTGAGGGGACAATGCTTTTGAATGGCTTCTCTTATTTCTTGACTATAACGGCACGTTGGATTATCCTTTTAGGCGGCAGTACGTTGCTAATAGATATGCCTTTCTTTATCACTATTTTCTTAGCTAAAATAGTGATAGAATATGTGAAAGGAGTGCGTTTGGAGTATCAATGATGAAATACAAAGTGGATGCAGACATCGCGGATGCAAACGTCCGATTGGAAACTTCACAAACATTCTTTAAGATAGCCGGGCCGGCGATCATTATTGTCCTTACCTATTGGGTCGTTGGGATTCTCTATGCAGTCAACACCCCTCTCTGGCAAGTGCCTGATGAGCCGGCGCACTATAACTATGTGCGCGCACTGGCGGAAGAGTTGACATTTCCAGTTATGGAACCTGGGGATTATGATCAGGCATATCTTTCGCAACTGACCTCGACAAGATTTCCCCTGAACCTTTCCATTGACGCGGTAGAATACGAAGATCACCAACCCCCACTTTATTATTTGTTGGCCACGCCGGTATATTGGCTTTCTGGGGGGGCAGTACTCGCGCTGCGGCTCTTTTCTCTTGCCCTAGGCGGTGTAGGAGTTGTTATGTTGCTGCTCATTTTGCGTGAATTTATCCCCGAACAGCCGAGCGTTGCCTGGTTAGGGGGCGGGATTGTGGCCTTCATCCCTCAATTTATCGCAATGATGAGTGGTATTAACAACGATGCTTTAACTATCGCTCTGCTCTGGCTTTGGCTCTGGTTGGCGTTGCGCTATTTACGTGGAAAAACTGCCACCTGGACACTGGGTTTGGGATTGGGGCTGCTGTTACTTACAAAATCTACCGGCTATGGGGCATTGACCTTAGCCATACTTGCCATTTACTTGCGCTACCGGCGCGAGGGACAGACCTTTCAATGGCTTGTGCGAGAAATGTTGCTCCTGTTCCTGCCCGGCCTAATTCTGGGGGGGGTGTGGTGGGGACGTAACATCACTGTTTATGGATGGCCTGATATTATGGGTCTGCAACGGCATGATGCAGTGGTGGTGGGACAACCCCGTACAATGGATTGGATAGCGCGCGATGGCCTGCTAACCTTCTTACGAGATGCGTTGCGTACTACCTTTCGTTCCTTCTGGGGGCAGTTTGGTTGGATGGGTGTGGTTGTGGATGACCGTATTTACCGGGGGTTAGCTATCTTCTCTACACTTTTAGGTCTAGGCGCTATTTGGAAACTGATAGAATCGCTGCGCGCGGGATTACAACCCCGGCAACGTGATGCCTTACTCTTGTTGGGAATGTCGGCCTTGATTACAATAGCGATGTTCTTGGGCTATAATCTGACCTTTGTGCAACACCAGGGCCGTTATCTCTTCAATGCCCTCCCCCTCTTCGCACTGGCGGCTGTGATGGGATTGGCACGACTCGCTCAACGAAAGACTGCTATTGGTCTCGCGCTGTTTATGTTAATTCTTCTGATTGTCCTGGGGGTGTTTGGTCTCTTGCGGGGGGATCTCCCCTTCTGGACTATGGCCCTCATTGGCGCAACTATGGTTACATTAGGAATAACGGGCCTGCTACCACCAAAATATCATATACTCATGGCGGTGGGTTTGTTGATGGGATTGGTTGTCTTGGATATTGTTTGCTTATTTGGTTTTATTGTCCCTATGCTGCAATTACCTTAATAAACCAGGTTTTTAAGAGAAACCTGGTTTATTAAGGTAAGTAAGGAACCACTATGACACTTAAACCTGGACTTGTTGGAGAAAGCACACACATTGTTGTGGAAGAGGATTCCGCTGTGACTTATGGTAGTGGCCTGGCTCCTGTGTTAAGTACTCCCCATTTAGTTGCCTTGATGGAGAATACGGCTTACGAGGCCGTAAACCCATATTTGGAAGCGGGACAAAGCACGGTAGGTGTTCACATAGACGTGCAGCATTTAGCCCCAACCCCGATTGGGATGGAAGTATGTGTGCGGGCAGAACTGGTGGAAGTTGATATGCCACGCCTGCGTTTCCGGGTGGAAGCCTGGGATGAGGTCGAGAAAATTGGGGAATGTGAACACGAACGATTTGTGATTGATTGGGAACGTTTCCTGCGCCGGGTGGAGCGCAAACAGAATGAGCCTGGCCTTCGTGAATGTAAACACCCGTGTAAAGACCAGGCTCCTCCCGGTTAGTGTTCCCTTACTTTCATAATCAAAGGTAGATACAACTTACGCATGTCCACCCTGGTCAATACATCATCATATCCTGACCAGGCGTTAGAGGCTCCTACTTCGGCAGTGTTGAGTAAAGATCCCTTGGCGGCGGTATTGACCCGCGTCGTTATCACCACGGTTTCCCATTGCCCATTTCCAATCTCTCCCAACTCCCATATCCAACGGCCGGAAGATGTACTTACAGGTTCCAGTGTAGCGTTAAGTGGTGTGATCAGCGCGGGAAAGGTATCAGTTAAAATGACATTGGTAGCGGTGACATTCCCTTCGTTTGTCGCGCGCAATGTGTAGGTTAAGAGATCATTAGGATGTACCCACGCGCTAGATGCGGTTTTTTCTACATTCAGGATAGCCCCTTCACTTACGACATGTGTCGTCAAAAGCGTGTGGACCGGGACATGGGAAGGTGCGTACAATGCGGCCACATTTGTGATTATTCCTACTGAGGAGGGGGCGCTGCCGGTAATAACGACCTCCCAACTCATACCGGGATTTAATTTATCCCAAGACCATCTAAGGACAGGCAATTCTGTTACTGCCGGTGTGACCGATGTGGATGTTAATGTGACCCCGGCGGGCAGTACATCTTCGACCCAGAGGTTGTTGAAGGGTACTAAGCTATCATTCACACAACGTATCGTATACACCAACGGGCGCCCTAATAATGTGGCCTTGTTACCTGTTTTTGTCAGCAGCAGTTTATCCGTAGCAGGTGTCATCAATACTACCGCTGAATCCTGGGCCGGCGTTGCTCCGTCGGCGGTGACCATGGCGTGATTATACAGGGCCTCATATCCTGGCAAAACACGTACCCGTACGGTTACGTCCACTTGCCCCGTATCAGGGCTAATAGAAGGTGCGGTAAACATTAATACACCATCAGGTAGCAGCGTGGTAATTTGGGAAGCGGAGACATACGCTGCCCCCGCAGGTAAGAAATCATATAGTCGCACGTTATATGCCAACGAATCCTGCTGCGTATTTGAATACGAAAGGGTATATTGAACAATATCTCCAGGCTCGGCAGAGATTACATCTGCCGTTTTATCAAATGCTAACACCGGATTACCGATAGGACTATCAAATGTTAAGGGTTTGGATAGTATACTCGCCGCTCCTAACTCTGGCACGAACCCAAACCATAAAAACAACAAGAGTATTCCAGTCCCTACTACTCCCCACACAACTGGCGACATCACAAATCTCTGTAACTGTTTCCGTTCTCCAGACATCATATTCCTCCTACGCTTAAAGTGAGTAAAAATGCATACTATGATCTTACAATAACAAAACTTTTGATTTGCGTCAAGCTCCTCTTCTGAAAATCGCAAATTGGAAAATTTAAAATTGACAAATTGTAAGATACTAACGGCGATAGGTGCAATGCACCTGTTTTCATCCAACCGCTGGTGAATGCACCGCGTTAATGATGAATTCCCATGAAAAAGGCCAGGTTTGTTAGCACTCAAGGCGTGACAGAGAACGATTCTACATTCCATAACAGAGAAGGGGCAGACATGTCAGGTTGAATTCCGCGCACCTCAGAACGCGCAACCAGGCCCCCCGCACGCCAGGCAATAAAAAGTGTGGGTAAATCCTTCAATAACCGATCCTGGGCCATCCACAACGCGGTATCTCGCACTTCAACGTCTATAGCTGTCAAAGCGCGTTGACATGTTGCATCATACACAGCATTATCATACCCGCTGAAGTTTTCGCCTATCCAGTTGTTTTCCTCTGTAGGAATACGGTCGGAACGCCATGCCCCACAGACCTGTGGGAATAGCGTTTGCCATCCAAAAATCGCCATCTGGAATGTACGATCAAAAAGTGGACTTACCGCATCGGCTGCATATAGCAATTGTGCTTCCGTTGGAATGGGCGTCACAGCTACTCCACATTGCTCCAAATCCGCTGCAATATAGGCAGCAGTGACAAAATACTGTGGGGCCAGGTGTAGCGTCAGACTAAGTGGTGTCTCATCAGTAAACCCAGGCACATCATAGGCTTCCCGAATACCATCTCTGTTTTCATCACGCCAGCCCGCCTCCTCAAGCAATTGCTGTCCTTTGTCTGGATCATACCGGATGTCTGCATCCGCGATGTCTGCATCCGCGATGTCTGCATCCGCGATGTCTGCATCCGCGATGTCTGCATCCGCGATGTCTGCA
>JAFGFI010000500.1 GCA_016931185.1 Anaerolineae bacterium
ATAATAACCTTTCTATACTGGCCACGCCGGTCAACCCTGCCGGGATGGTGACCTCCCAGACCGCGTGGCCCGATCCGGTAGCCGGCGGCGCGCCGCTGACATACACGTTATATGTCACCAACACGGGCATCATCGCGCTCACGGCGACCATCACCGATGTATTGCCCGCTCACATCACTCCCCCCGCGCCGCGTGTCTGGCAGACGATACTTGCGCCGGGCGCGACGTGGTCCCAGACGGTTGTTGTGACCGTTGAGGTAGCATATACCGGGGCATTGACTAATATACTGCACGTCACAACCCTCGAAGGCCCCGCGTATCTTTCTACTCTCACTATTCGCGCGGCAGGCGGCGCAGCGGGTATCCGGCGCGCGGCAGACGCCTTCCCATCTCATAATCATCTCCAATCCGCAGCCTCCTCTTTTCCAGGGGAAATTAAGAAGAGTCTGAGCGCGGGCGCGAGTGGCAAATCTAATACCGTGTCCGTGTCCGTGGTCAAGTCGGGCTGGTGCGCGCAGCGTTCCTACTGGGAGGGCACGGTACAGGCAGGCCCGCTCCAGGGGCAATATTTGCGTTTTTCCTTCCGCGATAGCAGCGGGAAGTATGCCTCCTCCAACTGGCAAATTCCGGGTGTGTATGGTTTCTGGAACACGAATTTGCATCTGTGGGCTTGTGGTTGTGCCGATCCTGCCGCTACCCAGACGATCACCGTCGTAGCGGATGGGACGACATATACGCAAAGTGGTAAGGGGACAGCCCAGATGTTCCACTTTGGCCCTATCGCCTCCAATCATAATGTGCGCATCGAGACCCAGTGTAGCGACGATCCCAATCCACCGCCGCCGAGTGCCGGTGTTGTGCTGATTGATCCGGATGGGTTCGTATTCAACATAGATAAAGGGGGGGATTATTCCGGCCCCGGCGGGATGTTCAATCCGGTAGAAGCGATGAGCGGTGTCACCGTGACCTGTATGGTCTCAATGCCGCAGTGGGGTGGTTGGATTCCCTGGCCCGCGCACGTTTATAACCAGACCAACCCGCAAGTAACAGATGTGACCTATTCCGATGGCGTGACGACAACGGGCTACTTTGCCTTCTTCACGCCACCCGGCCATTACTACTTGCAGGTTGAGGGCATACCGGGATACCAGGCATGGCGCAGCCCGGTGGCCGAGGTTATCACAGAAATCGTCCACGTGAACGTGCCGTATACTCCCGATCCCTTTGATGTGGGAGAAGGGGAGGTTACACTGACGCCGCTGCAGGTGGGCGGGCAGACGTTGGTGTGGAATGGCGTGCAAATTGCGCCTTCTGTTATCACTGTACCGGTGGGCAGTGTGGTGGCGTGGACTTCAGCTTTGAGTAATACTAACACACCGGAAGAGATCGCAAGGTGGTTTGCAGATCCTGTTTTCCGGGTATTGAGTGATCGCGATCCTCTGTTGGATACCACCGGCTTTGACTCCGGGTATTTGGAGCCGGGACGTGTCTACCGGCGGCAGTTCCATACGCCGGGTATGTACACTTATGAGGTTTACGGGCAGAGTGGGCGGGTGATCGCAACTGGTGAATCACCCGGAACGACGATTTACCTGCCGCTGGTGTTACGAAACGCGCCATAAAGATGTGAGACCTGGCAGGTTTGTGCAACCTGCCAGGTCTTCTTTATTCGCGCTTTTCGCAGTATACTTTGGAAAGTGAAGTCAGGAGGAGGTCAGCATGACGCAAGCCATTAAACGCATCCCTTATGGTATCGCCGATTACCGGCGGATGCGACAAGATAATATGTATTATGTAGATAAGACGCGCTTTTTACCTTTATTGGAAGCGGCCCCCTACTATTGCATCTTCATCCGGCCACGGCGTTTCGGTAAATCGCTATGGCTGTCGCTGTTGGATTATTACATTCACGAGGATGTCGCGCACAAGGGCAACATTCTCTTCAACCATCATATCCCTATCCCCCCGGTACATGCCCACATTCACGACGTCGACCGGCTTGATGTGTTCAAAGGCAAACTCGAAGGCCATGAGGGGGTCAATACGCCCCGCGCCCATAATTTTGTACCCAATACACGGTTTTTCCAGGCGTTGAATGCACTGCACAGCCTCAAACACGTCTGCCAGACGGAATTTATCCCCTTTTCCACTGTGTAGGCTGCCGCAGTTGAAAAAACAGACCGCGTGAAAGTCGACTATGCCCAAACTATTGACCCAATCGTGGACTGCGGGACTATGCCCGGCAACGCCCATAGGAATACCGTGGGATTGGCCGTGCGAGATATATTCACGGAGCGCGCGCTCATTCCGCTCCGCATAGAGTTGATCCACAAATCCGCCATGGAGATACCCTGCCTTACAACCTATCTCGACCACCCGGTCAATCGCCGCGCGCATATCCTGTGTTGTGTTGCAGTTGATCTGGGCGATCCATTGCAATGGGCCGCCTCCGGCCAGGTACTCGGCTGTGGTCTGGATCACGTGCGGGGTCTCGTTGTTGGTGACCATCGTGTTAATGCCCGCTTTCCAGGCCTGTTCCCACGTTTCCACAATCCGCTCCGGCGTGTAATAGGCGCGCATCTCTTGATCGCGGGCGGGGTTTTGATGGCTGTACCCGCCGAAGGGATTAGCGCCGATAATCAGCCGAGTTACTTCAAGACCACAAAAATTTACTGCCGGTAACATCATGTTGACTCCTTTCCTAAATACACCTTAAGTTGCTCCCTATGATCAGGCTGCTTTAGGCTTCCCGGAAGGTTAAGTCACAATAACAGCCTCAATGTTCAAAATCTCCGCGAGTTGCTTGATCGTTACCGCCCGGTGGCCCACCCCCAGCGCGAAGTGATGCGTTGGCCCTTCCGCGCACCAGCGTTTCAGGAAGGTGCGCGCATCTGGCTTGAATTTTCCATGCGTGTTGGTGTTGCCGGTGGGCGGGATGGGGCCACGGAGCGATTCACCCTCGGCAAGCACGAATTTAAAATCTCCCCGGGCGTTGACGGACACCGAAAGCAGTGTGATAGGGCCTTCCTTGATATTAAATTCCACGCCGGCGCCGCTGCCCGGCTTGCCGTGATATTTGAGCAGGCTGCGCAGCACCGGTTTGCGATCCGCAATGTTGATGTGATGCGGCCCATCGTGTCCCACCAGCACGGAATCGCGCTCGAAATCCACGGGATGGAACTCGGCAAAGCTGCCGCCCATCTCCAGCCGATCCATGATCATCATTGCCACACAGGTCTTGATGTCGAACTCCCCGCACATCGGAAATCCCGCGCCGGTGAGCAGGGAATTCCCCACAATCAAGTTGGTCATCAGTTCACGAGTGGGCGTGCCCGCGCTGCCCTCGTAGTAATAGGCCAGCCCGTCAAGTGACTGTTCCTCGATAAAGCGATCGAGGGCCACGGCTGCCCTGGCCGCCGTGCGCAAATCCTGTGGGGTGAGTTTCATCGTCACCGGATCGGATATGGGATCTGGGGTATCGAAGAAGGCTAAGATTTCCTGCTCTTTTTGCGCGATGCGGGCATCTTCTATATCCTGGTAATGTTTGAGCAGTTGCTCTGGTTCGCATTGCACCACGTGCGCCCCGAAGGCTGCCGTCAGCGCGGTGGGATCGGTGTGCATATCCAGCATCGCCTCCAAGACGTGGCCCATGTGGCCGAGCCGCGCGCGCCGCAGATCGTGCAGCACGCGCGCGACCGCGCACCATTCGGAAAGTTCCGCATCCGCCTGCGGGTCGTTGTGCAGCATCCCGATGATGCAGGGCGGCGGCTTGCGCCCCATCCGCACCGCAACGCCGGTAAATTCGGGCAGCGAGCAGATGTCGTCGTTCAACAATTGCATAAATGTTGAGCCATGTTCGTAGTCCATCGCGGGAAGGGGTTGCAGGGCCACCAATACGATGGGCACGTCAATCTCGCGGAAGATCGCGCCGGTGACGGATGAGGTGGCATAGGTGAGCATATCCACAAACAGTACATCCACATCCGCGCGCTTGATTTGGGGAATCAGCGCGTAGGCGTGTTGTGCCTTATCGGCAATCCCGAACGCTGTTACTGCCACCCCGAAGTTTTCGAGTTTGGCGATCAGGTGGGATAATTTTTCTTCCAGCTTTTCGTAGAGACCTGCGAATTGTTCCCAGTACGTGTGATGCCCGACGCCAAGGACACCTGCCTTTGCCGTCAAAGGTTTACGACGTTGAATTTGTAACATGGATGATTTCTCCCCTTGAGAATCGAAAATTGGCAAATTTAAAATTGACAAATTGTGAAAACCCTTGAAAACTTGGTTTCGTCTTAAATTTTTATTCTACTGCCGGTGAACACACGGCGTTAACGGGGAATTCCCTTGAGAATAGACCGCTAACGCGGTGGTCTAAGGGGGGATTTTTGCGGGCGGTACCCCGCCCGCAAAAATCCCCCCTTTACTCCTCGGCCTTTAGGCCGTAACTTTTCATTGAACTGCCGGTGAATCAACGGTTAATGAGAAATTCCTACCAGTGTATGAGCAATTCGCCGGTGAGGTTGGATTCCGAAACACGCCTTGCACCTGCATCAAAATGGGTTTTCTTGCCCTGATGTTCAAAGGTAACGGCCATCTTTCCCGGCGGGAGGAATATTACTGTCGCGTCCTTCAATCCTGTAATCTTGAGCGTTAGTTCCCGGTGATGCTCATCCCGCGCGCGGGGATCACAGCCAATGATACCGCTTTCCTGCTGTACGAATACCCGGCACTCGTAGCGCATCGCGCGGGCCAGGGGGTAGTGTGACGCGCCCCCCTCTAACCGGGTGAAGGTGGCGTGAAACACCGGCGCGCCATCGGGGAACTTGAGTTTTACGCAACCAACCGGCGCGGCAGCATAACCGCTGAGAATCCAGGCGTTGTCGCTGCGCGAGAATAGCATTAAGGCCGCATTCTGTTCGCTCCCGGCGCCGGGAGCTTCACATTGCACTTCGATGGTATATCCTAGCCGCGCCAGGAGTTCATAACCCAACTTGCCGGCGTCAAAATAATGCGCCGCGCGTGGTTTGGGTTTGAGCGCGAGGCGCGCCGCGTCGGGGCGGGTTTCAAAGGAATTCGTGCCCCGGAGCCAGATCAAGGGTGTCCCTTGAACGGATGTTGATATACAGTAAGCGCGGGTCGTACCGGCGGAGGCGACGGTGTAATGTAGGGTCGCTATGCTACCTGTGTCTCCTGTAAAACGCGCCGCGATGCCCCCTGCGGAGCCAACCGGATCGTGGAGGATCGTGCCCGCCGGCGTTGATCCCGCGTGGTTGAGCGTAAGTTCCCCGCTCAAGGGTGTGTCCAGGTCAAGCGCGAGATGCTGCCGGACGGAATGGTGCAGTGATGCTGCCGGTCCATAGAGAATGGCGGGTACACCTTTGCCCAATCCATCCAACAGCCGTCGCGCGTTATCTTCGCTGCGGACGGCGGCCGTGGGCACAAGGGCCACCGTCTGAGGTACTATATCTTGCTTTACCAGCAACGTGTGAAATGCTTCAGGTGTGCCGGCCGTCGCTACCGGCAGCCCGTGGTTGATGAGGGTGCGCGCGAACCAGTCACCGAAAAAGGCCTCCGCCTGTCCATCCGCGCTCTCACCGGCGAGGCGATGATATTCATCAAAAGGATACACCCACGTGATCAATCCCACCTCGTCGGGCCGGTCATTCAGCGCGGTGCGGATGTGCGCGCCGACCTGGATGCCGGTCAGCGGGACGGTCTCGCCAAACTCCGTATCACCGGTCAGAATGTTGATGGTGGAGGGGGTGATGATATTTCCTGCCTCATTGATCACGCTCGTGGCAAGGGGCAGATAGATGTCATGCGCCTGGCCGTAAAAGATATCCGTCCACGGATTTTGCCAGAACCACGGATCATTGGGATAGTAGCGAAACAGATATTCGCCGTGGGGACTGCGCGCCGCGCGTGAAAGGAAGCCGGCGATCTCCAGGCCATAATCAAAATTGAGTGCGCCCCAGGGTGAGTTAGGCGGCGGCAGGCGCGTGTACCCTTTCTCGTAGAGCCAGGCAAAATCCACGCCATCCTTGGCAATATCCATCCCCGCCGCGAAGTTAGAACCGCGCACCTCCATCGGGATCTCGGGATTCCCTCGTCTGAGATCTTCCCACGCCTGTTTGAAACACTCGAGACGCCGGGCGCGCGCTCCGGGCAAGAATGTCTCCCCATCAAACGCCGGCCCCAGGTAATCCCACGCGACTGCCGAAAAGCCAAAGCCGTTGGAGAGCCAGACATAGTCAACTCCAAGCGCGCGGCAGTAAGCAGTGATCTGCCGTCCCAGGAATAGCGCGAAGGATTCACCTTCAGGTATTCCCCCGGGGTAGGCTGCATAGGGTTGGGGGTCGGCGTGTAAGGTCGCGGCGGCATCGACCATCGGGAAAGTAGGTCGCCCGCTTACCCGCTTGGGTATAATGATTTCTGGATGGCGATGATATTTGAATGGCGACTCGGCAAACTCCGGCCCCGGATCGAACGTCGCGCCGATGCTGATAGGTCGCTCCAATAGCTCCGTCCCTACGGTACGTAGCGCGGCAATGATGGCCTTCAAATCAGCATAACACATCTCGCGGGGATTGCCGGTGTAGAGCATGGAATTGCGGGAGGGTGGGTGGTGTGAACTGTGGTACACATTACGGTCGTGATTGCAAAAGCCGATGTAGCGTGCCCATTCCAGCGGCTGCTCCAGGTCGCCGCGCCACTCAAGGATGTCGCTCCCATCCGCTACCCAGAGCATAAAGCTCACTTCGGCGGCGGCTTCCAGGAGTGGCCGCCAGGCCGTGATGACGTGGCGCGCGCAGTCCTCATCATTCCGTCCATCATGGTAACCAAAGGGTTTGAGACTTAACTCAAGCGCAATGCGTTTCACGGTATCGTTATGCGTCCGTCTCATAGCCGTCCTCCTCCTTCCGGATGTCATCTACGTCTCTGCCGGTAGCGCGGCGCGCAGGTCGGCGGCGAACCGGCCCCAAGCAGCGATAGTGGGATGTCCCGGCGCGATCTGCTGTCCCAGGGCGTAGGCTTGTTCGGCGAAAGGTAGTGCTTCTTGTAGTTGGCCGCGGCCGGCCAGCCATCGCGCCCAAAAGATAAAGATGTTGGCCTGTCCGGCTTTGGCGTCAATTTGTTGGTATAGATCCATTGCGATTTGCAGACATTCAGCGCCTTCCTGATAACGTGCCTCATCCTCCCCCGATAAATACGTTTTTCCAAGCGATTGCATAACGTTGGCTTCGCCTAACTTCGCACCCACCGCGCGGAACAGCCCCAGGGCTTGCGCGTAACTCTCCAACGCCGCGTCCATTTCTTTA
>JAFGFI010000501.1 GCA_016931185.1 Anaerolineae bacterium
CGCCGTGATCAGCCCGGTTTCGGGCGCGCCAAGTGCAACCGTGCCATAGCGCATATTGGCGACCGTGGACACTGTGCCATACAGCACGGGCGTGCCGGGACGAAAAATCTGCGCCAACGCGATGTGCGCGAGAATGGCCGCGTTCTCCTGCACCAGCAATCCCGCCAGCGTGACCGGTGCAGTCAAGCCAGCGATAGCCTCGGGTGCCAAGGTGACAGGTTGCCCGTACTCCGCGCAGATCAACAGCCCCTCAGCCTGTACCTGGTCCATTTGCAGTGGACTGACGACCGAGCAGATGCCGAAAAAGCGTGGGCGTTTCTGTAGTTCTTCTTTGCCACCCACAGCTATCGCCATCATACGCATCATATCCCAGGTGGGCAGGTAACCATAACAGCCCATGCCGTAGGATTTGCGGCTGTTGTGTGCCCAGGCCCAGATCGCCTCCGCGTGAATGGTCGTCATGGGGATGTCGTCCGGCCAGACATCCATCTGCGAGTTATGGATGTGGTCACAGGCGTCGATCAGAATGATGTGGTCAATCATGTCCTGCTTGATCACGGGCCGGACATCACCGGTGTGCAAATCAAGTATACGTGTAGGTGTACCTAGCCCGGCAAAGACCGGCGTCGTCTGCTTCGGGCCGATGTCCAACCGGAATTGCGCGTCACGCCCGAACAGCGAAAACTGTTCCGGTGCCTGTTCCACCGCCCATTGAACAAGGCTCTCCGGGAGCTTGACCGCCTGGGTCTGCTCATCCACCTCCGCGCGCGCTTCGCGGAAAATATCACGGGCCTTTTTATAATTGACCCTGATACCCACCTCAGTAAGGATTTCCATTGAGGCGGCGTGGATACGTTCGACCTCAAGTTGGCTCAGGACTTCAAAACGTGTGGTTTTCATAAATGAGTTACCCTTTCCTTGAATTAAAGAACACGCTTTGAATATTATAACCCAAGTTGCTACCTTATGCGAGATTAAACCCTAAAGATCAGCAGGTAGCAACTTGAGTTATAATAGACCGGGAAAGGGAAAACTAGTAAGGAACCTCAAATGGGAGAAATCTTTCTTGTTACTGGAGAACACCAGATCGGAAAAACAACATTGTGCTTGCATCTTGTGGATGCTTTGCGCGCAGCGCAGGTCAAAGTCACGGGCGTGATTACACTGCGCACCGGCCTTCATGATTTGGCGGTCAACGATCTGGTTTATGGGGAAACCTATCCACTTACGCTGCCGTTTAGCAGTGAAGGGGGCGTGCGCTTACCGTATTTCATTATGAATCCAGAGTCCTTGTCGCGCGGCGCCCGGACGCTCGAACAGAGTTTCCCGACACAAGTCTTTGTGTTAGATGAGATCGGCCCGCTAGAATTGAAACGCGGAGAAGGGTGGGTGCAAGGACTATCTTTGTTGCAGACGAGTACGTATCAAGTGGCCCTGGTTATCATCCGGCCCGAATTGTTGTATGACCTGATTACCCGCCTGTCCATATCGGTGTATACTGTAGTTTACGTGTCGGAAGCAAACCGGGAAGTTCTGCCTGCTTTGTTGTACGATAGAATTGTCACCACCTTAAGGGAGGAATGATGGCGGAATGGCCCATAATTGGGCATGATCTGGCAGTGCGCCAGATGAAGTTAGCGGTAGAAAATGATGAAGTGCCCCACGCGCTTTTGATTACCGGAGTTGCAAATTTGGGCAAAATGACACTGGCGCACACCCTTGCGGCGGCTTTATTGTGCAAAGCTCCTATAACAGATCGTCCTTGCGGAACGTGCCTTTCCTGTCGCAAACTGCGCTCTGGTAATCATCCTGACTTTATGTTAGTAGAGCCAGAAAACGCAGGAAGCGCCCTCAAAATCGATCAAATTCGAGATGCGGAACGTTTTTTAGCACTGACTCCCAATGAGAGTTCCCACAAGACGTTAATTATCAGTCCTTTCGAACGCGCGACGACGGGAGCGGCCAATGCTTTGCTCAAGACGTTAGAAGAGCCTCCGGCTTATGCGAATCTTATTTTACTGGCGGATAATGCTGATGGGCTTTTACCGACAATCGTTTCCCGGAGCCAACAAATTCCCCTGCGCCCCTTGTCCCGTGGTGTGATTCAACAGGCGCTTGTGGAAAAATGGCAGGTTGCGATGCCTGTGGCAGAACGGTTAGCGCGTATTTCTGGAGGGCGCATCGGATGGGCGGTGCAGGCGGCTACCGATCCTGAATATTTGCGGCGTATGGAGACTATACTGGCGCAGCTTTTTGAAGTCCTAAAGCAAGACTTGCCCACGCGATTTGAGACTGCGAAAACAGTGGCGCAGCAGGATGCAGCAGCGTTAGAAGAGACCCTTGCATACTGGCGCGAGGTGTGGCGCGATGTATTGTTAATACAGACGGGTAACGTAGAAACGATAACTTATAAAGAACAGTCCCCCTCATTGCTTGAACTTAGCCAACATATAGATATTAACACCACCGTGGAGATACTCAAAACTTTTGATACCATCGCGTATGCTTTACGGCGCAATGCGAATACGCAGTTAGGGGTCGAAAACTTGATGTTGGCATTGCCTGTTTGCTAAAAAATACATCATTGGGACGAGCCGTTATTCTGGTTCGCTTATGCCAAATGAGGGGATTTGAGACTCTACTGCCAACCGTACAGCAGTACGCTCTTTGTTGTCGATAAATACTTCTGAAAAAGAGGGAATGCAGTAAATGTGGATTCCATCTAATTCTAAATACCCACGTGCAATAGCGACCGCCTTAATGGCTTGATTCACGGCTCCCGCGCCAATGGCCTGTACATCCACACGTCCTTGTTCCCGGACAATGCCGGCTATAGCTCCGGCAACAGAGGTAGAACGAGAGTTTGCCGCTACTTTGATAACGTTCATGATAGCCTCCATAATATAGAAAATAAAGATGCACTGCTTGCCTGGACCCGCCGGGGCCTGATTAAGGTTATTTAACTCAACTACATTTTTTTCTTAGAGTGTATACCTTAAGTAAATTCTATTATAAGAACCTTTTCTAACTTCGCAAGTTAGAGCGGCCTCAATAGATAGAATTACTAAAATTACATTATTTAAAGTGTATCTTTCGGTTTCGGGCTTCGCCCGAAACCGAAAGAAGTCAAAAAGGATCGTAACCGTTTGGTTTTGTGAGCGATTACCGTTTTCTGTTATCTGCTCCAGACAGAAACGAGAGGGGTTGGGTTTGTTTTTATGCAATTTAATATTAGGCGCGACTTGCGGACTTTTCATCAATGGGTATAATCAACTTTGTGTTGTTATTTATCGTCTGGCAAATTACAGGGCCAATAAATCCAAGGTTAATAGGTGGCGATGAGTGAAACTCTCAATCATTATACCTGTCTATAATGAGATAAAAACTATAGATGAGATTATACAACAGGTCCAAGCTGTGACACTGGATGTGTTAATCTGGGCGGATCACGCTAATGAGAAACACATCCAATTGGAGCGTGAATTGGTGATTGTTGATGATGGTTCTTCTGACGGTACCCGCGATTATTTGCGCGGTCTAGAGGCGTCCCCAAATATCCAAATCATCTTTCATGAGAAAAACAAGGGCAAAGGGGGTGCAGTCTGGACCGGCTTGCGCCAGGCAACAGGCGACATTATGCTCATCCAGGATGCAGACTTAGAATATGATCCCCGTGATTATCCTAAATTGCTACAGCCTATTCTTGAAGATCGTTCGAAAGTAGTGTATGGTTCCCGGTTTCGCGGTGGTCCCGCCAAAGCGATGTTTTTTTGGCATATGGTAGGAAATCGTTTCCTCACTTTTGTCACGAATCTACTCTACAATACAATTTTGACGGATATGGAGACCTGCTATAAGGTTTTTACAAGCGAGGTAGCTAAGAAGCTGGCTTTGCGCGCTCAGGGGTGGGGTTTCGATCCTGAGATTACGGCACAAATCTTGCTGTGCGGGTATCGTATTTATGAAGTCCCCATTACCTATACGGGTCGTGAATTTATTGAAGGGAAAAAGATTTCGTGGAAAGATGGGTTTACCGTGTTGTGGATACTTCTTAAATATCGCGTGTGTGGTTATCAAGGGACCCATTCTTAAACTTGAAAATTTTCCAAGAAACTTTATGCTTAGAAAGTGCGTATATCCAGTTTGAAAATTATGCGTTGTGAACAGGGCAAGGTTCAGAAATCCTGTTTTTACCTTTATACTTTTACGCTTGATAGGGCATAAAGGTCATTTGAACCATCCCGTGAACAGTATAGTAAAAAATGGTAACTGCTCAGGCTATCTACTCGTTGTCACAGCGGCGGCCTAAAGGCCGGTAAAGAGAGTGATTTTTCGTTGCCGTGCGCTGCGCGGCAACGAAAAATCACCTCTTAAATTGCGGCTTTAGCCGCTCCCAACGGATGGTAATCAACTGGCTGAGCAGTTACAAAAAATGCGTCTATATAGATTATCATTTAGCCTTATGAAAAAGGGAGGTCCGTTATGCTAAAACAACTTGAACGCTCATTGTTAGTAGGGATAGGTGTGTTATCTATTACCCGGGAAAAGGCCCAAGCTTTTGTTGATGAATTGATGAGTTATGGCGATACCAGCCGTGAGGAGGCCAAAGGATGGGTTGACAAGTTGGTTGAACGCGGAGAGGAAGAGAAGAAGGCATTGCGTAAGTTAGTTGGCGAAGAGGTTGATAAGTCATTTAAGGAGGTTCGTATCGCGACACAAAATGACATTGTTGCGTTAAAATCTCAAATTGAAGTATTAACCCGGAAGATTGATGCGCTTGTTCCTACAGCAGATGAGAATGATGAAAAGCTGAATGAGCAAGCGTAATCTTTTTAAATAAATCTTTTGGATTCTTCGTAGATATTCAAACTAACCGAAGCCACTTCTTCATAAAATATAATCGAGTAATAAATATGACTATGTATACAGAAGATAACAACGAGCTGATGAAGTCTTGTCCGTTACCTGACGTACTCTGGCGAAGCGCATTTTTTATTTCGTTATTGTTGCTCTTGTTTTATATCGGTCTAGCCTGGCCAGCCTGAGCAATTTTACGAAGCCATAATTGAATATTTTTTTGTGCCCATTGGGAATTTCTTGATGGGCTATAGGTGTTTGTCTATACCGGCATCAACGGTTATGGCGTAACATGGATCAATCAGGTAGCGAGTACTGTAGAGATAAATTGTGATCAAGTTTCCCACTTTAGCCCGTTCAATCCGGCATCTGCGACGCTACCAGTATATGGTTACCGTCTTTGCTCGCCACGGATTTGGCTTTATGCTCTCTCAATTCCCCTCAGAACCGGGCTGGTTGCGTGACCTGCACCCGCTCCCGACTCACGAACCTTCTACATTACCCGCTCATTTCCGGCAGGCGCTTGAAGAAATCGGCCCCACATTTGTCAAATTAGGGCAGATGCTCAGTACCCGTCCTGATTTGCTTCCCCCTAACTACATCGCAGAACTTTCCAAACTCCAGGATAAAGTCCCTCCCGTACGTTGGCCGGAAATTCGAAAAGTTATAGAAATGGAATTAGGCGCCGCGCCGGAAGCAATATTTAAAGCTATCGATCCCCAACCCATCGCGGCCGCCTCTCTGGGACAGGTTCACAGTGCCTCTCTCTTTAGCGGAGAGCGCGTCGTCGTCAAAATTCAGCGTCCACATATCCTGCCCAATATCAAAACCGACTTGGAGATTATTCAAGACCTGGCGCGATATATGGAACAATACACAATGCTGGGCAAAATCTATAATTTGGTCGACATTGCTGAGGATTTTGCAGATACACTTAATAGTGAATTGAACTACCGGCTTGAAGGTCGTAATGCAGAACATTTTCGCACCAACTTTGCCGATGAAAAAACGGTTTATATCCCTAGAGTTTATTGGGATTATTCGACACAGCGTGTGCTCGTTTTAGAGCGCATAGACGGCCTGAAAATTGATGATGTCGAAGCTTTGGAGGCAATGGGCTATAATTGCAAGCGATTAGCGGCCAAGGCCGCCCGACTTGTCGTTAAGCAAGTTCTTGAACATGGTTATTTTCATGCCGACCCACATCCTGGCAATCTCATCGTTATGGAAGGCGAAATCATTGGGGCCATGGATTTTGGTATGGTCGGGTATCTGAATAATGAGGATCGCCTTAACCTTGTGCGGTTATACACTGTTGCTATTCGTATGGAAGCCAATAGTGTGGTTGATGAGTTGATCCGCCTGGGTGCAGCTCCCCCGGATACTAATCGCCGGGCACTTATCCGCGAAGTGGAAAGGTTATTAAGGTATTACAAGGGTATTCAGCTTAAAGAAGTACAAATTAACGAATTGATCAACGAAATTATGCCTTTAGCATTTGAACACCATTTGCGTTTTCCCACCAATCTCTGGTTGTTAGCGAAAAGTTTAGCGATTATGGAAGGCATTGGGCTTAAGTTAGATCCGGAATTTGATATCTTTGCCTTTTCTGCCCCCCAGATTACGAAGTTGTTGTTTCAAACCAGTTTGCCCAATCGTCGTTGGATTGAGGAATTATTACGACGCGGTTTGGCTTGGGATGAATTACTAAATGAAGTTCCTCGGACTGGAATGTTGTTATTGGAGCGACTGCAGCAAGATGCCCCCATCAAACTGACGATTGCTCAGCCTAGCCTAAATCGCCTGGATAGTATTGCGACGCGTTTAGCGTTAAGTATTATTGTGGCGGGAATGATTATTGGATTAGCACAGATCATCCCCGTGACGGCTCAAAGTGGTTGGTTTATCCAGGGGATAGTTGCTGCAGGGTTTATGGTGTCATTTCTATTGGGACTGTGGCTGTTCTATTTAATCGTGCGTCGGGGAAAAGGATGAGATAATTTATGCGTATTTTGGGAATCGAAACTTCTTGTGATGAAACCGCGGCTGCCGTTGTTGCGGATGGGCAGAGTATTCTATCCAATGTGGTTGCTTCACAGGTAAAGTTACATGCTCAATATGGGGGGGTGTTTCCTGAAATGGCCTCTCGTGCTCATGTTGAGGCGATTGTTCCCGTTGTGGAGCAGGCCCTCTATGAAGCCCACGTGGGATGGTGTGATTTGGATGCGATTGCAGTGACCTGTGGCCCGGGATTGCCAGGATCATTGTTGGTAGGGCTTAATTTTGCGAAGGGGGCAGCCTGGAGTCAAGCGCTTCCCTTAATCCCCGTGAATCACTTAGAGGGACATCTTTATGCCCATTGGTTACACACCGGGGCGGCTGGTGCAGCAGATGGTAAGCTAGAATTTCCTTTATTGGCGCTAATAGTTTCTGGAGGACACACGGAATTGATCTTGCTTCACGCTCATCAGAAATATGAGTATTTGGGGGGAACACTTGATGATGCGGCCGGCGAGGCTTTTGACAAAGTAGCCAGGATGTTAGAATTGGGTTATCCGGGTGGCCCTGTCATTGAGCGAGCCGCGCGTCAGGGAAATGTTCGCGCGTTTACTTTCCCCAGAGCGTGGCTTCCCGATACTTATAATTTTAGTTTCAGCGGGCTGAAAACGTCCGTGATGCGCGCGTTGCGACAGTATAATGGCCCCCGTCCGCAACGTCTCATTGTGGATATGGCGGCAGCCTTTCAAGATTCTGTCGTAGATGTATTATCCGCAAAAACGGCGCAAGCTGCTAAGTCTTTTAAGGTTACAGCAGTCCTTGTCTCTGGTGGCGTGTCTGCCAATACCGTATTACGTGAAACCCTTCGCGCCCGCGTTGAGGTTCCAGTTTATACCTTACCGCTTATTCTATGCACGGATAACGCCGCGATGATCGCGGCAGCCGGCACCCTTCATTACCAGGCTGATAAACAAACCCCATGGGAAATGGATATTGAACCGGGGCTTAAATTGGCCTAATAGAAGGCAATCTCTTGCCAAAAGGTACAAAAAAGGTACAATTTTCGCGGAGCCAGTTTTTGGCTCCGTTATTTATGCCTATTTACTGACCAAGAATTAGATGAAAAGGATTAACGGAGATTATTAATGGATTGGGACAAGTTGCCCTTGACCCCAGAAGACCTGTTTGGGGAACCCTTTGATTTGGAGCATGATACGGAAACTGGGCCATTCGAGGCCATTATTTTGCCATTGCGTGATCTGGTGATTTATCCCGGAATGGTAACCCCTTTATATTTAGGACGCGATCCTTCCTTAGATGCTTTGGAAGTCGCATTGCGTGAGGATTGGCCGTTGGTGGCTGTTGCGCAACAGAGCACGATGTCGGACACCTATCCCGCGTCTCAAGAAATGTATAGTATTGGAACTGAAGTGGTCATCGCCCGGTCAATTCGCTTGCCTGATGGTACCACCAGTGCTATTTCTCAGGGTATAAACCGCGTGCGCGTGCTTGAGTACCAACAAGAGAAACCATATCTGGTGGCAGTTGTAGAACCTCTCTCCGAAGATACCGAGAAAAATGCGCTGACGGAAGCGTTGATGCGGGCTGTTTTAACTATGTTTGAAAAGGTCGTTTCGCTTAATCAAACGTTGCCCGAGGAGGCGTATGTCTACGCGCTTAATATGGAAGCCCCTGGGCAACTTGCCGATCTGGTTGCGCAAATGCTTCATTTGCCTGTTGACCAACGTCAAGAATTATTGGAGATGCTGGACCCCGTGTTAAGGTTACAGCAAATCAGTACGCATTTGGCTCGTGAACTGGACGTATTGGAACTGGAAAATGAAATTCATACCCAGGTGCAACAAGAAGTTGATAAGACGCAGCGTGAATATTTTTTGCGCGAGCAAATGAGAGCTATTCAGCAGGAACTAGGTGAGACAGATGCTTTTGCAAGGGACCTGTTGCGGTTAGAGGAAGCTTTTACACAAGCAGACTTGCCAGATTATGTCCTGGAACGAGCCGAAGAGGAATTAGCCCGGCTGTCAATGATGCCACCTATGTCTCCTGAGGGGGGTATTATTCGTACCTATCTGGACTGGTTACAAAATCTTCCGTGGAGTAGTATGACGGAGGATAATCTTTCTATTACTAATGCGGAGCAGGTGCTAGAGTCTCGTCATTATGGACTTCCCAAGGCAAAAGAACGCATTTTGGAATATATTGCAGTGCGTCGCTTTGCGCCAGATAAAAATCGCAGTACCATCCTCTGTTTTGTAGGCCCCCCTGGCACGGGAAAAACTTCACTGGGACATTCTATTGCGGAAGCCCTGGGACGGGAGTTTGTGCGAATTTCGCTGGGCGGGGTACGTGACGAAGCTGAAATTCGAGGTCACCGGCGCACTTATATTGGCGCGCTTCCAGGACGTATTATCCAGATGATGCGCAGAGCTGGTACCGTTAATCCGGTTTTTATGTTAGATGAGGTTGATAAAGTAGGTATGGATTTTCGTGGCGATCCTGCCTCGGCTCTATTAGAGGTTCTGGATCCAGAACAAAATCACACATTTTCTGATCATTATCTTGAAATTTCATTTGATCTCTCCAAAGTATTATTTATCGCAACAGCTAATGTGTTGCACACTATACCTCCTGCGCTGCAAGATCGCATGGAGGTGATAGAATTTCCTGGTTATACCGAGGATGAGAAGGTTAAAATTGCCAAGCGGTTTCTGATTCCTCGCCAGATAGAGTTGAATGGTTTGCAGCCGTTTCCGCCTCAGTTTCCGGAGAAAACCTTGCGAACGTTGATTCGCCATTATACTTACGAGGCCGGCGTCCGTAATCTCGAACGCGAAATTGCAAATCTATGTCGTAAGGCCACTCGTCGTTTGGCAGAGGACAAACGGCCTTTACAAACTGTCACAGAAAAAATCGCTAAACAGTATTTAGGCCCCTACAAATATACACAAGATCATCTGGAAAAATACGATACGGTTGGGGTTGCGATGGGATTGGCCTGGACTCCGCATGGGGGGGATTTATTACCACTGGAAGTAGCTCTTATGCCGGGTAAGGGAAATTTGATTCTAACCGGGCAGTTAGGAGAAGTGATGCGGGAATCTGCGCAGGCGGCTATGACCTACTTACGATCCCAGTCTCAATCGTGGGGAGTTGATCTTGAGACATTTGATAAGACAGACGTTCACATTCACTTTCCTGAAGGCGGGATTCCTAAAGATGGTCCTTCAGGGGGAATTGTGATAGCAACTGCATTATTCTCGGCCTTTACACATTTTCCAGTACGTCGAGAGGTTGCCATGACGGGAGAAATCACCCTCAGGGGGCGCGTTTTGCAAGTCGGGGGCGTTAAGGAAAAACTACTGGCTGCACATCGTGCCGGAATTAAACAGGTATTGTTGCCGGCTCGTAATGAACAGGATCTGCAAGAAATCCCAAAGAACATCTTGCGTCAGATGGACCTGGTATTGGTTGAGACTATGCATGAAGTTCTGGCTACTTCATTAGTACAAAAGACCCGTCCTGGTGAACAACCTCCTTTAGAATTATAGCTTAGTCACGCTTACCGGTGCTTTCACCAGGTATCAAAATAGCAATGACGACGCCGCACTCAATTGAGTGCGGCGTTTCTTGCTGTAGGGACCCCTATCAACCTAGTAGGTCGGCTTGAGCACACCGTAATTCCCATCCTCACGGCGGTAAATAACACTTAGTTGCCCATCGTTCCCATCTAAGTAGATGTAGAAACGATGCCCTAGCAGTTCCATTTGCTCTATGGCTTCGTCAGGTGTGATAGAATGAACCTCAAATTCTTTCACGCGCACAATTCTCGAAAACTCTTCCTCGACCTCTACCACTTCTGGTGCAGGGACTTCAGGTAATTCTGATATCGCGGGTGTAGTCACTCGCCGGTCTTTCATACGACCTTTATACCGCTCAATCCGACGATACATTTTGTCCATTACCGAATCAACAGCAGCAAAGATATCGCCTCCACGTTCTTCTGCACGTAGAATAGCCCGAGGCACATAAATTGTCACCTGTGCCACCATACGGCGGGAGCTATCTCGTGCATGGGTCGCGGATAGATCGACACGCATACTCTCGATTTTAGGAAGGTATCGCTCGAATTTAGATACCTTCGATTCGACATAGTCGCGTAAGCGATCATTCAACTCCAAGTTTTTCGTGTATATTTGCAGCGTATCCATAAGTAGGGCCTCCTTAAAAGGAATTATGACGCCCGTGCCAGCGTAAATGCATTGACCACACTCGTTTGGCAATCCAATAGTACACTGGCACAGGCATCCAATGTTGCACCTGTTGTGGCAACATCATCAATCAAGGTCACACGTAATCCAGAAAGATCAATCGTCTGATTACAGATAAAAGCTCCGCTTACATTGATCTTGCGTTGTTGCTGATTGAGTTTGGTCTGAGAAGGTGTATTCCGAACGCGTATCAATAAATGTTCGGCCACAGGAATTCTTATCTCTTGGGACAAAGCTCTTGCCAATAATGTAGATTGATTATACCCCCTTTTTGCTTCTCTGTGAGGATAAAGAGGAATGGGAACCAGTAGATCGCTTTGCATTTCATATTTTTTCCATGTTCCCGCCAGTGTTTGGGCGAGCGATCTCGCGACAGAGGATCCTCCACGGTATTTTAATGCATATATAATATCACGGATTTCATCTTTAAATAGAAAAGCAGAGCGAATAAGATTTACATTTAATGGATCTGAGTTACATCTAGGACATAACTTGCCGCCTTCCCATGGGCGACCACAACGAGGACAAATAGCACTATCAAATGGGAGCAATTGTTGTGCGCAAGTTTCACACAACCAGGTGCCTACTCTCCCGCAAACCGCGCACAGAGGAGGCATAAATAGATCTAACAGCCAATAATAACACCGGCGTACCGTTTGTGTAGCACTTTTCACATTTCTGATCCTCTTTTTACAGAATTGTGAAGGTAAATTTAAGAGCTTCCTAAGTCTTTAATCTGAAGTATAGCCGGGCCTAACAAAATAATCATAATTGTAGGGAAGATAAAGAATACCAGCGGAAACATCATTTTGACGGGGGCTTGACGGGCCTTTTCTTCTGCACGCTGCCGGCGTTTCATACGCATCGTATCTGATTGAATACGCATAACTTTCGCCATACTTACCCCCAACTGGTCTGCCTGGATAATGGCTGCTACAAAACTGGTAACATCGCCTACATCCATACTGTTTGCCATGCTGCGTAATGCTTCCCGGCGCAACTTGCCAAGCTGCATTTCCTGTACGGCCCTGGCAAACGCCATACTTAGCTCGTTGTTCCATTTTTCGGCAACTTTGGACATCGCGGCATCAAATCCCAGACCAGCCTCAACACAGATCGTCAACAGATCCAATGCATCTGGAAGTGCTTTTAGTACCTCTGCTTGCCGTTGCTTAATTTTTGAACCTAGCCAGGCCGTAGGCAAATAGAAGCCTAACCCCGCACCCGCAACAAGTAATCCTAAACGTTGAATTGTGGGGATGGAGGTCACAAATCTCGCTCCCAGAATTCCTATCACCCCACCTACCACACCCGCAATGATACGAATCGCAAAGAATTGTGGGGGTTTTAGCTTATGGGTCATACCGGCAAGATCGATCTTTTGCTGCGCCGCCTCCAATGTTTGCTGTGGCGTAAATCGTTGCGCCAACCGTGATGCACCCTCCATCATAGGCATGAGAACCCGCTCAACAAACGGTTGAGATAATTCTAGTTCTTCAAGTGTTACCGGTTTTCCAAGTGCAGCCAACTCGTTCAGGCGATCTTCAATACTGTTGGATTCTCCGGCACTACGAGCACGCATAACCATAATGGCTACTAATGCTATAACTACAATGCCACCGATTAGGCCGATCCACCCCATAGCCTCCTCCCATTAAACCTCAATATCAACTATTTTGCTCATCACAACATAGCCAATAACTATCATAACCAGGGATGTCCCTAGCATACCCCAGCCACAAGGATCTTCTATCATTCGTCCCATATATCCAGGATTCATAAAATAGATAAATCCCCCCAGACCAAAGGGCAAGGCGGTGATGACATACCCGGTGATACGTCCTTGTGATGTCATCGCCTTAATTTCACCTTTAATACGCACACGTTCACGGATGGTAAAACTGATAGAATCTAACACTTCAGCCAGATTTCCCCCAACCTCACGTTGTACATTCATAGCGGTCGATATCAAGTCCATATCCGGACTGGGGACACGTCGTAACATATTACCCATGGCAGTATCAAAGGGGATGCCCAATTGCATTTCTAATACTACACGACCAAATTCTTCACAAATTGGGGCCGGCATTTCTTTAGAAATAACCTCCATTGCTTGCATAGTACTGTAGCCCGCTCGCAAGGAATTAACCATTAGGTTTAGGGCATCTCCTAATTGGTCGTTGAAACTTTTAAGACGTTTGCTCTTCTGCATGTTCAGGTAAATCAGAGGCCCGACAAATCCTCCCGGCACGGCCAATAGGATAAGAACGGCCCGGTTGAGCAAATAGAAAACGGCAGAGGCAACGATGGCTAATGCAGCCGACATAACCAGAAACTCACCCACCGTCCATTTTAAGTTCGCGCGCGCAAGTTGTGTGGCTAATTTCTGCGCGAACCCACGGCCCTCAACCGCCTTATCAACGGCGGACCCCAGTACCGATGTCGCACTTTCCTTTTTTTCTTTCTTCTCTTTCTTGGGTTTGGTTTTCTTACCCAATCGATCTTCGACCAGGTCCTGTCCACTGCGCTTGCCGCCCATGAGAGCGACCACAAGCGCGATAACCAGCACCAGAATGACACCTCCGAAAATAATAGGTACTAACATTGGCGCTCCGCCTTTCTGTAACTATCGCTTAACATGACCTTAAGAATACAAAGAACATACTGCTGCATTTTGACATTTACCCCAATGAAATGCAGGAATTTGTAAATGCGCCTTCTTAGTAGCGCATTCGTTGAGCTACACCAAATACCGAAGCAGGAAGATGAATTCCCGCGTGTTCAATTCTTTCCATAAATTTAGGCCGAATTCCCGTAGGGCGCAGACGCCCAATGATTTTTCCATCCTCTAATCCGGTCTGCTCAAATTTAAAAATATCCGCCATAGTGATAACGTCCCCTTCCATTCCCTGAATTTCGGTAATGTTTACGACTCTCCTGGAACCATCGCGCATACGCTCCAATTGCACAATGACATCCACGGCAGAAGCGACCTGTTCCCGGATAGCACGGTGCGGTAGTTCCATCCCGGCCATCATTACCATCGTTTCAACACGCGATAGGGCTTCCCGTGGATTATTGGCATGTAGAGTTGTCATACTGCCCTCATGTCCGGTGTTCATTGCCTGAAGCATATCCAGGGTCTCGCCACCACGACACTCCCCCACCACGATACGATCGGGCCGCATCCGCAATGAATTGATGACTAAATCGCGAATTGAAATTTCTCCTTTCCCTTCTACATTGGGAGGGCGGGATTCCAATGTAACCACGTGCTCCTGCCGTAATTGTAATTCTGCAGCATTTTCAATTGTGATAATGCGCTCATCCTCAGGGATAAAACTAGAAAGGACATTTAGAAAGGTTGTTTTGCCGGTCCCCGTACCCCCAGATACTACCACATTTACGGCGGCAACGACACAGGCCTTCATAAATTCTACCGACTCTTCGGTCACTGAACCGAAACGGATTAAATCCTCAATCGTCAAAGGTTTTTTGAAAAACTTTCGAATGGTTAATACAGGGCCAATCAAAGAGATTGGAGGGATAACGGCATTCACACGCGATCCATCTTTTAAGCGTGCATCTACTGTAGGACTGCTTTCATCAATACGTCGTCCCAAAGGGGCTACAATACGCTCTATGATACGCATCAAGTGTTCGTCAGATTCAAAGGCAATGTTAACGCGCTGTACTTTGCCCTTACGTTCAACAAAAATCTTTTTGGGACCATTAACCATAATTTCGGTTATCGAATCATCCGCTAATAATATCTCTATCGGACCAAGTCCCAAGATTTCGGCTACAATTTGTTCAAACAAGGCATCGCGTTCCCTGCGTCCCAACACAATACTTTCTTCCTGAAGAATTGCATTGTACAATTCACGTATCGTATCTTGCACTTCCGCCGTTCTTGATACATCCATTGAGGGATCGAGTTCTGTCAGTAGACGATTCTGTACCCGTGTTTTCAAATCCATATAGGCATCACGTGCTCGGGGCACAGGACGCCGTTGGATACTTTCCTCTGCACTGGGTGGAGGGGAGGCGGGTTGGGGGGCGGGTCTGCTGGATGAAGAATCCTTCCTTTCAATACGCCGTAATAAAGACACAATTCACCTCTTTTATAATAAACGTCCTAAGCCGCCTCCGCGCCTTTGTGTATCATTAGCAGTATCTTCCTGTTCTGGTGGCGCCTCGGTCAGTCGGCTGTGAATCGACTTCGCCAAGCCCGCAATCGCTTGACCTAATGGTGTTTTTGCATTTTGTATGATTAAAGGAACACCATAATTAGCCGCCTTTAAAGCGATCCGCTCATCTAGTGGAATATGAACAATAGCAGGCATCATGGCACGTTCAATTGCTTCTGGCTGGATACCCATGCGTTTATTGTCTACGCTGTTGATAACCAGTCCGATCCGATCAAAGGAATAATTGAGTTTCTGGAGCAATTCGACGAATTGGCGCGCTCCGCGAATTTCGGGGATAGTAGGACGGGTTACGATTAAAAACAGATCGCTTAAATCTAACGTTGCCAGCAAAATATCATCCACTTGGTGCGCAGTATCAATAATAATATAATCGTATTCTTGTCGCGCGAAGTTGAGTATAGTTTTAAGGCGACTGTTGGCTCCTGTATCTTCAACCCCCCCCTCCTGGAAGATCTCCGCTTCCTCCGGGGATTGAGGGGCCGCCAATACCTTTACGCCTGATGAATGTGGAACTAGAATCGTGTTAAACAGATCTGGATCCAGGTCCTGGGCATGTTGTGCCAGATCCGTGAGAGTGCGACTAGGTTGTAACTTCATAAAAATCACAACATCCCCAAATTGCAGGTTGGTATCTACCAAGCATATCTTATAGTCTGTACCCAACATAGCCTGCATCGCAATTGATACATTAACGGCGGTCGTGGTGCAACCGGTTCCCCCCTTGGGACTATACAGGGTAATCACTTTTCCTTGTCTGATGGTAGGGGTAGCTTGCCCGCCCCGGGCGGCCCCCAGGGTAGCCGGGCTAAGAGGGCCGGTTTGCATCTTTTGGCGCAATTTGAAGACACGATGAATGGTATCTAACAGCTCATCCGCGCTTGGGGGTTTGGTCAAATAATCCCGCGCGCCAGCCATCATAGCCCGGCGCATATAGTCTGTTTCTCCTTGCACCGACAACATGATAACCTGGACGGTAGGGATCAACTCGACCACTTTACCCGTGGCCGTGATCCCGTCAATCCCCGGCAGGTTAATATCCATTAATATAACATCGGGAATTGTCTTAGTAACTGTACTGACAGCCTCCTCGCCACTGCCCACCATCGCCACAACTTCAATATCAGGATCGAATGACAGTAACTTACGAAGCTGTTCTCGAGTTTCGGGTATGTCATCAACAATCATAACCCGGATTTTTTCGGCCATACTTTGTTACTCCTATTCTAAGGTTTGTGGAGGTTCAGTAGGTAATGCCAATGGGTCGCGCAGTTCAGAGGGCGCAACCGGCATATCCGATATAGTATCCGCATCGGGGAATTGGTACCTATCCATTATATAGCGTAACCAAATAGGTTGCGTTTGAATTACGGTATCCGTATAGCCTGCGGGGCGCATCACCAGGTCCAAATCTGCTCCCATTTCGTACAAATACTTCAAAACTAACGCATCGTCGCGTGTCACCAATAAGGTAACCGGTTCAATATCTTGATACATATTGAAACCCGTCGTCACAGGTTCTTCACTTGCCCCACCGCCACCCCCGAGAATCTCCCCGACTGCCCCACCTTCTTCTGTTGTGGGTTCAGCAGCCTGCGCTATGGTTTCGACATCTTCCCAGATCCCAACGTGCCACACGATAGCATCTTGAACTGTCAGTTGAACCAGCATATGGGGAACTACCATCGTGCTTTCCACGCTTGCGGGATAGATGGCTCCCCAACGGCCATTAGGCAACAATTCAAACCGTCCAAACAAGCTGGTTTGACCTGGCATATCTGGTTCCTCGAGATAGGTAAATTGATTCACGCCCTCTTTTGCGGCCTCATACGTGACAGCCACCGTCTTAACCGCCGCAATAACGTCTACATGGTCGCCGGGCCTGATAGCCCAAGCTATGCTTCCCTGGGTGTCCATCGGCAGTGCGTAAGCCACGCGATCTGTATAACTAAACAAAGAAGCAGCTGACCCTCCAACTGACAACATCCCCCCCGCTTGGCCTATCATCCCGCGCAATAAAGGAAAGCCACGTGGTATCTCCATTCGCGCGAACTTACCCTCTACCTCTTCTAAGGATGTGTAATACTCTCCATCCAAAGGTAAAAATTCTTCGGGCCAGGGTTGTAACTCTATCGCAAAATCTTCCTGGCTAATTTGCATACCCAGGGGAATGTTCTGAACCGCTACAACAATTTCCGTATAACTCATAGGAGTTGCGGTCTCTTCTAATCCTTCTTCAGGTGTAGTAGGCGTAGCATTAGGCCCCATAAGAAACCACCACGCGGCAAAACCACCTACTGCAAGCAACAATACCACGACCAGAACTATAACCATTCTATTACCGCCCATTCACGCCTCCTTAAGGTCGTTCCCGGATTAAGCAGTCTTCCTAATAAAAAAGATAATGCAAATAGGAAAGAAAGTCAAGCCCACCCTATCTCAAATGAGCAACCCCGGTTGCCTTGCACAGCAGACGGCTGCTTTCAGCAAGAAACTGGGGATGTTTCTTAGCAGGTTATGACAAGATTCAGAAATCCTGCTTGTTAGTTTGATATTTCCATACCATATATAAAGAAAACATCAATCTAACTCGAACCCCATCGAGTTGGTGTTGGTCATAAGTGAAACTTTTCCTTAAACAAGTTTAGCATGGCATACAAAGAGTGCAAGCCAGGTCCTTACTGTGTTGAAACAGGTCGCCCGAAATTCCTGAGGCAATCTGCTTGACACCTTTTATGACACCTTTATTATACCAGTTTTTATCACTTATATGTAACCTAAATGTGAAAAATGCGTAACTATCTAATCACAGATAGGCATAAAAGTCTATAGAGCGCGATGTACTTAGGTGCCGAAAAAGAATAAGTTCCCGCGTTATCACTTTTCTGGAAGTGAAAAACAGTTTCCAGGAGGGGAACGCACGGGAAGTCATATTTTTACAAGCCCTGAGGTGATAACACTTCTTTGGGTATTCCTGGGACTCTTGACGTGTCAATAGCCTGAGGATATAATCTGAGGGAGATGAGGAGAGGGAAAAAGCATGAAGGGAATTTTTGAGAGTTTACGTAAAACCAGAAATGCAGTTTTTGGACAGATTGCTACCCTGTTAGGCGCAGGTGATATAGATGAATCCACCTGGGAAGATATAGAAGCAATATTGCTCCAGGGGGATGTTGGTGTTGAGACTACGATGTCGTTAGTTGAACGGTTGCAAAAACGTGTCGCCGATGAAGGGATTTTTAAGGCCACCGACTTAAAACGTGTTATGCGCAGTGAGTTACTCGCGTTATTACCGGAGGCCGGCCCACTAAATTTAAATTGGCCGCTCACAGTGATCTTGATTGTCGGTGTTAACGGATCTGGAAAAACTACGAGTATTGCCAAACTTGCTGCATCCCTGAAGCAACAGCAACGTAAGGTCATTTTGGCTGCTGCCGACACGTTCCGTGCTGCTGCAATAGATCAGCTTAAAATTTGGGGAGAACGTGTGGATGTCCCCGTTATCGCCGGACCAGAAGGTGGGGATCCTAGTTCTGTAGCGTTCGATGCACTACAGTTCGCCCAATCAAAAAAAATCGATACGGTTATTGTCGATACAGCGGGACGCTTACATACCCAGCATAACTTGATGGCAGAGATAGAGAAAATTCAGCGTGTAATCGCGAAGCGTGTCGCGTGGGCGCCGCACGAGACCTTTTTAGTGTTAGATGCCACCACCGGACAGAATGGACTGCATCAGGCAGAGCAATTTCTCAACACGGTAAAAGTGAGTGGTATCATTCTCGCCAAACTTGACGGTAGCGCGAAAGGTGGAATGGTACTTGCCATTGGTCATAAACTTGGCCTGCCGGTACGTTTTGTGGGCACCGGTGAACACCTGGATGATTTTGCTCCCTTTGACCGTGAAGCCTTTGTCAAGGGTTTGTTGGGAGATTAACCGCATTAGAAATAGGAGAAAAATATGAGTGACTTAAGTAATCGTTTAGAATCTTTGGCAACCCGTGTGGAAGCTATCTGGAGGCGGCTTTGACTTACCTGGCAAAATCCGGGAACTTGAAACTTTAGAACAGCAAGCTGCTGTTCCTGATTTATGGAATGATCCAGACTATGCCCGTGAGGTGATGCAACGGATTGCGAGTATACAAGAGGATGTGGCCTATTGGAACACGTTTACGCAAAATATCCAAGATGCCCAAGAGTTAGAAGCCTTGGAGGATGATGATCTCTTTCCTGAGTTAGAAGCGGAAACCTCTCGTTTGGAACAGAATCTCGCGCGTTCAGAATTTCTCTTAATGTTATCGGGGCGTTATGATCGTGGGAATGCCATATTGGCAATTCACTCCGGCGCAGGGGGAACGGACGCGCAAGACTGGGCTGAGATGTTGTTGCGGATGTTTTTACGGTGGGCCGAACGACGAAAATTTAAAACTGAGATTTTAGATTCCTTAGATGGAGATGCTGCCGGAATTAAAAGTGTTACCGTAGGGGTCAGTGGTGACTTTGCTTATGGGTATCTCAAATCGGAGCGCGGTGTACATCGCTTGGTGCGTTTATCGCCTTTTGATGCTGCGCATCGTCGCCATACTTCTTTTGTATTAGTTGAAGTCTGGCCTGATATCGGCAACGAAATTCGTGTAGAAATCAATCCTGATGATTTGGAAATTGACGTATACCGGGCTTCTTCTGCCGGGGGGCAACACGTACAAAAGAACTCAACGGCAATACGTATGCGTCACTTGCCTTCTGGGATCGTCGTTTCATGTCAGAACGAACGTTCCCAGGCCCAGAATCGAGAAACAGCATTGCGTATTCTTAAAGCGCGTCTGATTCAATTGGAAGAAGAGAAACAACGTCAGCAATTGGATATTTTAAAAGGCGAACATATAGATGCTGGTTGGGGAAATCAAATTCGTTCCTATGTTTTACATCCTTATCAAATGGTAAAAGATCACCGTACCGATTTTGAGACCGGCAATGTGCAAGCTATTCTGGATGGTGATTTGGATGAGTTTATAGAAGCCTATCTGCGCAGCACGGTAGGTAAGGGGCATTAAAGAACACTTTGGATATTCTGCCTAGGGTTCAGTCTCGAATAGAAGAGCAACAACTGTTCTCCCCAGGGGCGCGCATCGTGGTGGGCGTCTCTGGGGGGCCGGATTCTGTTGCGCTGCTGCATGTTCTTTATCGTTTATCTGATTCGTTGGAACTTCGCTTACACGTGGCGCATCTCCATCATGGTATTCGGGGGACTGACGCGGATGATGATGCCACTTTTGTGACGGAATTTGCGTCTACATTGGGCTTGCCCTGTACCGTAGAACAAGTTGACGTGCCGGCCTTGGCCCACCGTGAAAAGCTAACTCTGGAGGAAGCTGCACGGCGTGCGCGCTATGATTTTCTTACCCGTATTGCACAGCAAACCGAGTCCCCTTTTATAGCCGTAGGGCATAATGCTGACGATCAAGCCGAGACGGTATTGATGCATTTTTTACGCGGCGCCGGTCTCGCCGGATTGCGAGGAATGTTGCCGGTGACGCCTATGCGTAAATATCGCGTGTCAGTTGGAATTGGCACATCAGGTCTGACTGGCACGCCAGGTCTGACTGGCGCATTACCTGAAGTTCCCATCTCCCTTGCCGAGATTTTTCTTATCCGCCCCTTGTTGAGCATTTCGCGTGCGGATATAGAGGCCTACTGTGAGACACAGGCTCTTGTGACACGTTTCGATCACTCTAATCTGGACACGACTTTTTTCCGCAACCGTTTGCGGCATGAAGTTCTACCTTACTTGCAAGAGATAAATCCGCGTATCTCACAACGCCTGCAAAACCTGGCGCAAGTTGTACAGGTTGACTATGCGCTGTTGCAGGAGTTTATTTCCGTTGCCTGGGATGAACTCTTATTGGCAGCACAGCCTGACTCACGCCAACCCGATGCGCTTATCTTTGATTTGATAGGTTGGCGACGTCAGTCTATAGCGGTACAACGTGCCATTATTCGTCGCGCGGCTTACAAATTGCGTCGCAAGTTGCGCGATGTGAGCTTTGAACATGTCGAACAGGCAATAAGGGTTGCGCAAAAAGGGGAGACCGGCGCGCAGGCTACATTGCCCCGTGGGCTACGCTTGACCGTGGGCTACACATCTCTTACGATTGCCGATCAATACGCGCTCCATCTGCCTCCCGAACGTCCCTGGATGGCGGGCGACGAATATATTCCCTTGCAAATACCGGGGCAAACACCGTTACCTGGTGGCTGGATGGTCAACGCTCAAGTCGCTCGTTGTTGGAATTTGGATGTGATTGCTGATAATCCAAATCCCTTTGTTGCATGGATAGATACAGAGGCAATGGATACTTCTCCTCTGTTGCGCACCCGGCGCCAGGGGGATCGGTTTCAACCCCAAGGATTAGGTGGAGCCACGGTGCGGCTGAGTGATTTACTTATTAACACCAAAGTTCCTCGACCCTGGCGTGACTATTTACCGCTTTTAGAAGCCGACGGACATTTATTGTGGGTAGTTGGAATTCGCTTGAGTGAGTCTGCGCTCGTGCGTCCAGAAACCAGTAAAGTCATTTACCTGCATTTTGTGAGTCCATAATCTGTTCTGACCAGCGAGTCAAAATAAAGACAGGTGCGTTGCACTTTCTGAAGTACGATACACCTATTTCAAGGAGATCATCATGGCAAAGCATCTTGTTCTGGTCGCCGGAAATATTGGCGCCGGCAAAACTTCATTAGCCGAACGGCTAGGTGAACGCCTGGGATGGCACGTCGCTTATGAATCCGTGGATGATAACCCATATCTGGCAGATTTCTATACCAATATGCAAGCATGGAGTTTTCATCTACAGATTTTTTTCCTCGGACACCGCGCCGAACAGCACCGTGCAATGGCAACACATGTCCAGTCTGCGGTGATTGACCGGAGTATTTATGAAGATGCGCATATCTTTGCCCGCGCGCTGCATACGATGGGGAATATGTCCGAGCGTGATTATCGTGCCTATCAGCGATTGTACAAGCTGGTTATTGATGCACTTCCACGTCCTGATTTGTTGATTTATATTCAAGCCAGTGTTTCTACTTTATTGGCACATATCCGCCAACGCGGACGTACCATTGAAAGTTCGATCTCGTCTGATTACCTGGCCCTGTTAGCACAATTTTATAATGAATGGGTGACAACTTTTGATCTGTGTCCTGTGCTTACTGTGCCTGGTGATGCGTTAGACTTTGTTCGTTATCCTGGTCATCTCAATATTATTGCGGAACGCGTGCAGGATCGGCTTGAGGGTATAGAAAGGCTTGAATTGCCATCCAAAAATGGTATGGAGAGTGGGAATGCCGGTTGATTATGGAGAACCCCTCACTGAGCGCGAAACAGAGATAGTGTCACTGGTTGCCGAAGGTTTGACCAATCGTGAGGTGGCCGAACGTTTACATGTCAGTCATAACACGATTAAAGTACACCTACGCAACATTTTTTCAAAAACGGGGGTCGCTTCTCGAACTGAGTTGACGGTATTGGCCGTTCAAGAGGGCTGGATTATCGTTCCGGGTATCGCGGTAGAAATACCGGGAGAGGATATCCCCATTCTCGATGCTTCCGTACCTCAAGAGCCGATAGAAACTGAGATTCCCTTACTTCCTGACGTCTCTCTTCCGCCGTGGCCCATACACCGCTGGGTGATGCTCGGTGTCGTTTTGCTGCTTGGACTTGTCGTTTTATTCTTGCCCCAACGGCCGATGGGGAAGGTGGCTTTGGGAACCCATGATGGTCTTGTGGATGAGCAGGGGGGTACAGGCGCGTTGTCATCTTTTGTCGCTACTGAAGTGAGCTGGGAAGAACTGCCCCCTCTGCGCGTCCGGCGAGGACGGTTGGGGCTTACTGCTTTCAATAATCGTCTCTACGCGGTTGGCGGTATGACCGATGAAGGAACTACCGATCAACTGGATATTTTTGACGTCTCGGAGAAACGCTGGTTGACCGGAGCTGCGTGTCCCACTGCATCTGCAAACATTGGGGCTGTAGTGTTAATGTCGCAAATTTTTGTTCCTGGTGGATGTGATGATCGAGGGCAACCGCACAGTAACAGTTATTTATACACGCCGGAGACCGATGTGTGGTCTGAAACTGCCCCTTTGCCCCAGGCTTTATGCGCTTATGCTCTCACTGTGTATCAAAATCGGGCCTATCTTTTTGGGGGGTGGGATGGCGAACGTTATCAGGCTGTGGCCTATATGTACGTATTAGAGACCGATACTTGGGAATCTTTGCCCTCTCCCGTGGACGCGCGTGGTTTTGGTGGAGCCGCCATGTTGGGAAACTCGATTTACTATGTGGGGGGCTACGATGGTCAAACAGAGCGAGATAGTTGCCAGGTTTTTCTCCCTGATGAAGCTCGTTGGGAAACTTGTGCGCCCTTGCTACAGCCGCGTGGTGGATTGGGATTAGCGACTGGTGCGGGGAAGCTTTATGCTATCGGCGGTGGCTGGAACGAATACAATTACCTGAGTTTTAATGAGCGCTATGATCCTAATAAAGATACCTGGTCAGTTATTGATACTCCACTGGTGGGTGAATGGCGTAATCTGGGGATGGTATTCTGGGATACTTCGCTCTACGTTATCGGGGGGCGCAGCGGCGATGAATATTTAAATCGTAGTTATGTTTATGAAATCCTTCCTTTTAAATTGACGATTCCCGTAATACAGCAATAGCCGCTCACCTGTTTATAGAAAAAAGGTATGTAACCGTTTAGTTTTGTGAGCAATTACCGTTTTTTGTTACATGCTCCAGATAGAAAGTATGTTTAGATATGTTTTTTCGTTGGCGGGCGTAGCCCGCCAACGAAAAAACACCCCCAAACCCTCGTTTC
>JAFGFI010000502.1 GCA_016931185.1 Anaerolineae bacterium
CCGCGCGCTGGCGACCTACGAGCAAGCCCTGGCCATCCTTCAAGAAGTGGGCGACCGCGCCGGCGAGGGCACCACCCTCAACAATATGGGATGGGTTTATCTTTCTGAAAAAGATTTGACTCAAGCGCGGCATTGCCTGGAAGCTGCATTGGAGATCGCGGAACAGGTGGAATATCCCGCGTTGGCGAACGCCGTACACAACGGGTTGGCGCGGCTAGACAGGAACGCCCAGGCCTAAAGCCACAGGGCAAAAAGAGCAAAGCCCCATCAATGGGACTAAACACAGGGAACGAAGTATTACTTATACATAGAGGTAAAGTCATAGTAAAATTGAATCAGTATATCAAGCATAATCAAGGGGATTATCCACACGCAAGCCTTCAGCAGACGCAGCGATATTCAAATGATCATCAGCACAAACAAATGTAAGCGGGGCAAGCTCGCGCTTCTGCAAAGAACGCTTAACGGTAAGAGCTGTTGCCAAGTGCATCGCGTCATAGCCACGAAGTTGATGATTTTCTAGTAGCGTACATGCCAACGCGATAATGGAACGGGCCACAGGTACGATCTGGTATTGAACACGGCAATCCTCATACAGAATATCGCGTACTCGCCGGTACTCAGTCAAACTTAAGCCACCTTCTCTGGCCCGGCGATTAAACGCACTCACAGCTTCCACAATGACCAATTCTGAAGAAACTAACAAAGTCGCCTCTGAAACCTGTGTTCGTATCCAAGTACTACCTAATTCCTCTACGTAACGCTTGAGCAGTGCGCTGGTATCCAAATAATAACTTACCATCCCGCCTTTCGCTCCTCCATTACCAATTCAGAAAGTGGACGGCCTACCGCGAGTTTGCGGGCCAAGGCAGCACGTTCCTCCATTGAGGGCTGAGGGAAAAGCGGTACTCTATCAGAATCCACCAATAACCCATCCTCGCGCAACGCTTGAACCGCCAACGCGCGCTCATGTATCGTAGAGACAGATTGAGGTTGAATCACAATCTGCCTTTCATGCTTGACAACCTCAACACCCTCTTCCAACCACTCTTGCACTGCCTCGCGGGGAATCAAAACTCCCTGGGGCGTAATCTTGGGTGTAATCACAGTCGGCATCGTTCTCTCCTTATCTAGTGGAATCCTGGCATGATCTAAGTTGGATTGACATTTTCCCCTTATTTAATCTAAAAGTGTCAATCTAGTAAGCAAGGTTTCTGAACCTTGCCTGAATCTTATTATAGCACATAATGTCAAAGCCTATTAAAAACATATATGATCAGGAGATAAACGGCATCGCCACGAGCCTGTCGCGGGCGGTTATCCTTTTACCAGAGGCGGGCAAGTTTTTCGTCTAGTAGTCGAATTGAATCGTATTGAAGTTGCCGCGTGTGCAAAGACAGGGTATACTTAGAGTAAAGGCTAAATAGTTCAAAGTATAGGAGGGTTTTAATGGTTGAACATTCCACAACGACAAACTCCCACCCAACGATGTCGTATTTTCCGGCGGACAAGGCCGGGGGCGTGAATCCAGATACGCACCTGGTACTCACATTTCCTAGCCCGCCCACGTTGGGGACGTCGGGACAGATCCGCATTTATGATGCAGCCGGCGACCGGCTGGTCGATGTACTCGACCTGAACATTCCCCCTGGTCCGACAGTCGTTGTGAAGGCCCCGGAGAGGCCTCCTTACACACCGGTACCTTATGAATACGTCCCCGGCCACTTCACCAATGCCAACACGAAGCCGGGCACACCCTCCGGGGTCGCGCTGCCCACGCCGGACACTTACCAACTGACCATCATCGGCGGGTTCACGGATGCGTTTCACTTTTACCCGATCATCATCCACGACACGGTGGCGACGATATACCCGCACAACAATCTCCTGGAGTATGACAGGACCTATTACGTGCAGATCGATCCCGGTGTGCTGACCCTGGATAATGGCAGTTTCTCCGGCATCGGTGGGAAAACGGGATGGACTTTCACCACGAAAAAAGCCCCACCCCCCGCTGACGCGACCCGGCTCGTGGTCTGCGGCGACGGCACAGGGGATTTCAACACCGTGCAGGGGGCACTCGACTTTATCCCCGACCATGCCCCCACCCGCGTGACCGTCTTTATCAAGAACGGCGTGTATGAGGAGATCGTCTATTTCCGCAACAAGGCAAACATCACCCTCCTGGGCGAGGACCGGGACAAGGTCGTCGTGTGTTATGCCAACAATGAGGTCTTCAACCCGCACCCGCCGAATGTCGCCACCAACGAGCTGCCGGGCACGTTTCCTTCCCGGCGCGCGGCATTTATGGGCGATCAGGCGAAGGGCATACACCTGGTCAATTTCACGATCAGAAACCTCACCAAAGGGCAGGCCGAAGGGCTGCTGCTGACGGGGGAAGAGAATATCGTCAGCCACGTGACGGTGGAAGGCTCCGGGGATGCCTTGCAGGTCAACGGATCGGTTTACCTGACCGGTTGCAAAATTGTGGGGGATGGAGATACCATCCTGGGACGCGGGCCGGCGTTCTTCAACCGCTGCGAGATCATTTCGCACTATGGGCCTCACATGTGGATACGCAACACGGACGAGAACCACGGGAACGTCTTCCTGAATTGCACCTTTCAAAGCGGCGGGACCACCGAGAATGTGATTGCCCGTTCACCGACCAACCACGGCAAGAATTACCCGTACTGTGAGGTGGTGCTGCTCAACTGCGCCCTTGCGGGCATCAGCCCTGAGGGCTGGGGAACGGTGGGCGGCGACCCGGCAAACGTGCATTATTGGGAGTTCAACAGCGTGAACCTCAGCGACGGCAGCCCGGTGGACGTGAGCCGGCGGCATCCCGCCTCCCGGCAACTGACCCAGGAGCAAGACGCCGAGATCATCGCCAACTACAGCAATCCCACGTACGTGCTTGGCGGCTGGACACCCGTGCTAGCGCCCCTCATCCTATCGCAACCCGCTGGGGCAGACCGCGTGACAAGCCGGGGAGCTGCACTGGTAGTGGGGTCGTAGACCTGAAACTATAGGAGTGTTTTCCGGTTCCGGGCTTTGCTCGGAACCGGAAAACACCTCTTTCAAAACGTTTGCCTGTTCCATAGCTACTTGGAGATCACATGACTGAAAACTGGGTATGCCCAAATTGCGGCGCATTTAATCCGCAGAGAAAAAAATCACAGTAATCCCCCGCCAGTATGGGCATTAAAGAAAACTAAAGCCGCCTGAATTCCCCTGAGCACCCCCAGTCGTACACAAAGTATCCATCATTTTTTTTCGCGCGGAAGACTACAAAAGTCTCAGCAGGCACTTGGTTGACAAGCGGCGTTCGTTCAACGAAGTAGCTAATCTATAAGGCCACTGGTAAGACTTTTGTAGTCTGGGTTTATACGAAACTTTGACGCCCACCCGGGTTTACAGGGTGGACGTCACTTTTTTGCAGGGAACGTCTTCCTTCCGGGAAGTTCCGCCCAGCTCCCAAAAACCAGCCCTTAGCCAAACCGAAACCTCCTGTTCTGTTCCAGACAAGTGTACTTCCCGGAAGGTTTTGTTCAACAACAACCTTCCGGGAAGCACGCAGTGACAGCCCCGTAGCTTCCCGGAAGGAAAATCGCACTTGCAAAACTTTGACGGGCACCCTGAGCCACTGCTGTACTTGACATTTCATTCCACATGTTATATACTAGGAAATATATTCCCAGGAATATATTTACAAGGAAAATATAGACGGCTCAAATTGCTATCTTGCAACTCAGGAAGAGAAGCCATTGCAGTTTCTTTTTGAAGCCCAAAGGAGCGCAAAAGAAAGGTTCATACAAGAATTTGCAATGTTCCGATCAGGTAAGGAAGTTATATGACAAACAAAGATTTGATTGTTAATTCTGATTTGGATTTAGGCAGTAAGGTGATCAGTTTATTGATTTGCACTGCGCAAGACCTGACCGCCGAAATGACACGAAACATCAAACATCTAAATTTGTCATTATTGCAAGTTCAAATTTTGCATATCTTGGATTCCGCCGAAGCGGGGACGTTAACGGTTAATCAAATCACAGATTTTATGATGTTTGATAATCCCAATGTTTCACGTGCTTTAAACAAGTTGATGAAACAGGGATTGATTCTCAAAGAAAGAAGTCATGTTGACCAGCGCGTTGTGTATATCACGATTACGGAACAAGGGCAGCAAATGCACATTGATGCAGATAAAGAGCTGGGCAAGATTTCACTGGATTTGTCAATGGCTGATAAACAAAGGTTATATGAACTATTGCTTGCCATTTAAGAAACATTTCAAAAATTTCATAGCTAAAGGAGCTAACCATGTCAGAAACTATCTATGATTTTTCGGTCACAAATATTATGGGCTTGCCCCAATCATTGTCCGATTATAAAGGTAAAGTAGTGTTGATCGTGAACACGGCCAGTAAATGTGGGCTTACGCCACAATATGCCGGACTTCAAAAACTTTATGATGCTTATCACGAGCAGGGGTTGGAGATATTGGGATTTCCATGCAATCAGTTTATGCAGCAGGAACCGGGCACAGAAGCTGACATCCAGAATTTTTGCCAGGTCAACTATAACGTCACGTTCCCGATGTTTTCCAAGATTGATGTCAATGGGAAAAACACGCACCCGTTATACGTTTACTTAAAATCCAATGCGCCCGGGGCATTAGGATCGACGGCTATCAAATGGAACTTCACCAAATTCCTGGTAGATAGGGAAGGCCACGTCGTCCAGCGTTTTGCGCCAACAGTCGAACCGGAGAACCTTGCACCAGAGATTGAGGCACTGTTGTAAATGAGATTAAAACAAAACAAGGAAATTTGAGGGTATTTTTTCGTTTTCGGGGCGAAGCCCCGAAAACGAAAAAATACCCTCAAGCCCTCGTTTCTGTCTGGAGCAGGTGACAGAAAGCGATAATCGCTCACAAAACTAAACGGTTACCGTTCGTTTAGTAAAGGCATAGTGTCTCCCTATTAAGAAATAAACGATTTCCGGCTCAGCCGGACTGCGTTGAAGACAACAAAAACGGAACTGATATGGTGCAAGACTGCCGCCAGCGGGGCATTAAGGATTCCCAGCGTTGCTAACACAATACCGGTAATGTTAAAGCCCAAGGCCCAGATGTAATTCTGTGTGATCACCCGGCGCAGTTTTTTCCCGATGCGCAACACAGTCAGCAAACTTGCGGCGTCCTCACGTTGCACGATAACGTCCGATGATTGGATGGCCAGGTCGGCTTTGGCGCCGCCAATGGCGATGCCAACGTCGGCGGCGGCCAAAGCTGTGGCATCATTGATCCCATCCCCGACCATCAATGTAATCCCTTGCGTTTTCAGTTCTTTGACAAGCGCGGTCTTGTCCGCCGGTGTGCAATGCCAGCGATAGGCGTCAGCTCCGATAATGTCCGCAACGCGGCTGGCCTCACCCTCTTCCGTGTCACCCGTGGCCAAGATCACCTTGCGAATCCCCTCTTTGTGCAGATCGACGGCCAGGTTGTGCGTGGCCTCGCGTAACACATCCTGCATTGCAATCATACCCGCGACTTGTCCATCCACGACGATCCAAGTTGCACGCCCTGCTAAAGTTGTTTGTTCCGGTAATGTCACACCGATAGTTTGTAGTGTTTCAGTGCCCCCCAGGAACACCTGCTGGCCCTTCACCATCGCTTTAACCCCTTGTCCCGGCAAATAGTCCGCGTCCGTTACAGGAAGTGGTTGTACGTTGTGTTCCACCGCGTATGCCACAATGGCATTTGCAATCGGATGGTTAAAGCCAGCTTCCACCGAAGCCGCAATTTGCACCAAGTGTTCCCGTGGTAAGGTCAATGCGGTAACGGTTTCCACGCGGGGTTCGGCCAGCGTCATCGTGCCGGTTTTATCGAGTACGACTGTATCCGCTTGGCCGATAAGCTCCAGGGGCGTGCCCCCGCGTGCCAGAATACCCTGGCGGGCCAAACTGCCGATAGCGGCGGCAAAGGCGGTCGGCACCGCTAATGCCCACGCGCAGGGACACGCAATAGAGACTATCGTAGCCATACGGCCTAAATCGCCCGTGATCAACAAGATGAGTAAGCCATACACCACCACGCCGGGGATAAAGCATTGCACAATAGTATCGGCGGTTCTGTGTGTTTGTGTTTTGACTTGGAGCGCGTTTTCAATCTCCGCGCCCATCTGGTAGAGAAAGGCTTTATTTCCGGCACGCGAGGCTTTAACCTGCACCGGGCCAGAAAGCGCCAAAGACCCGGAGAGCACGTCTTCACCCGCCATTTTGTGCATGGGGAACGGCTCACCCGTGACCACCGACTCGTCTACCATAGCAGCGCTTCCAACGATAACGCCATCGACGGGGATCATCTCACCCTGGGGCACAACGGCAATGTCTCCCAGACGTACTTCCTCGACAAGCACTTCTTTTATCACACCCTCGCGCAGCACACGGACGTGCCTATTCCGCTTCTGGGTGAGCGCAACAATACGACGACGGGTGCGCTCGATAATGGTGAGTGAGATGGCCAATCCGAGGCTGATAAACCATGCCACGAGTACCCCGCTGAGCGGTTGTCCGTTCAAGAGCGTGACGAGCAACACCGTCACGACCAATAGGTCGGCCGTTACCTTGTGTGTCTTGAACAACGCCCGGAGCAGGGTGCGGGCAAACATTCCCAGGCAAATAGCCCAAAAGACCAGACCTGCCCAATATAACCAACTTTGTGCTAACCATTGGGCCAGCGACAGCGCGGCAACTGCGCACAGCGCGACGCCAGCGCGTATCCAAAATGTTCTTGAAGACATCTTCACCGGCTCCTTTTACACCGCTTGCAACTACCTGCTGATTACACCCTGGATCCAAAGAACCTTGGAAAGAAGCGTCCAACTTTCTGCTGGTATTGTACGTATTCTTGACCAAACAATGCTGTTAAGTGCGCTTCTTCGGCCTTTGCCGTCGGTCCCATGCCGATGATGACACAGAGCGCAAGCACGAGAGGCCAAAGCGTGGCAAGCACCAAACTCAGCCCTATGAGTATCAGCACATAGGAGACGTAGTACGGGTGCCGCACGATGGCTAATGGTCCATCCTGCACCAATCTGTGCTGAGTATGGATGCCGGATGTAGATGGCCTCAGCGACTTGCCCGCAAAGCCAATGGCCCAGGTAAAGAACAGTGAACCTGTGTAGAAGAATATCAATCCCACAATTTGCACGAGGGGTATCATCAGAAACGCCCCAATCAGCACATCAAGCGCGACGTAATACCGCTCCAGAAACAGCAACACCATCCCGCCTATCCATAACGGCCAGATACCAAAGTAACCTATGGCTACCAGGGCAAGATATAGCTTGTTATAGGCTATGGACTGTTTGCCCTCCCCACGTTTTTCTTCCCTGCAGTAGGTTTTCCAGTACGAGATGTTGACACTTATGAGTGCCAGCAAAGGTAATGCTAGTAGAACTGCGATCAGTCTTTGTGGTAACATATCATCCCACACTCTCTGTGTACATCGTATAAACAACATAGCCCGCATAACCGCGTTGCCGCAGAATAAATATGTCGCTGTCAGGGTTAATCAGCGTCTCGTACTGCTGCCACACCTCCGGCGTGACCTCGTCTTGAACACGGCCCCAGATCATATTCATCGCAGCGAGCAGGTTCATTTCTTGCTTTTGGGAGAACGGTCCCTGGAAGTCGGAGCAAAAGCTCTGCGATTTGAGGTGGCTACACCCGATTTGTTCGAGCCAGGCCAGCGCGCGCAGGGCATGGGTTTCCGGTTCACTTTCCCAGGTCCAGGGGATGTTCGTACCTAATGGGGCATTGAGGGCCGCCTCTAACAGCGGATAACCGGGCAAGAGGCGATGCATGCTCCAAAAGAGAATGGCGATTTTGCCGCCCGGCTTGAGGACGCGCCGGAACTCGGACAGCACGCCATACGGCTCCTCGACGAAGCAGCCCCTCTCGGGTGGGCCAAGCCAGAGGCCATCGCAGCACCAGACAAAGTCAAAACTGTTGTCCGGCAGGTCGAGCTGCGTGACGTCGCCATGCACGAAGCTAATCCGGTCTGCCAGCGGCGTGCCGGCGACCAGGTTGCGGGCGTAGGCAATCTGCTTGCTGTCAATGTCCAGTCCCAGCACCCGGTCATCTGCCTGTGCTTCCGCCATCCAGACGGCGTGATTGCCGATACCACAGGGCGCGTCCAGCACCCGGGCGCCGGGAAACAGCCCCAGGCCGGCGATGGCCGCACGCATCCCCGATTCTGTAATGGCATTAATTTTTTCGAGTAATGCCATATATATCTCTTCCATAGCAGCAAAATCGGGCTGCTCTTGATTTGTATTCTCTGACATCATTTTCTCCTTAGTTATGCCACTTTGCCGTTAACCAACTCCATCCACGGGTCGCGCGGGTCAAGCGCGCCCCCCCATTCCGCCCGGTAGCGATCTTCAACGCCCCTCGCTCTCCAAATTCTCATTTCCCTACTTTTCGTTGCACACCCCCTATGC
>JAFGFI010000503.1 GCA_016931185.1 Anaerolineae bacterium
GGGGACTCATACGGCCTAAGTCGCGGTCTAAGCCTCGTTTACGGGGCGTGTTCCTGTAGCCTGGCGGTTAACCGCCAGGCGCTGATCTTCATTACACGCGCTGTTAGGGCGCGCGTAAAATCAAAAGAAAGCGAGGAGGATATAACGCCTGCAATATTTCAACTGCCGGGAAATGGGCAATCCCTAATTTATCCATATTATTAGTTCGATTTTTATTTCACGAAAGGAGTCTTTTAAATGGTCAAGAAACCCGAAACTGCTGCTCCGGTTGTCGGCTATATGCCGGAAGACGTCCCGTCATGGGGCGCGATGTTGAGTCTGGGCTTCCAACAAGTCCTGACCATGTTTCCCGCAACTGTCCTGGTTGCTATTCTTACCAAATTTGATGTGGGTGTCACGCTATTTACCTCCGGTCTGGGCACAATTATTGCTTTGCTCGTTGCCAAACGCAAAATTCCACTTTACTACGGTTCTTCGTTCAGCTATATCACCGTCATCATCACTGTGATGTCCAAATATGTGCCGCAATGTTTTGGTGATGCCAGCACAGTTTATTGTCCGGACGGTGTGCGATTGGCGCAAGTCGGCATTATGTGTACCGGCCTTTTCAATATCTTGATAGGATTGTTAATCCAGCGTATCGGCAAGGCGCAATTGGATAAATTCTTGCCGCCCATTGTCACCGGTAATGTTGCCATTATCATCGGTATTGCATTGGCCGGAACCGCGCTGAGCCAGGCGTCAACAAACTGGGCTGTGGCCTTCATCACCCTGATCCTGACGATCGTATTCTCGGTGTATTTACAGGGGAAGGGTTTAATCGGGATGCTGCCGATTTTATTGGGGGCGGTTGGCGGGTACATTGTCGCATTGATTTTTGGGATTGTGGATTTCACCCCGGTGGTGGAGTCTGCCTGGTTGCGCCTCCCTAATATCACCTTGCCCGCCTTTGGGGATGGTCGCGCCTGGGGCATGGCGATCAGTGTGGCATTGATTGCAATCGCGACAATTCCTGAATCCACGGCGCACCTCTACCAGATGAGCCTCTACATTGATCAACTCGCCAAAGATTTGAAGCGCAAGCCAATGGAAATCAAGAACCTCATTGGACTGAACCTGGTCGCCGATGGGTGTAGTGATGCGATCAATGGTTTTTTGGGAGGCTGCGCTGGCACGAACTATGGCGAGAACAACTCGCTGATGGCCATCACGCGCAATTACTCGGTAGCCGTCTTGATGACCGCGGGCGGCATTGCCATTGCCCTGGGTTTCGTTGGCAAGCTGGCGGGATTGGTCAACACAATCCCAACGGCTGTGACCGGCGGGCTGTCGATTTATCTATTCGGCGTCATCGGAAAGCAAGGTATCGCGCTATTGCAAAGCGAAAAGGTCAACCTCTTCGATCCCAAGAACCTTGCTATCGGCGCGGTCATCTTGGTGTTAGGCATTGGCGGTAACCTGGGTCTGGAAAACGGCCTGTTTCCCTTCAAAATCCCGTTATTTTTCCCTGATGGTATCCCCGCCATTGTCTTCGCTGCCATTGTTGGCATTCTTATTAACCTCCTGTTCATTTTCGTGCCTCCCTCACGTTTCGGTGTAAAAGAACGCAGTAACATCGAATTCTAACTTTAATTATTCTTCTTCTGTAGATGACGCAGCGTTCATAGGTGAAAACCAGGTGACAGTAAGGGTATTTTTCGTGTCCGGATATAGCCTGGACACGAAAAATACGCTTTTTAACAGTGAAGTAACTATATGAATGATGAAGACGGGTTCGTGTGCTATTTGCGAAGGAGGGCTATATGCAACCATTTGATTATTACAGACCGAAAGATTTTGGCGAAGCCTTCAAGTTGCTGACATTATCCGATAAAGTCGTTTATCCTTTAGCCGGCGCTACCGATTTAATTCCACACACGCGGGAGTCAGTTTGGAAACCTGATATTGTAGTGGATATCAAAGGGTTACCCGGGTTGCGTGATATCAAGGTGGAAGGGTTGGAACCTTGTTGTGGTTGTGCCCCCGGTGAGTGCCTTTACGTCGGGGCAGCAATGAGGATGAACGAGATTGCTTACTCTGAGTTGGTGAAATTACACTGGGATATTCTGGCGCAGGGCGCAGCCTCGATGGGCAATGAACAAGTGCGCAATCGCGCGACATTAGGAGGAAACCTTTGTACTGCTTCTCCTGTTGCCGATTCCGCCCCCGCGCTCTTTGTGTTGGAAGCCAGTGTTTTGATCAAAGGCCCGAACGGTGATCGTTCCCTCCCTATAGGCCAGTTCTTTACCGGACCGAAGGAAAACGCTCTCAAACGGGGCGAGATCGTTGTTGGTGTGTTGATTCCTAAACCTCCAGCCGGGACGGTGGGGGTGTATGAGAAATTAAGCCGCCGGAAAGCTGGTGATTTGGCGGTAGCGAGTGTCGCGGTGCTGGCTTTGCCAGGGGGCAAGTGGCGTGTTGCACTTGGCGCGGTTGCACCTACACCGATCCGCGCGCCACAGGCTGAAGCGGTCCTCAATACAGGCGTTGATGATACACATATTGATGAAGCTGCCGCTGCTGCTTATGGTTGCTGCTGCCCCATTGACGATGTCCGCGCCAGCGCCGGGTACCGGCAGGCGATGGTGGTGAATATTACACGGCGCGCGATTCGCAAGGCACTGGAGAAATTAGAAATTGTTGATGATATTCGATAGGAGGTAAAGAACAGATATGTTACATAAAATTACCTTAACTGTAAACGGTGACCCGTATACTATTGCCGTTCAATCTCATCACACATTGCTTAAAGTGTTGCGTGAGCAAATCGGTATTACCAGTTCTAAAGTCGGCTGCGAGAACGGAGAGTGTGGAGCGTGTACGGTTATTATGAATGGCGTGGCCGTCAACTCGTGCCAGGTGCTGGCCCCAGAAGCGGATGGTGCGATTATTGAGACTGTCGAAGGGTTGAGTCAGAATGGCAAACTACACCCGCTGCAACAAGCCTTTATTGATCACAATGCTGTCCAATGCGGATTCTGCACGCCGGGGATGTTGATGTCCGCCAAAGCCCTGTTGGACCACAACCCACACCCCACCGAGGACGAAATCCGTTATGCTCTCGTCGGCAATCTCTGCCGTTGCACTGGCTACACGCGCATTGTGGAGGCGATTCAGGATGTGGCGGAACAGGGAGAGGCGACGTGAATCGGCCAGGGGCCACAATGATTTGTATGGAAACTCTTTAAAAAGGAGTGAATTATGACACAACAAACACCAAATCCTGTAGGAAAAAGCGTGCCGCGTGTGGATGCGTTTGAAAAAGTGACCGGGGCGGCAAAGTACGTGGATGATATGGCCTTCGGGCCGGGTTTGCTCTATGGCAAGATCGTCCACAGTCCGGTGGCCCACGCGCGGATTAAAAAGATTGATACAAGCAAAGCATTGGCTCTGTCCGGCGTTAAGGCTGTAGTCACGGGCCAGGATAATCCCACTCACCTGGGGCTGTACCTTAAAGACCGCTATATCTTTGCCTATGACCGCGTGCGCTACGTGGGTGAGTCGGTGGCGGGCGTCGTGGCAATGAGTGAGGAGATCGCAGAGGCTGCCGCCAAGTTGGTGGAGGTTGAATATGAGCTATTGGAGCCGGTCTTCGATCCCTACGAGGGCGCGCAGTCCGGCGCGCCGCTGCTTCATCCCGACCTGGGCAAGTATGAAGTCGTTAACTTTATTTTCCCGGAGCCGGGAACCAATATTTCCGAGCATTTTAAGCTGCGCAAGGGTGATGTGTCTGACGCGGGCGTGAGTGATGCCGTGTGGGCACAGTGTGCGGCGGTAGTAGAGGAATCTTACACCCTGCCGCAAATCCAACATGCCCCCATCGAAACGCACGTCGCGGTGGCGCGCTGGGATTTGGACGGGCAGGTGACGTTGTGGTCGGCGTCGCAGTCGCCTTTCGCGCAGCGCGACCTGCTCTCGCAGAGCCTCGGCGTGCCGCACGGCAACATCCGCGTGATCTCCCCCTACATCGGCGGTGGCTTTGGCGGCAAGGCGGGCATCTCGATTGAGGCCAACGTTGTGCTGATGGCGCAGGCCGTTAAAGGCTATCTGGTCAAAGTGCGGATGACGCGCGAAGAGGAATTCATCGCCACCAATGTCCGCCAAAGTCTCGTCGGCAAATTTAAGATTGGTTGTGATGCAGAGGGTAATTTGTTGGCAATGGAAGTCGCCTACTACTTTGGGGGGGGCGCGTACAATGATTACGGCGTCAATATTGCGCGGGCGGCGGGCTATTCCTGCACCGGTCCTTATGACGTGCCCCACGTCAAGGGTGATTCCTACTGTGTCTATACAAACCATCCCATCGGCAGCGCGATGCGCGGTTTTGGAATGCCCGAAATTCACTGGGGCATTGAGCAGGTGATGGATAAACTGGCGGAGCAAATCGGGATGGATGTCGCGGATTTCAAACGGCGCAACTGCGTCCGTACCGGTGATACGATCTTGACCGGGATGACGATGCCCCAGATAGACCTGGTTACGTGCATTGACAAAGTTACCCAGGCGGTTGAATGGGAGCATGATGTAAAACCCTCCGCGCCGCACAAAAAGCGCGGGAGAGGCCTGGCGATTATGTGGAAGGCTCCCGCGATGCCGCCGAATCCCGGCAGTTCTGCCATAGTGCGCTTCAATGAAGACGCGACGGTCAATGTTTACGTCGGGGGGCAGGAAATCGGACAGGGCGCGTTCACAGTTATGGCGCAAATGGCAGCAGAAGCCCTTGGTGTGCCTTATGAGTGGGTGCGCGTCTCGGCTAACCCGGTGGATACCAAGTATAGCCCCTATGAGTGGCAAACCGTCGCCAGTCGCCTTACCTGGTCTATGGGCAATGCGGTTAAGATTGCAGCAGAGGAAGCGCGGGGTAAAATTCTTGATGTTGTAGCACAGTATTGGGATGAAGAGCCTGCCGATCTGGACATCAAAAATGGCGTTGTCATTTCTTACAAATCCGAACGAGAACAACCTTTGCAGAATATGGTCGTCTACGGCCTTCCTAATGAGAACTTTGAGGGGTGGCAGGGCGGACCGATTGTAGGGAGCGGCAAGTTTATGCCCACTTACGTGACCGGGCTTGATCCGGAGACAGGGCAAGGCACGCGGGCTGTTGTTCACTATACCGTAGGGGCGCAGGCCGTTGAGTTGGAAGTGGATACGGAGACCGGACAGCTTGAGATTCTCAAGATTGCCGGTGCGTATGATGTGGGCAAGGCTATCAATCCCGACTTGGTCTTGACCCAAATCGAGGGTGGTGCAGTTCACGGACTTAGTTCCGCTTTTGAGGAACTGCGTTTTGATGCTCAAGGCCGTCCGCTGAATGGCAGCTTTGTGGACTACAAGATCGCCACTTCCCTGGATGCACCGCGTGAGATTCATGGCGATATCGTGGAGATGCCCCTGGAAGATGGCCCATGGGGGGCACGCGGTGTCGGTGAACACGTGATGGTTCCCACTGCGCCCGCTATTGCCAACGCGCTGTATAATGCCACCGGCATTCGCTTCCACGATCTGCCGCTTTCGGCGGAAAAGATCTTCCTGGCGATGTACCCGGAGGGGCCAGAACTGAGTTGCGCTTTGTGAGGCTTCTGTTGACCGCGCACAGACTACAAAAGTCTTGCAAGTGGTCTGCTTCAGGCACTGCGTTTACACAAACACTGCCCGCCAAACAAGTGCTTGCTGAGACTTTTGTAGTCTTGGAAACGACCAAATTGTGATCTACTGAGCCTGGTTTATGCGAGTGTGCATACACCACGAAATGCACCGGATCTCAAGAGATTGAGCAATGCGCGTTCATTCCCTGGTATTTCTTGTAATATGTTATATGCCACGCCAAGATACCGCGTGGCGTGGGCGTCTGAATTGCACACTACAGGGATGCTCAAGTGTGCTGCAAGCTCGTAGATGCGGGGACGTTCCAACAAGGGAACATTGACCGAACAGCCTTCAATCGCGTCTAATGGATAACGTTCTAGATCAATGGCGATCGTTGGGCGATACCGGTATGGATGAGCAAGAGCCATCCATCCTTCCCGTTCCCGGACAAAAGCGTGCAAATCGGGATATGTCCACGGCCCGACCGTTATGGCCGGATCGTGAATACCCAATACCAGTATATCTTCTTTTTCCTGTAGGGTGATTTCAACTCCGCCGAAAATACGAAATGGAGTGTATTCACTGTTCAATGCGTCTAATTGCGCTTGGGGCACGAGTTGCCCGTGATCGGTGATAACTATCGCATCAAGTCCACGTTCTATTGCCGTGATGATCTGTTCTTCCTCGCTGGCAACGGCGCAAGGAGAACGTTCTAGGGTATGTACATGTAAGTCTATTTTCATATTTTCTCCAACCCCATTTTCGCCTATTTGCGAGAATATGCCAGTAAGTAGAACCAACGTGGAAGTGATGCAACTTTATGACTATGAGAACCGTATATTTTATGATGTGTGTGTGGAATGTCTATCACATTTTCTTGGAAGTGTAGGGCTAACTTTCGGAAACAAGTTAAGGAAAGGAGTATCTCAAGTGAACGAAGAAGTTGCTGTGGAACAAATCAATGTTCCGGTAAAGTTAAATTCAATGGAAGAGGTGATGAAGGCTATTAGCGCCCAACGCGACCTATCGCAAGCCGATCTCAGTGATCTGAGCCTCGCGGGTATGAAATTCGCGGGCTTGAAGATGACGGGTACTAAATTAACCGGAGCCGATTTGACCGGTAGTTTATTTGCCGGTGCTGACGCCGCCGGTGCGGAATTCACCGGCGCAGACTTGACCGGCAGCAAATTTGCAGGAGTGAACCTGGCGCAGGTTCTGCTGGATAAGGTAAAGCTGGTGGGGGCAAAGCTCGTGGGTGTCAATCTGAATAAGGCAACGCTCGCGGAGGCGGATATGACAGGAGCTGGCGTTATCGGCGCCAGTTTGGAAGAGGCGAACTTGCAGCGAGTTGATCTGACCGGGGGAAAGCTCTCGGGCACAAGTCTGCGCGCTGCAAATCTGACCGAGGCCAACCTGTCTGGTAGTGTGTTCAAACGGGTAGATGTGACTGATGCGGATTTTACTAATGTAACTACCACGGGCGCGCGGGCGAAGCAGGTGAATTGGTCACAGGCCAAAGTTCCCCCCGCTGAACTTCCTGAACCGCTGCCCGATGCCCCATCCTGGCTTCCTGCTGTGATTATTGGCGTGGTTGTCGGGTTTATTGTGATTAGCATCCTCAAGAAGAAAAAGGGAAAGTGTTGCTGACGTACAACGTGAAACGTGACCCAGAGGGTCACGTTTCACATTTCACGATTGGGAATATTATCCCTTCCGTACCTCCGCTTTTATCTTCTTTAATCGCTTCATCACGTCATTTGCGCCGCGTCCAAAGTAGTCGTGGAGGGTGACGTATTCGGTGTAGAGTTTATCGTAGGCGGCGGTATTTTCGGGGATGGGGATGTACTTTTCGTCACGCAGACGGGACATAGCTGCGCTGGCTTCCTGAATGGTGTCGTAGCCACCTGCGGCTTTCCCTGCTGCGACTGCCCCGAACATGGCGGAGCCGAGAGCCGGTGTCTGTGTCGCCGCTGCGATCTTAACCTCGCGCCCGGTTACGTCAGCGTAGATTTGCATTAATAGCTTGTTGCGGTCGGGCAAACCACCTGTCGCCACAATTTCGTCCACAGGTACACCGTTTTCCGCGAAGGTTTCCACGATCATCCGTGTGCCATAGGCGGTGGCCTCGATCAGAGCGCGGTAGATGTCCTCCGGCTTGGTCAAAAGGGTTTGCCCGATAAACAGGCCTGTCAAATCCACATCTACCAGGACCGAGCGGTTCCCGTTCCACCAGTCCAACGCCAGCAGACCGTGCTCACCCACTTTCTGCGCGGCGGCTTTCTCTTCCAGCAATTCATGGATGCTGATGCCGCGTTCCGCAGCCATTTTCTCGTATGATGCCGGGACGCAGTTCTCCGTGAACCACGCGAAGTGATCGCCTACACACGATTGCCCCGCCTCGTAGCCAAAGAATCCGGGGATGATACCATCCTCAACGTACCCGCACATCCCGGGCACTATGTGTTCCTCTTTGCCAAGGACCATGTGGCAGTTAGATGTGCCCATAATGATCACCATACGCCCCGCCTCGGTAACGGTGGCAGCGGGCACAGACACATGCGCGTCCACATTGGCGACGGCGACGGCTGTGCCGGATTTTAAGCCTGTCCACGCAGCAGCTTCTTCGGTTAACTCGCCGGCTTTGTCCCCTAAGAATTTGATGTCGCGCGACATTTTCTCATCTACCACATTTTCCAGGCGCAGATCGAGAGCCTTGAGGAAATCCTTCGATGGAAAGCCATCCTGCTTTGACCAGATGCCCTTATACCCCGCTGTGCAGTTGTTGCGCGTTTCCACGCCCGTTAATTGCCAGATTACCCAGTCTGCCGCCTCTATAAAGCGATCTGCGGCAGCATAGATCTCCGGGGCCTCGTCTAAAATCTGCCAGACTTTGGGGAAGAACCACTCGGAGCTGATTTTGCCTCCGTAGCGATTAAGCCAGCCCTCACCCATCTCGCGGGCGGTGTCATTGAGTTTATTGGCTTCCGGCTGCGCAGCATGGTGCTTCCACAGTTTGATCCAGGCGTGTGGATTCTCACGCCACTCCGGCAGAAAACATAAGGGCGTGCCATTAGCTTTTGTGGGCAGCATCGTGCAGGCCGTGAAGTCAATGCCAACGCCGATCACGTCGGCGGGATTCACGCCGCTTTCTTTCAGAACGGTGGGCACTGTCAGCTTGAACGTCTCTATATAATCGTTGGGATCTTGTAACGCCCAATCCGGCTCCAGGCGTATATCGGTTCCCGGCAGTAGCTCATCAATCACCCCGTTGCTGTAAGCATAAACGGCCATGGCCACAATACTGCCGTCCGCCACATCCACCAACACGGCCCGCCCGGACCCTGTCCCAAAATCCACACCGATTGCATATTTCTTACTCATACTTACTGTCTCCTTAGTGGCACGTTAAAACACAAGATGTGAAATGTGATGCGTGATGCGTAATTCGTGACGAATCACGCATCACGTTTCACATTTCACGCATTATGTATCACGCTTTATGATGGTAAACGTCCCATCCCAAGTACTTCCCCAACGCTTCACTTACCGCATCCGCTACTTGCGAGATGTTGACGGCGATGTGGTGTTCGAAGCCATTTTCGCAAATGTAGTGCAGCAGTCCTTGCAGGTTGGGGATCTCGAACACACCGTAGCCACCGAAGGTTTGCAGGGGATCTTTGGTGAGTGTGCCTTCGCCCAGGTAAACCTTAATTTTGCCCTCGAAGTCGTCAGTGGAAACGCGGGTATAAGTGAAGGGCGCGGCCTTGACGCGGCCCACAACGGTGCCGTAGGTGTTGTTCTTGCCGACGGTCCCGGCGATGATCTCCTGATAATCCATGTTGGGTGTCTCGGCAAAAAAGTCCTTGGGCAGGTTGGAGCAGTGGAAGAGTACCCCCTTGTTGGGATCGTCGCCGTAGTTGTTGTTCCAGTCGGCCAGCGCGCTGGGTTTACCGGAGGCAAATACCATCGCCGACATCCCGACGACACCCGCAATGTCGGTTTCGCACGCGGAGGGCATCAGGTTATTGCTCATCATACTCATCATTGTGCAGGGCACGACGCCGTAATATTCCTCAATGGCCGTCCAGCACTGCACCGCGCTGGCGATCAACCCCTCGGCTTCCATCCACTGATCCACGACTGTGCCAAACTTTGCCATTTTAACCAAGGCCTCAGAGGGTACACCCTTAATGTTAAGATATGCTTTCATCGTGTCTAACTTAGCGACCAGTGCAGGATCGTCGTTCTTGAGACGCTCAATGCGTCCAAAGACCTCGGAGAGATCTATTGTGTCTACGCTGATACCGGCACGCTCGAAGAGTTTCTCACTGAAGCGCACGGTATTGAAGGCTGCCGGGCGCGCGCCGATCATCCCCAGGCGCGCGTGTTTCAGTCCCTTGACGACACGGCACGTTGCCACGAAGTTGCGCAGGTCCTTGCGGAAGCTCTCGCTCTCCGGGTCCACCGTGTGTAATGTGGTGAGAGAGTACTTGATGCCAAACTGCTTGAGGTTGTTGCACGTGGACATCTTGCCGCAGAAAGAGTCGCGGCGATGCTTGATGGTCATAAAATTCACATTGTCGGGTGTGGCCTGGATGAGGACCGGCACGTTGAGTTCTGCCCACCGCAGCGCGCTGGCGATAGGGCCTTCCTCGCCAAAGTTGGGTAGTGTGACGACAACGCCGATAATGTCATCCCGGTTTGCGCGGAAGAGGTCGGCGCACTTGCGCGCTGCCGCGAAATCCTCGGTAGTGCCAAAGGGGGAATCTTCCTCAGAAAGGACGATTGGCTTGATGCCCTCCTCTTCGAAAACCTTGAGAATTTTAGCGCGCCCCTCTTCGCAGAGTTCTGTGGGGAAGAATCCCCGGTTGCCGATAATGATGCCTAACGTGGGCTGTCCCATAATGTTACCTCGCTTTCTTGATAAGATTTTGTGATGTTTAGACAGGATTGCAAATCCCGTCCAGAAAAAACGCCGGTTAAAGTACGATTACATCCAGATACCACCCTGTATGCGTACTGATTCAACAGCTTGCAGGACTTGAGGATATTTTTTCATCATTCATTTGTATTAAAGTGTATTATTTGCTTTCTAGTAGGTATACAGCTTTAGTGCAGATTAGTCAAGTGAGATTAACTGTAGGGTGGGATGCGGGATCACCCGCGTCATCACCTACACCTACGACGGTCTCTATCGTTTGACCGCCGCCGATTACTCTACCGGGATATACTATGGTTACCAGTATGACACCGTGGGCAACCGCCAAGCCTACACTCAAACCACCGCATTTGACGCAACCACCGTCACCACCTATACTTATGATGCTGCGAACCGGCTCCAGGTCACTGGGTCACTCAGCCACCCCGTCACCTACACTTGGGATAACCGGGGTAACCTGGTCAATGATGGCGTGTATACCTACACCTACAACAGCGCGGGCCGGATGGTGCAGGCACAGAGTGTGACCGTGACCTTGGTGTACACGTACAATGCCGATGGGCTGCGCGTGGCGCAGGACGTGAACGGCGTAGCCAGGACCTTTGTGTGGGACTGGGCCACCGGGATACCGGAACTGTTGAGTGACGGGGATAACCTGTATCTCATCGGCTACGA
>JAFGFI010000504.1 GCA_016931185.1 Anaerolineae bacterium
AGCACAATTAGTGGCACTTGGACTGCATTAAGATTCCTTGATGATTATTAGCACTTTTTTTCATTTATCAATAGTGGCACTCAACATCTAATTTCTAATTTCTGGGGGCATACTTTGTTTCTACATCTCGGCCTTTTGCTGCTCAGCGTTCTTGCTACATCCACTGCTGTGATTATGATTAAAGCCAGCGCTGTGCAACCGGTGTTGTTAGCTGCGTTGCGGCTCCTGGTGGCGGCAGTGGCGTTGACGCCGATCTTCATCCGTGATTATCGCCGGCATCCGTATATGACGGGTCATCTGCGCGCCTCACTGCTGCCGGGCCTAATCCTGGGTATACACTTCATTTCGTGGATTGTGGGGGCGCGGATGACGCCCACGGCAAACGCCAGTCTCATTGTCAACCTGGTCCCTGTGGTAATGCCCTTTTTCCTGGCCGTATTGCTCCAGGAACGGCTCACGCGTAACGAATTCCTGGCGACGGGGCTTGCGCTCTGTGGCGTGGTTTTTCTTACCGCCGCCGATTTTAACCTGAGCGCTACGTACTTTGTGGGGGATATGATTTGCTTTATCTCAATGCTCTTCTACGCCTTTTATATGGCCCTGGGCCGAAAAAACCGCCACTTTGCAACGATATGGCTTTACTTGGTCCCCTTGTATTACTTTGCCGGGATCCTGTGCTTTGTCATTTCGCTCTTTTTTGTCAATCCCCTGCAACCTTACAGTACTCAAGATGTGGTTCTCATCCTCGGCCTGGGTATTGTCCCCACCGTTATCGGACATTCGCTGCTCAACTACGCGATGAAACACTTGCGTGGGCAGCAGGTCAGCATCATCAATATGGGGCAATTTGTCTTTGCGGGATTGATGGCTTATGCCCTATTTGGGGAAGTGCCTGACTGGACTTTCTATCCAGCCTCGTTGTTGCTGTTGGTCAGTGCATGGATAACCGCGCGAGATACAGGGCGACAGACGTAACAATATAAAACGTAAAACGTAAATTGATTTACGTTTTACGTTTTGCTTTTTAATTCAAATACATTTCTGTTATTTTATCTAGATCGGTTCTTTAGATTACCGCGCCCGGCCCACATCGGGCGTCCCCCGCTATCGCGTAAGGTGATCGTTTGGCCTGTGGTGAGGTTCTCCACCGTTCCGGCTTTGAACTCGTTATCCTCTTCGTAGCCGTAGACCCGTACTTTATCCCCGACCTCAACCACGAAGCCGGCTTCCTCACAATACCAGGATTGTCCCATCCCTACCAGGACTTCCCCGTTCTCCGTCTGTACGGTCAATTCGCTGCCAGATACTGTAACCGTACCTTCCACCGTCTCCCAATTTTCGGCTAAGATTGCTTCTGGCATATTCACGCCCTGTCCTGCTCCAGTTATACCTTGTCCTACGTTACCTGTGCCCTGTCCGCGAACAATAGCCCCACCGCCATTGAGTGTCTCAACCGACGTCTGTCTACGTCCCTGACCAGTCCCAGTTGTATCCTGTGTCGCCGTGCTGCCGGCATTGCCCCTGCCCCGTGCATCTTCCGTTATAACCTGTTGTTGACCGTAACCGGTCCCGCGCCCATCGGTCAAGCGTTCCCCTGCTCCACGCGCTTCAATATCTCCTTCGCCACCGCGATACCCAGTTGTTTGACTCTCTACTTCTGTACTTGCCCATCCCCGCGCAGCTTGCAAATTGGAGGATCGCAGAACAATGTAGATAGTGCCACCGATTAACGCTAATGCTAATACGCCGACGATACTATACATCCATACCTTCTTTAACATTTCTTCACCTCTTTCTTTTAAAGTTTATATCAAATACTACCCTGTAATCTCACACTGTGTGTCTTTCTGCCGTAATTTTGGCAGTTCTGGCACGATCTGCTTAGTAACACACGCAATCCATTTCCAATGGAAAGCTAAGTGGATACCCACACCCATAATCATCACCAGACTGCCCAATGTATGCAAATCGCTCCAGGTAGTGCGGGAAACTCCCAACCACGCGGTGTGAAATACGGCATTGCGCCCACCCTGGTAACCTCCCGATCCCATAAACAGGAATGCTATTCCCGTGATGGCCGACATCAGGAAGGCCAACCCAATCACGACGTCCAACCAATAATTAAACTTTACCTTGTTCATTCATAACCTCCATTACTTGTGTTATATGTTTTGGGATTTGAGTTTTTAGAGATTTTTCCTCATACCCTGTGATTTCTGTTTTAAACTATCTACAGGATACCAGGATTGTATGAAGATACGATGAAGGTATGATGAAAAAACCGGGGTTTTCGCGGATACCGTCCGCAGCCCCCGGTTTTTAGAGGATTTTTACAATTTGCGATTTGCCAATTTGCGATTTTCAAGGGAGACTAAGAAGGTAGCCAGAATTTGACCGTCAGACCGCCGCCGGGTGTCTTTTCGGCCCAGATGCGGCCCCGGTGAGCCTGGAGGATATGGCGCGCTATCGCCAGACCCAACCCCGATCCCCCGGTAGCGCGGCTGCGAGAAGGATCCGCGCGCCAGAAGCGATCAAAAAGGTGAGGGAGTGCCGCATCCTGGACGCCAGGACCGTTGTCTGCTACAGTGATCGCCACACCGCCATTTTCAGCTTTGCCTCGAATATGCACTTCCGTTCCCCCCGGCAGATAACGCGCTGCGTTCCCCAAAATGTTATTGAGTACTTGTGTGATCCGGTCATAGTCGGCGGATACGATTGGCAATTTCGCCGCTATCTCAAGATGCAAAGCAATCCCTTTTTCTGCCAGCCGTTCCCGGTGTGCTTCACCCACACGCCGCACCAGGCCCCCTATCTCCAATGGTTGTGGGTCAAGTTGCAACTGTCCGGCATCTGCCAGGGCCAGTGTGCGCAAATCCTCAACCAACCGGTTAAGCGTGCGCACCTGATCCAGAGCGGGTTGAATATTCTCTTGTGTGGGATCATAAATACCGTCTGCTAGAGCTTCCAGGGTGCCCTGCAAGATTGCCAGCGGGTTGCGCAATTCGTGGGCGATATCAGCGGTCTGTGCTTGCCGGGCTTGCTCTGCCTGCTGTAAGCTGGTCGCCATCCCATTGAAAGTCTCTGCCAAATGCGCGATCTCATCGTGGCCCCTGATCTGCGCCCGGGCGTCCAGGTCGCCTCCTGCGATGGTGCGTGCGGCACCGGTGAGGTCATGGATGGGAGCCACGATGCTGCGCGTGAACAACCCGGCGACGAGCATTGCTGCCAGGAACGCTATCAGTCCTCCCCACACTAGCGCGTGTTGTACGCGGTCGAGAAATTGCGTCGCCGGTGCATCTAACTCTATTCCTCGCGCGCCCTGGGTATCCGGTAGTAAATACCCTATAACGTTGCCCTCAAGTGTGAGAGGCAATCCGCGCGCTATCTCTGTCTGGGAAATCTGCCCTTGTAGTATCCCCTGGGAATCTGCCACAATCCGCCCCTGTACATCCACTACCCGGTAATCCCACGCACTGTTACCAGCGCCCACTGATTCGCCCCCTATTCCATTTTGTCCACTGCGCCTTCCGACGCGCCAACCGGGTGTGGTGGCTAATACTGTCTGTACCGCGTCCCAACTGCCGTGCTCAGCGTAATACGTGACTAACGTCTCCGCCAGATTCTGGGCACGGTTGGTGTATAGCACCGTGTAATGCTGGAACTCCGCCATTGTGCGTTGCCCAACCATGACGGCCACCGTAACCACTGCGATCAGGATCACCAGGGCAAAGCCGAGCAGTTCTTTTTGGTATAGGTTCATCCCCAAACTCCTCACTTACTACTTGTCGAAAGACTATAGATGACGCTAATGCTGCAAGATTGTCGCCAGTTTCCTGGCAAATTTAATCATTAAACCGGTAGCCCACCCCACGCACCGTACCGATATACTGTGGATTGGCGGGATCCTCTTCCAGCTTGCGGCGCAGGTTTTTGACGTGCGCGTCCACAGTGCGTTCATACGCCTCAAACGCAATGCCCTGTACGGATTCCAACAAGTCTGCGCGGGAGAAAGCTCGACCCGGCGCGCTCATCAATGTAGCGAGCAACTCGAACTCCGTAGGCGTTAGGTCTACAACCTCGCCCCCTTTGTGGACTTCACGACGGCCCTTGTCCAATACTAACGTGCCGCTTTCTAACACTTCTGCCGGTGCTGGTTCACCCTGCGCCCGTCGTAGTACTGCCCGCACCCGTGCTACCAATTCGCGGGGGCTGAAGGGCTTGGTGACATAATCATCTGCACCTAATTCCAGCCCCAGGATGCGATCCATCTCATCCACACGCGCAGTCAGCATAATAATAGCAAGTTGTGGCTGTTCGGCGCGGATCCGCCGCGTAAATTCTAATCCATCAATCCCCGGCAACTGCAAATCCAATACCACCAAATCGGGCTTTTCATCGCGGGCTACAAACAACGCTTCTTGTCCGTTCGTCGCAGTCAACACACGAAAGCCCGCCTTTTCCAGATATCCTCGTACCACGCGGACAATCTGTATTTCATCATCGACGACAAGAATCTTCTGTGCCATTTATTCCTCCGAAAATAGTTATAAGTTGTCGATAACTGGTGATCAGTTAACAGTTCTTCGTGTCTCAGTAACTCAGTAAAAATTCACTGGCAAAATAGAGCAACTTTAATATACATTGAGTATATTGTAACCTGAAATTTAACTTTTTACGATTGGGCAGTATTGGGTGACGATACTGGGTAGGCGTTATTTTCGCGCGAAAGACTACGAAAGTCTCAGTAAGCGCTTAGTTGACAAGCGGCATCCGTTCAATGAAGTGGCCGATCTATAAGATCACTCGTAAGACTTTTATGATCTGGGTTTATAGTGCAAAGCTTTGACGCGCACCCGGTGATACTGTAGATATTGACTTACAGAATAAGCGTATTACACTGGCATGTATTAGAGAATTTTATAACCTATATAACGCGAGTTGCTACCTTGTGGTAGTGGAAGAGAAAAGGGTGCTTTTTTCGCACGCGGCAAGGGCCGCGTGCGAAAAAAATCCCTTTTCCCTTCTCTTTTTCGCCCCGTAGGGGCGAAAAAGAGAAATTCACGTGATAGATAGCAACTTGGGTTATATAATTGCTTTTGATTGGGATATTTATTCTCCTCATCAGTGTCAATCTAACTCGAACTATGCCTGGTTCATCATTTGTAATTCTTAATTCGCTATTTTGAAAGGAGGGTGTATCGTGCGCATATTGCTTTATACGGGGAAGGGTGGAGTAGGAAAAACCAGTACTTCTGCTGCGACTGCGGTTTACTGCGCAGACCTGGGTTATCGCACACTTGTCATCAGTACCGATTCCGCGCATAGCTTGGCAGATGCCCTGGATATGCCTCTTGGTGCAGACCCGCTCCCCATTACGGAAAATCTTTGGGGACAAGAGTTGGATGTGTTGGTTGAGACGGAGAAATACTGGGGTAGCATCAAACGTTATATCGCATCCACGTTTTCGATGCAGGGTGTGGATAAGATCATTGCCGAGGAATTCTCACTGTTCCCCGGTATGGAAGAGATCACCAGCCTGATTCACGTTGCCAATTTGCATGATACCGGAGATTACGATGTCGTTGTTATTGATTGCGCGCCTACAGGGGCCACGCTGCAATTGCTCACGTTGCCGGAAATTATCCAATGGTATTTGGAGAAGCTGATGCCCTTGGGAAAACGGGTATTGCCTATCGGCAAGTCGCTTATTCGTTCCCTCACCGATATCCGGCTGCCGGATGAAGCCGAAGTCCAAAGCGCGCTGGACAAGTTGATTGGACAACTCAAGCGGATGCAGTCACTGCTTACCGATCGCAAGCGCAGTTCTGTTCGCATTGTGCTTAACCCGGAAAAGATGGTTATTAAGGAGGCACAGCGTGCTTACATGTACCTCAACCTCTACGGGTATCCCACGGATGCCATTATCTGCAATCGCTTACTGCCTCCAGCGGCCACCGGTGCGTATTTCGATGACTGGCGTGCTATCCACACCCAGTATCGCCAGCGGATCGAGGAGTCCTTCTACCCGTTGCCCATCCTGGATGCACCCCTGTTCCAACAGGAGATGGTGGGTATAGATAGATTACGGCAGATGGGACAGGCTCTTTTCGCCGGACGTGATCCCACAGATATCTTTTATGTAGGTGAGGAACAACATATTGTCGAAACGGAAGATGGGTATACACTCTATGTACCACTACCAATGGAACAAGGTAAGATCCGCCTGAACCGCCCGCATCTTGATGAACTGGTCGTCTACATCGGCAACCGCAAGCGTATCCTGACACTTCCCCATACGCTGGCTAAGATGCAGATTAAGGAAGCGGAACATAAGGAAGACCGGTTGGTAGTGGCGTTTTGTGAAATGTAATTTGTGATCAGGAGGTTAACTATGCAGGATATACTTCAGTCTGCCCTGAAAGGCAGCCGGGCGGATTATACGGAGATTCGCCTCGAAGAACGCGAGGCCACGACGGTTTCTTATCGTGGCAAGGATTTGGAGAATGCCAGCGCGGTGATTGATACCGGCGGTATTGTACGAGCGATGTGCCGCGATGGTGGATGGGGTATCGCTACATTTAACGCCCGCGACGATCTCAGCGCGAAGGTGGAACAGGCATATCAATGCGCTAAAAGTCATCAGAATCACCAGGTCGCGCACAGTGAGTCGCCGATTGAACTTGCCCCTGTGCAAACCATAGAGGATAAGATCACAATACCCTTAGCCCACGATTTTCGGAGGGTCTCGCTGGCGGAGAAGAAATCCCTGATTGAGGGCTATAATGCCCTGTTGTTGCACCACAGTAATAAGATTGTGGATACCGTCGCCCATTACGGAGACACATTCAGCCGTATCTTCTATGCGAACTCAGAGGGTACATTTATTGAAGAAGAACGTCCCATGGTTACAGTGTACATCGTCGCCATAACTCGTGATGGAGATAATGTTCAACAGGCGTCCGAAAGCCGTTCCGGTCAAAAAGGCTTCGACTTTGTACAAGGACTTGAAGACCTGGCTCAAACTGCTGCTAAACGCGCAGTGGATTTGCTCAGTGCGGAAATTGTGGTCGGGGGACAATATCCTGTAGTGCTTGACCCGGCACTCGCGGGCGTATTTATCCACGAAGCGTTCGGCCATCTCTCTGAATCCGACTTTGTCTATGAAAATCCCAAAGCCCAGGAAATGATGGTATTGGGGCGACGGTTTGGAAAAGACATCCTCACCGTATTTGACGATGGTTCACTACCGGGATTGCGTGGCACGCATAAATACGATGATGAAGGAACCCCTACTGGCCGCAGTGAGCTGATCAAAAATGGCATTCTAGTAGGGCGGTTGCACTCTCGTGAAACTGCCGCCAAGTTAAGTGAGAAACCCACCGGAAACGCACGTGCAACCAGTTACCGGTATCCTCCTATCGTGCGAATGACCAACACGGCGATTGAGAACGGTACAACGTCTTTTGAAGATATGATTAAGGACATCAAGCTCGGTGTCTATGCTTGTGATGCGTATGGCGGGCAGACGGCATTAGAGAATTTTTCGTTTAGCTCCGCTTATGCCTATATGATCCGCGATGGGCAGGTAGCCGAGATGGTTAAGGACGTGATCCTGGCGGGCAATCTGTTCACCACTTTACAAAACATTGACGTGATTGGCAATGATTTTACGTGGTCAGAAGCTGGTGGGATGTGTGGCAAAGGCCAAAGCGGGCTGCCTGTCACGTTTGGCGCGCCGCATATTCGCATCCAGAACGTGGTTATTGGAGGGAAATAGACAATGGATATCTTACAACAGCTTAAAGATCGGGTAGAACAAGTTGAAGTTGTAAACATTCAACGCGAGTCCACCAGCGTTAGTTTTGAGTCCAACCGTCTCAAGTCTAGTCAGGTGGAGGAAACTTCCGGCATCGCGGTGCGCGTGGTTCAAGATGGGCAACTTGGCTTTGCGGCGACCAGCGACTCCGGCGCACTCGCCAGAGTCGTGGAAAATGTGTTACAATCTGCCGCTTATGGCGATAAAATTCCCCTTATCTTCCCTGTTCCTCAACCCGGGCCGGAAGTGATCACGTATGACCCCGCTATTGTAAATTTGCCCATCTCGCGCCTGGTAGAAATTGGCCAAGAGCTGGTGGATCTATTCCTCGAAATTGAGCCGGAGGCCCAGATATTTGTGGATTTAGCACGTGGTGTGGAAACGCTGCAACTTCGCAATCACACGGGTGTGAATATTGCGTTCAAACGTTCTCCTTTGTCCATCTCATTGCGTGTAGATCGGGTCAAGGAAGACGATGTACTGATGCTATTTGATGTATCTGGCACGACGGTCTGGGAAGAAGACTATATGGTCTTTGCGCGCCAGTTGAGCGAGAAGGTTCATCTCGCCAAGCAAAGTGCAAGTGTACAGTCGGGACAGATGCCGGTGCTTTTCTCACCGACCGGTGCATTGGTGTTGGGGCTGCCACTGATGATAGGACTCAACGGTAAAAACGTCTACAAAGGTATTTCGCCGATGCGGGACAAACTTGGGGAGAAGCTTTTCGATGAGAAGCTCACGGTAATAGACGATCCTACGATTGATGGGCGGTTTGGTAGTGCCGTATACGATGATGAGGGGGTGCCGCATCGCCGCAACCGTCTGATCGAAAATGGTGTGGTGAGTGGTTTTCTCTACGATCTCAAAACGGCAGCGTTAGCGGGAGCAGAATCTACAGGTAATGGGTCACGTGGCTTGTTCAACCAACCGGGGCCATCCCCCACTAACCTGTGTTTCCAACCGGGGTGTACTCCCCTGGCCGATATGCTCGCGGGCATTGATGAGGGCCTACTGGTAGAATCTCCATTAGGATTAGGACAGGGCAACATCATTTCTGGCGCGTTTTCCAACTCATGGAGCCTGGCCTTCAAGATCGAAAAGGGCAAGATCGTTGGGCGAGTTAAAGACATCTCTATCGCAGGCAACGTCTACAATATTCTCCAAAACGTCGCCGCCGTCAGCCGGGAAACGGAATGGGTTTATAATAATTTCAACCTGCCGTATATATTGCTGGAAGATGTGAATGTGGTAGCAAAGGCGTAATTCGACAAAGAAGAGAAAAATGTCAACAAATTCTTAAAATTTCCTTAAAATACCTTACCCCCTCTTGACAAGTCTTCTTAAATGGGCTATAATTATTTATAGATAATCATTATCCATAAATAAATATTTTCGATAACAATGAATACAAATGATAGGCTGGAACAGATTATTGAGAAGTTCCGGGCGCGGGAATATCGGATGACGCCGCAGCGTATGGCGTTGTTGGAAATTTTATGCACCAGCACGGAGCATCTCAGCGCGGCGGAATTGTACGAACGGATTAGGGCACAATTCCCCACAACGAGTCTTGCGACGGTATATAAAACCCTGGCAGTTTTAAAGGAAATGGGAGAAGTGTTGGAAATCAGCTTTGGCAGTGATAATGATAGTCACTATGATGGTTATAATGTGATGCCACATCCACACTTGATTTGTGTTCGTTGCAACAAGATTGTGGATGTCGAAACAACCGCTACACAAACTCTCATAGAATTAGAACATGTGAAGGCTATTGCTGAACGCGCAGGATATAAAATGATCAACCATCGTTTTGATATTTATGGTCTATGTCCGGCCTGCCAGGCGCAAGAAGAGAACTATTGAAAAAGCAAGGTTTTAGGATTGTGGCAGCACGTAAACTCTTTGTTTTCATGTAATATTTATTTATGGACAATGATAAATTATTCAAATTTAAAATACCAAATTAGGAGGTTAGCTTAAAATGGAAGGTAAGGGTATTCCACTGATTGGTGATCAATTTCCGGAGATGGTGGTGCAGACAACTCATGGCAAGATGAAGCTGCCTGAGGATCTCAAGGGTAAATGGTTTATTCTCTTTAGCCATCCCGCAGACTTTACGCCTGTTTGCACAACAGAGTTCTACGCATTCCAACAGCGCTACGCGCAGTTTAAGGAACTCAATACTGAGTTGGTTGGGTTAAGCGTAGATCAGGTATTCTCACATATCAAATGGACAGAATGGATTAGCGATAATCTTCATACCAAAATCGAATTTCCCCTTATTGCTGATACCGGTGCAGTGGCGGAAACGCTGGGTCTGATTCATCCCGGCAGCCCCACCCACACAGTGCGCGCAGTCTTCTTCGTTGATCCGACTGGCAAAATACGCGCAATTCTCTATTATCCTGCTGAGTTAGGTCGCAACTTTGATGAGTTCTTGCGCATGATCAAGGGTTTCCAGGTGGCAGACGCAAAGAAGGTGGCCATCCCCGCCAACTGGCCCAATAATGAGTTATTTGGCGATGATGTGATTATGCCTCCTCCCTCCAACGAAACAGATGCCGCCGCGCGGCGTGGCAAGGAAGGTTGTTTGGATTGGTGGTTGTGCCATATCCCGTTGGAAAAGTAAAGTCATTACGGATAGGATAATGCCCTGGAGTGATGCTCCAGGGCATTGTTGCGTGTTTGAAGTCTTGTCTTGTTACTGAGTTCACCTGGATATGGAGCTATGTCCCGATGCCTGGGTCATTAACTATACCAATTGCAAAGACCTGCTCAAGTTTGATTTCTTCCGCCATTTCAGTTTATTGGGTGCGGCCGGCAACCGCCACCTGGCGGAGTTTGTGCCGTGAAATAACCCTGGTTATAGACTAAATTACAGTTTTGCAGTATTATAGAAATATAGAACAGATGTTTCTGATATTGATAACACTGCTTGGTAAAGATTGGAGAGATTGATGTCAAATATATCTTTGCAGGTACAGCCACAAACAGCGCTGCGCTTAAAGAAAATACTCGCACTGTATCTCGATCAAGAGGCATTTGCCCAAAATATTATCGCCTATCAAATTCACGAGTTAAACAAGGCAATTCTCAATTTGCAATTAGATCTCAAGGAATTCGAGCTACAGTACCGGCAAAGTAGTGCCGAATTTTACGATGAGTTCCTTCGAGGCCATTTGGGTGATCAAGAAGCATATATATTGTGGGCTGGTCTATACGAAATGCTGATAGAAAACCAGCAGCGACTAGCCAGTCTGCGCTGAATTGCAACGGAACTAAGAATGGAATCGAGAAAAGTAGTAAAATCCGTCTTGTATATACTATGGATTATATCAGTGTTATCTGCCTGCGCGCCACTCTCTCCCACACCTGTGTTACTTTCTCAAGAAACCGTGCAATGGGTTGCCCCTACCATACCCACAACAACCATTCTTACTGCCGTAGTCGGGGTTACTTGTGCTGATATTGACGCCGGTTGGGGGCGCGATTGGCCGGCGGTTTTGGAGACGCTGGAACAACTGCTGGCAGCGAATCAAAGTTGTGGGCCTGAGCCGCTTACCAGCAAATTGTACGCAGCCTACTTCAATTATGCTACGGACTTAGAACAGGCGCAGCAACTTGAGTTGGCGACAGCGCAGTATCAAGCGGCTTTTCAGCTTGATCCGCAGCGGCAGGAAGCCTTCAATGCATTGTTACGCTTGGGAGCGTTGCCTGATCCAACCCCGGTAACCTGTACTTCTTCATTGCGTGCTTCGCCCGATCCTGCGCCTGTCACAACACCGGACATCACGCAGTTTGTAACACTCGAAGGAGATCAGTTGTGGTGGCACGAACAGCCTTTTGAAGTCAAGGGGGTCAACTACTATCCCCGACAGACGCCGTGGCGTCGCTTTCTTGAAGAGTTTGATGTTGAACAAGTAACAATCGAGTTAGATTTGATTCAACAAGCGGGCTTCAACACTCTCCGCATTTTCTTATGGTATGAGCCGCTGTTCACTTGTGAACCGGAAACCGCTATTCCCCAGGAAGCGGTATTTGCCAAGTTGGATACCCTGTTTCGTCTAGCCCAGGAGCGTGATTTAAAACTTATCGTCACATTAAATGATTTGCCCGATTTGGTGTTCCGGCCTCTGTATACGGATTGGGCGCGGTACGATACTCAGACGGTGTATATTGTGCGGCGATACCGGAACACGCCGGCGATTTTGGCATGGGATTTGCGGAATGAAGGGGATTTAGACTATGGCGCGCAGGGTGGAGATACAGCGCGGTTTACACAGGCGGAAGTGCTTGCCTGGTTGGAACATGTCAGTGGCTTGGTCAAAGCTAACGATTCCTATCATTTGATAACTGCCGGATGGTGGGGAGATCCAACGGTCACCGGCTCCTCCGTTGACTTTTTGTCCTTTCACCATTGGTACGATGCACAGCAGTTGGCAACCCGAATCGCGGATTACCGGGGTAAAGTCACACTGCCCTTGTTACTTGAAGAGGTAGGCTATCATAGTTGGGCCACAGCGCCTACTGGAGCAAGAGATGAGGCTCTCCACAAGCGCTTATGTTAGAGGAGGCGCTCAACATGGCCGAAGCCCATACCCTTCTCGGTTGGGTTGTGTGGACAGCGTTTGATTTCGTGCCCGAAGCGGGTCAAAACGCAACTCATGAACACTTTTTTGGCATGTGGCGTTCAGATTTAACGCCCAAGCCAGCATTGGAGCATTTGCCATGGGAGTAGTGATGAAACGGGCAACTTCAAAAGCCCGGTGTTCCCGGCGGACGCAGTCGTTCCATCGTAATAAAACCGACCACACAGACCGTCATCAGAAGGGTGGACATTGCCAGGGCCTGCCCATAGTTCATAGCCCCCGGCTTGGAAAGAAAGCGGTAGATGGCAATAGGTAAAGTAAGAAGTTCCGGGCGGGCGATCATAGAAGTTGCGCCGAATTCTCCCATTGAGACTGTAAAGGCAAAGATTGCACCCACGGCTAATGCCCGCCACACAATGGGCAGATCTACCTCAACAAAGACCCGTCAAGGTGGTGCCCCCAAGGTTGCAGCGGCTTCTCGCAATGAGGGGGGGATGGATTGGAGGGCGGGCAAAACACTGCGTACTACAAAGGGAATCGCCACCAGGGTATGACCGCAGATAATCAACAGCGGTGTTCCTCGCAAGTCCAGGCTGCCTCCTATCCACGGCAAGCGACCCATTGCCAACAGATACCCCAGCCCCAAGGTCACCGCCGACGTGCCCAGCGGCAGCATAAAGAGCGCATCCCACAACCATCCGCGTCGCCGTCGGTAGAGTGCAACGGAGACACATACGCCCAATAGCAGGGACAGCGCCATTGTTGCCAGGGCAAACTTGACAGAGTTGCTCATCGCAGCGATAGGCGGGACGTAGAAAATGGAGCGGCGTGGATTTTCAAATAGTGCGCGGTAGTAGTGCAAACCGGCATTAAAGGAGCGTATCACTAAGGTTAAGAGAGGCAGACCTAACAAGATAAAGGCTACGATTCCGTTTCCCGCCACAAAAATGATCTCTCCAATGCGACGGGGACGGTACTGGGTTACTTCAGGCGGTTGCCAGTCTAACGGGCGAGCCAGCTTTGCTTGCAGGTACGTATACAGCAGTGTCATGCTCAGGGTACACAGAATTTGTATGAGTGACAATCCCGCCGCTACCGGTAGGTTAGCAAAATTCACTGTTTGGCGGTAAATTTCGACTTCCAACGTGGCAAAACGCGGCCCTCCCAGGATAAGCACCACACCGAAACTGGTGAAACAGAAGATAAAGACGAGCATCCCCGTAGCGCTCAACGCGGGAAACAGTAAAGGTAATGTTACCTCACGAAAAGCCCGCCATGGCGACGCTCCTAACGTGCACGCGGCCTGGGGTAAATGGGGGTTGAGATTTACCCAGAAACCTCCTACCATCCTCAACACCAGGGTGTAGTTGTAAAAAACGTGCGCTAAGAGAATAGCCCACACAGTATATCGCAAATCAAGTTCCCCCCCGGGCCACACGCTGTTGAGCGGTGATTTAGGTCCCAACACAGCCGTAAACGCCGCCGCCACAACCACGGTTGGCAATACAAAGGGCACCGTGGTCAGCGCATTGAGGATACGCTTGCCGGGAAAGTCATAACGCGCCACTATATACGCGCCGGGCAATCCCAACAGCAGGGTCAGTACGGTTGAAAGCAGGGCCTGCCCCACGGTAAATCCTAACACGCGCAACGTGGAAGTGCGCCATAACCGTGTAACTAACGCAAGCAGATTTATCCCTTTTTCCAGGAGCAAGCTGCGCTGCAAGATCGCGGCGAGCGGGTAGAAGTAAAAGAGGACAAGAAAAAGAAAGGGAAACAGGAGCAGGGCGAAACGTGAAACGTGATGCGCAACACGTAAAACGTAAAATGTAAGACTTGATTTGACGTTTGACGCTTGATATTGCTTCGAGTTCTTCACGTTATTTCAGTACAACCTCTGTCCATGCTTCGAGCCACGCTTCACGGTTTTGTTCAATAGCCTCGGCAGAGATATTAGCGGGAGCTTCGGCTTCCAGGGCAAAGTCGGTGAAGACCTGCGGCAGTGTGGCGCGGGAACTGGCGGGGAATACCCACATCTGCAAGGGAATGTCATTCTGGAAGGTGTCGCTCAACAGGAATTCGATAAAGGCAGCAGCCAGGTCATATTGTGACGTACCCTTGAGAATGCCGGCAAACTCAACCTGACGGAAGCAAGTGCCAGGATTGAGTATAGCTCCGGTAGGGGAGGTTTCTAAGGGTTCTTCGCTGAAGTAGACTTCTGCCGCCGGGCTGGTGGCATAACTGACGACCAGAGGGCGGGTTCCCTCACCGTACGCACCGCCGCTGAATTCAGAATAGTAGGCAGTATCCCATCCATCCACCACCAACACATCGTTGGCACGCAGTTTATGCCAGAAGTCCAGATAACCCTCTTCACCAAAAACACTGAGAGTTGCCATCAAGAAGGCTAATCCGGGAGACGAAGAGGCGGGATTTTCTACCACCAACAGTCCTTTATATGCCGGCTTGGTTAAATCCGCGAGTGTGACCGGAAGGGGGAGATCGTTTTCCGTGAAGTACGTCTTATCATAGTTAAGGCAGACGTCGCCGTAATCGGTAGGCACAACATGATACTCAGGATCGAGGTGTAACGATTCGGGTATATGGGTCAGAGCTTGCGCCCGGTAAGGTTCGTAGATGCCGGCCTCCAGCGCGCGACTGAGAAAGGTATTATCCACACCGTAGAGTACATCCGCCTGGGGATTGTCCTTACTCAGGATGGCCTGGTTAAGCATTGTACCCGCGTCCCCTGCCTGAAGAAATTGCACGGTTGCCCGGTGGTCTTGCTCAAATTCGGCAATTACATCCTCGCTGATGGCAAAACTGTCATATACCATCACTTTCAATACACGCGGTGCTTCCTCTGATGTTGTCGTTAGGGTGGGAGTCGCCTCCGGTCCCATCATCGCGCATGCAGACAACAACATTCCTGAAATTAAAATTAACAACGTCCGGTATTTCATCATTTTCCTCCCTAAATATATTTAACAGACAGAAATGTCTGTCTTACTATGTTTTATGAAAACACCATAATAATCCCGTTTTCACAGAAACAGACGCTTCCGTTCCTGCAAATACATTACTCACACCCCGCGCTGGTCCAAAGTGGAGCGTTTCATCGTGTAAAGGATAGGCTAGTCCGGTAGTGGTGACCCCTTCTGCCGGACCTCCCAGGGGAATGAGAGACAGCGTATGACCAGGATGTCCATGCAAGTGATGGGTTTGCCCACCGTGAAGGCAGTGAATGACCCATGCACCATCCGCGATGACTACATCCAAACCTGCAAGGGACGGCAGCGCGAGTAATAGCAGGTTTGCCAATTCCTGGTCGGGCCGGCCTCCCAATGCACCGAGGATGATAAGGGAAGGAGAGCAAGGAGGCAAAGGGGCAGGGGAGCAAGGGATCGAGGGAGTCGGGGAGGGGAGAAGGGAATTGGCAGCCCAGAGGATGGCTAGTTCGAGGTCGGTTTCGTTTTTAGCAGGAGGGTGAGGATGGAAGATTGTGCCTTTAGTTTCCAAATGGGCGCGGAGGGGCATGTTGAAGGAATCCAAATCCCCGATGATGTGATCCGGGTGCAGCCCTGCCGCCAATACATAGCGTGTTCCCCCGTTCGCCGCCACGATCACATTACCCGCACGCACCCAACGGGCAACTTCGGCGTCCAGGTCGTCAATGACGCCATTAGCGAAAATCACAACACGCATCGCCTCCCTCCTTAATTCTCGGTTGTAAGACCATAAATTCTGATATACGGTTAAACGGCTTATAAGCTTTGAGTCAGTAGGTACATCAGACGTCAAACAAAAAATCCCCGCCAGCCGGTGAGAGCTAACGGGGTCATTCACGATACTGTAGACCTCCCTACGCTGGCATAATCCAGATCAGGTTAAAGGGTCGGTGTTGGTCTGTGCTACAAAACACCCTCTCAGCCTGGCTACCCCAGGCTCCCCTGGCTGATTTTGTTTATCAACGTACTTGATCTAAATTATATCACCTTTTGTTGTTTCTACCAATGTAGGACTAGGGCTATCGCGCTTGACTTAAGTATGCGCCAGACTACAAAAGTCTTACGAGTTCACGAGTTCACCTAGCGCCAGCGTTGAAGAGAAAGTGTGCAAAATGCAGTCGCCTGCTGAGACTTTTGTAGTCTGTGGCTTCAAATGCGACAGCCCTAATACATTTTTGACTTTTACCCTCCTGCGTTTATAGTCAGTCAGCATCAGGAAGCAAAATTTTAAAACACTTTCGACGTGTAATTTTCAACTATCTAACTCAAGTTGCTACCTGGACAGTTTTGAGAATTTTGGACACGGAAAACAGATTGTCTTTCTGTTTTTATCCGTGAAATCCGTGTTCATCGTGTCCCAGAACGATCTTGATATATAGGTGATAACTTAGATTATCTAATAGGAGTGGAATTGAATGGAATTTCGTACGTATGATGCCAACAAGGATAAAAAGGCGACACACCGTATCTGGCGGGAAGTCGGTTGGATAGGGGATAATGAGAAACATAAAGAAGCGCTGGATATGTTCGCTCTGGCGGGAAAAGGCTGGGTAGCGGAATTGCGGGGAGAAGCAGAATGTCTTGTGCTGACGATGCCCGGTATGATTCGCCATCTGACGACCGATTTGTCCTTTTGTGCAGTGACCAGTGTCTCCACAAGTTATGTGGCGCGTAAACAAGGATTGGCACAGTCCCTTACCGCACGCGCCGTCGCCATCGAAGCAAATGATGGTGCTGTGGTAGCAGGATTAGGGGTTTTTGAACAAGGCTTCTATAACGCCTTGGGGTTCGGCAACGGTAGTTATGAGCATTGGATCGCCTTCGATCCTGCGACGCTCAAATTGAAAAACCAAGCCCGTGTACCTTACCGGCTTACGTTGGAGGATTGGGATGCAATGCACAAATCGCGCTTAGCGCGCCTCCGGGGGCATGGCGCGTGTATTCTCTTGCCGGGTGAGGCTACACGTTGTGAAATGATGTGGATGGATAATCCCTTTGGAATGGGGTACTATGATGGGCCTAACGGAGAACTAACGCATCATTTTTGGGGTGTAGCACGCGGTGAACATGGTCCTAATAGCCTTTGGTGGTTTGTATACCAGACACCGGAGCAGCTTTTGGAATTGTTAGCCGTGCTCAAAAATCTAAGTGATCAAGTAAATCTGATTCAGATGCATGAACCCCCAGAAATTCAGTTCCAGGATTTATTAAATCAGCCTTTTAAATACCAGCGCATAAGTGAAACAGGGAAGTATGAAAGCAAGGTGTTTGCTTCGGCTTATTGCCAAATGCGTATATGTAATTTGGCGGAAGCTTTGGCTCACACTCATTTGCGCGGTGGTACAGTGCGCTTTAATCTTAAACTTCACGATCCCATTGAGCATTACTTGGATACTAATGCGCCGTGGCGCGGGTTGAGTGGTGAGTATGTGGTTACTTTAGGATCGGAATCGGGTGTAGAAAGCGGCAGGGACTCAACATTGCCCACACTCACAGCCTCGGTGGGTGCGTTTACCCGGATGTGGATGGGAGTTTTGCCCGCGACCAGTCTGGCTATCACGGATATACTTTCCGGCCCCTATGCCCTGTTAGAGGAACTGGATTGGTTGCTGCGATTCCCTACTCCCAGGTGGGGATGGGATTTTTAACAAGAGTTGTCAATCATCAAAGGCCATTTATAATCAATGTATGACTGAGCTATTAACCATCAATGGGGCACACGGCGAGGGAGGGGGACAGGTCCTGCGCTCAACACTGACCCTTTCTGCACTCACATGCCGTCCGGTACAAATCCTCAATATCCGCGCAAATCGCAGCAAACCGGGATTGCGCCCGCAACATCTCACTGCTGTGCGTGCAGTTGCCGCGATCTGCAATGCGCAATTAGAAGGAGATACGCTGAATAGCCAATCCCTCACTTTTATCCCCCAGACACCACCGCAGCCGGGAACCTATACGTTTGATGTCGGCGATGTCTCACAGGGGGGATCTGCGGGATCGGTCACATTGATTTTGCAGACACTTCTGCTCCCGTTAGCATTAGCGCGGGGAAAATCTATGCTTACACTGCGCGGGGGAACGACCGTGCCGATGAGTCCGCCGGCCTTGTATGTTGAACAAGTTTTCCTCCCTATGTTGTTTGAAATGGGTGTGAGGGCGCGCGTGTTACAGCATCAATGGGGACTGTACCCTCAAGGAGGGGGGGAACTGGGCGTCGAAATCGCCGGGAATGCCACTCTGCGTCCGTTGGATTTGACGGAACGAGGGTCATCGTTGGATGTGAAAGGCTGCGCGTTTGTCTCACAGTTACCTTCGCATATTCCTCAACGGATGAGCGATCGGGCGCGCTCTGTTTTGCGCAAGGCCGGACTGTCGGTGCATATCGAACCTCAACATGTGATTGCACAGGGTGCCGGCGCGGGTATTTTCCTGCTGGCACATTACGAGCGGGTTGTGGCAGGATTCACCGCTCTAGGGCGCCGCGGACTGCCCTCCGAAGAAGTTGCCGAGATAGTGTGCCGGGAACTGTTGGCTTATCATCGAACTGACGCGGCAGTTGATGCGCATCTGGCCGATCAGTTAGTATTGCCCTTCATATTAGCACAGGGCGCGTCTCGTGCTACGATCTCACGCATTACGCCCCACCTATTGACAAATGTGTGGGTAGTACAACAGTTTGGTACGGGAAAAATTTTGGTGGAAGGTAAAGAAGGTGGCCCTGGCGATTTGGTAGTGACGATGGAGAAACTTCATGCTTGAACTTGTATTTTTGGGTACGGCAGCATCCGCCCCCTCTATCCAGCGGGGCTTGCCCGCGCAGATGGTGCTTTACCGCGATGAGCGATTTTTAATTGACTGTGGTGAGGGCACACAACGGCAGATTTTGCGCAGTGGTCTGGGCTTTCGCCGTTTAGAGCGCATCTTGTTGACCCACGGACACCTGGATCATATCCTGGGACTAGGAGGCCTGATCTCCACTTTTGCTCGTTGGGAAGCAGTGGATCGTCTGGAGATTTATGGGGGCCGGTGGGCACTCAACCGCGTCCGTGATTTGCTCTTCGGTGTTGTGTTGCGCGGCGCGCGTCCCCCTGTGCCCATTGATTTAATTGACCTGGAACCTGGCATTTTGCTGGAAAGCGAAACGTTTGAGGTGCGCGCCTTTCCCGTAACCCATCGTGGTCCAGGCTGTTTCGGCTACCTGTTCCGTGAGAAGCCCCGCCGTCCTTTCCTGCCTGAGAAAGCGGCTGCTCTTGGCGTTCCTGCCGGACCGGTGCGCCGCGACCTGGTGAACGGTATGTCTGTTACCCTAGCCGATGGGCGTGTGATTCACCCTGACGAAGTACTTGGCCCGGAACGCGACGGTGTTTCTATCGCGGTGACGGGGGATGTCGATCGAGTGGATACTTTGGTCAATGCTGTCCAGGGTGTGGATTTACTGGTGTGCGAGGCGACCTATCTCAAACGCGATGTTCAGATGGCGCGGCAATTTGGACATCTGACGGCAGAAGAAGCCGCGTGGTTAGCCAGAGCAGCAGGCGCGCGCACGTTGGCACTTAATCATCTTTCCCAACGCTACCGGGTGGGAGAAATTTTAGACGAAACCAAACCCTGGTTCCCCAATACTATTGTCACGCGCGACTTTGATCACTTTCAGGTCACCCGCGAGCGTATCACACTCACCAATCAGGAATTGAAAGATGATGAAATGCTGTTGGATGATGTGGGTGTGGACAATGGGCTGTTGGAGTAATGATGTGAAACTCGCTATTTTCAGGGGAATTGCCCATTAACGGGGTGCATTCACCGGCAGTTCGATGAAAATTTAAGACGAAACCCAGTTTTCAAGGGTTTCCACAATTTGCCAATTTTAAATTTACCAATTTGCGATTTTCAAGGGAATTACCCATTAACGCGGTGCGTTCACCAGCAGTTGGATGAAAATTGAATCCGCAATTCGTTATTCG
>JAFGFI010000505.1 GCA_016931185.1 Anaerolineae bacterium
AGCACAATTAGTGGCACTTGGACTGCATTAAGATTCCTTGATGATTATTAGCACTTTTTTTCATTTATCAATAGTGGCACTCAACAAATAATAATTACAAACTCAATTCTATTGCTTCAACAAGCATTAAGCGTTAGCCCCGCGCTGTGACAAGGTTGCCAGACTCATACCGTCGCAGACCACGGAAGAAAACCCAACGCGCGAGTAACATACTACCAATCGCGAAGGCTACCAAACCACCCAATCGCCCCCAACTAAACTCCACCAGCATCATAGCCGGAATGGAGCCAACAAAGGCCGCCGGAATGAGCGTGTAGAGCAACACACGTACCATTCCGGGGAATATATCTATCGGATAGAGACCAAAAGTAAGCAAAGCATTACGTAACTGCATTGCCAAATCCTGCGCTTGTCCCAACCAAAAGGCTAACGAACCTACCAGTACACTAAACGCGACAAAGATCATACCAGAAAACACACCTAATACTAAAAACAAGGGCAATGTAATCCAACGCTCAGGCAGCACCATCAAGTAGACGAGTATCCCAAATAGCATATCTCCCCAGGCCGGTAATGAGGTATTTGAAACCAATACGTGTACCAGAGGGTCAGCAGGTAATGCCAGATAGTAATCCAGATCACCACCTGCGATCATACGGGCCAAACTCCCGGAATTGCCACACACCGCCGTTGCGATTCCAAAACCTACAGCAACCACCCCGTAAAGAGCGATCACATCGCGTAATTCCCACCCATTAAGCGTCGGGAAGCGGCTAAAGAGAATCGTCCAGAAAAACAACAACATCACGTCATTGAGTATCATGCCCAAGACCTGGAGCAAAAACGCCCCCCGGTACGCCATCGCCGCCATCAGGTTGTGGCGGATATAACGCCATACTAAACGTAGTGTTTTCATAAAGAAATCCTCAAATTCTCACTACTACCCTGACAAAACAATCATCACTATATCACCGAAAGCGAAATCTTCCCCTTGTGCAAGCCTTTATCGGAATTTCAACAGGTAAATTAGACTCCCTATCCACCATGTACCACCATTCGTCGTTGGGCGATGTGCCAAACCCAGGACACCAACCCGGTAAATATAAGGATATAGATAATTTGTCCAACCACAGATTGCAACACTTCTGCTTGATTAAATGCTACAAAGGCGCGCGCGGGCACGTTGGTCACAAAACGAAAGGGTAACCACGCCGACACCGCGCGCAACCAGCCGGGAAAGAACTCCAACGGCAGAAATAGCCCCCCCACAGTAAAAAGCAGTTTTTGGTAGATCCAGAATACAGGCATCACTTCTTCTAACCAGAACGCCGTCAATCCAATTAAAACAGCGATCAGAGCGTCCAAAATCAGAGCTAAGGCGGCAGTGCCCAGGAAGGCCAAAAATCCTGCCAAGTTCCCTACATTCCAGCCCACGCCCAATGCCACCACCGCTGATGCCGTAAGCAAGTTAAGCGCAAAACGCGGCACAGCATTGCCCAATGAATTGGCAACCTGGAAAAACGGATAGCTCACCGGGCGCATGAGAGTATAGGTCAGATCTCCTGATTTCACAGCCTCACTAATCTCGATGAAAACGCGTGAGGTAGATAGGGCTACCGTTTCCGTCATTGCCAGGTACCAGACCATCTCAGTTAATGAGTAACCTACTAGCTTTCCACCTTCACGGATGGCGAAAGCCGTGCTCCACAATGCCATAAAAACACCCATAAAGAGCACCATAGACACAGATCGCATCAACAATTCCCCACGATACGCCCACTGCTGCCGCGCTGCAATCCGCCCCACAAATACATAACGACCTAATAACACAATACCCCCTATCATTTTAACCTTCCGGGAGACTACGTCAGGTCCCAAGAAAACAGAGGTCTACATTTTTAACAAATCATCAACCTGGCTTAACCCCTAACTCTGGCTCCCCATAAATCTGCGCAATAATCTGCTCCATCGGAGGATTATCCACGTTAATATCCACAATCGCATAACGCGCAAGTAAGCGACTCATCACGGTCTCTATCGAAACCCGGTTGGTATCCACTTCCAATTTGACACCGTATCCCTTGTGCTTGAGCACTTGCACACCCGGCATATCAAAGCCGGTCCAGGTCTCTCCTAGCTTCAAAGAAATAGTTTTGGCACGAATGTAGGTGTGCTTTAACTCGGTCACGCGCCCATCATAAATAATCTCGCCATGATTGATCACCATCGCTCGCCGGCACAGCACTTCGACATCCCCGGCATCATGCGAAGTCAGAAAAATGGTCACTCCCTCACGCTCATTGAGTTCCAGGATCAAGTCACGGATACGTTGCTTAACAACCACATCAAGGCCAATTGTCGGCTCATCTAGGAACAGAATACGCGGGCGATGCAACAATGAGGCCGCGATCTCACATCGCATCCGCTGCCCTAATGATAGTTTACGCACTGGTTGGTGCAGATAATCACCGATCTCAAACAAGTCCACAAGGTAGGCTAACCGCTCTCTATACACTTCCGGCTTTAACTCATAGATGTGTGCCAATAAATCAAAGGAATCCGCCGGCGGCAAATGATACCAAAGCTGCGACTTCTGCCCAAAGACCGCTCCGATCTGATAAGCCAGCGATTGTCGCTCCTTCCAGGGAGTCTGGCCCAACACCTGCGCTATGCCAGAGGTAGGATAGAGGATCCCTGTCAGCATCTTAATGGTCGTGGATTTGCCTGCACCATTCGGGCCAATGAAGGCCAACCGCTCACCTGTGTCCACGGCAAACGTGATCGCCTTCACCGCCGTTACTTCGCGTCGAGTGGGCCTGAACAACGCTCGCACACTATTCCCAAGCCCCGATTGTTTCTCGGTGGTCATAAAAATTTTGGATAACGTATCCACTGTAATACAAGAAGCCGCCATACATCCCCCGCTCTTATACCTTCCTGGAAGCTACCAGTCTCCAGGAAGACTCAGTTATCTGGCAAGGTTCAGAAACCTTGCTTTTTACCTTTACACTTTTATGCTTGATAGGGCATAAAGTGTAAAGGTAACTTGAACTATCCCAGTTATTTTGTCTCTATCATACCGCGATCTTCAAGAGATGTCTATTAACTCAGAAATTTTCAGCTCTGTGCGTTTTATGTTACAATGGAACATATCTTATGCAGTTGGAGCTAATATGCAACCCTGGAAAACACTTTCACGCCGTATTGTCCTGGATTACAGTAAATTTTTAGTCGTCGAAGAACATGCTGTCGAATTACCGGACGGGCACATCATCCCTAACTGGCCCTGGGTTATCACGCCTGATTATGTCAACATCGTCGCCCTCACTAAAGAGGGTGATTTCCTGTGCTTTCGTCAAACCAAGTATGGTGTAGATGGCGTATCTTTTGCCCCAGTTGGGGGGTATATAGAACCGGGTGAAGAGCCGTTGCTGGCAGCACAGCGCGAGTTGCTAGAGGAGACGGGTTACGCCGCGCCTGACTGGACTTATTTGGGATGTTACCCTGTGGATGGCAACCGGGGCGCGGGAAATGCGTACTTCTTCCTCGCGCAGGGTGCTAATCCTGTTGCTCCGATTGACGCTGATGACTTAGAAGAACAGGAACTCCACCTTCTTAGTCGTAGTGAAGTGGAAACTGCTTTGGATACGGGAGAATTTAAATCTTTACCCTGGGTAGCCGTGATCGCACTGGCACTGCGACAGCTTGAGGCGTAAATCCTACCTGTTGAGTGCCACTAATCGCGATAGGGGCAGGCTTAATGCTCACAAGTGCCACTAATCGCGCAGGATTCTTGTACATTAAC
>JAFGFI010000506.1 GCA_016931185.1 Anaerolineae bacterium
ACGATGGCAAAGCCCTTCAAATGGACGTACAAGGGCAAGGCCTTGGTTGCCTAAACTGTGGAATTATTTAAGCCGCAGTGTACTAGTTGAAGCATTGGGAAGTTTCAAACCATAAAGCAAAGAAGGAGTTAATTGACAATGTCAACTAAGGCTATTCTGCTGGAGAAGCTTCGGTGGTGCTCGATCATCGTGCTGGTCGGGAGCTGGTTCTTTGCCATCGCAAGCGCCTTATTCACGCTTACTGTTAGTGGATTAGTCGTGGGAATGATGGGATATTATGTTGCTCTATATGCTTACCAGGACAAGCATCCGGTAAACATAAAAGTGCGAGTCTTGTCAATGCTGATCGCTATTGTGATTTGTGTAATCGGAGGCGGATGTGCTGGCCTATGGCAGCTTGCTTTGTGTCGCTTACCAGAGATGTTAAATGTTCCGCAATTCTCTTCCTGCAACACAAATGATATTGAAGCTACGATTTTTGCAGGCATGACACTCCCCAATGTATTCGTATTATACGGGTTAAGAGCGTTATTAGTGGAACACCGTCATTCTTCAACACACTAGCGAAGGGATACGAGATATCATACAGAGCTTCGTATCATTAACCTTCTAAAAAGAACCACGGGCGTTAGTAAACAATAGCAAATGGGGAAAGGAACAAATAAGCTTATCCTTCTGGGGGAGTAGACTCATTCGTTCCTTTCTCCAATTCGTTGTTGGGCTTCAGCGGTGAGTGGTACGACGCCGCAACCGGGTTACAATACTTGCGGGCGCGCTGGTACCAGCCGCAGACGGGGCGCTTCACGTTGATATTCAAAATAATTAAAAATTAACAGATAATAGCGAATTGCAAAAAGGACGAATCAGCCTGCTTCACCATGGGGGCGGGCATATTCGTTCCTTTCTTTAATTCGTTGTTGTGCTTCCTCAGCGCGTGGCACGACGCCGCGACCGGGCTGCTTCACGCAAAACAAACAACAGCGAATTCTGAAAAAAACGAACGACCTCCCCCACCACGGGACTAGACCCATTCATTCCGTTCTATATTCATTGTCGTGTGGTTAGGTCCCAGTTGGCAAATTGTAAGCCGGCCAGCCCCGTTCTTCCAACAAGTGGCTTAACTCCCACGTTGTGATCCCCAGTATCTGTGCCAGGCGCCCAAATGAAATCTTCCCTTGCCGATAATGCTGGTAGTGTTCCTTCAGCAGCGCCTCGAATCCCAACTGAATTAACTCAACGACCATAGTTTGCGCCGGGATCTTACGTTCGCGGCTTTGTTGTTCCACAAATTGGCGAATCGGTTGTTGTAAAGTCACGGAAACCGTTTCCATCTTTTACCTCTGTAACATAAATAATGTGTGCTCGACAAACGCGAGAGGGTAGCGGGAACAAATTTCCCGCACGATAGCTTGAGCCATAGACAGTGCTAATTCCCCCTCGTCAACGAGATCAACGATAAGATCTAAGAGAAAACGTTGCCGATATCCTAAACGGTCACTCACCAAATAAGCCAGATGATCATCTAACACCAGTGTAGCTGTCAATAATGTCGGATGCTGTGTCAATGAAATACTGTCACACTCTCCCTGCCCCAAAGCATACAACGCGAGGATAGTACTCAAAGCCGGTTCTGATAGTGGGGACACTACCTCAATCTGCCCTCTATCAATACGCTGTCGTGCTCTTTGGGCATCAGGATAACGCACTCCGGCCAAAACAACCTCATCATATACCGAAGTTGCAATAACAACAGCACAATGATCTAAAATGCAATCAATGATCCAACGCCCGTCAACCCCAAACTTGCATGTGGTAATCAAAGGTCCAGCGTCGAAGATAACTGGCTTCAAAGCTATTACCTCCAATCCAAATATTACTGCCATTATAACATATCCTTGGATGTAACCGTCTATTCCTCTATGCGGATTCGTTCCTTTCGTTAATTCGTTGTTGTGCTTCACCGGTGAGTGGCACGACACCGCAACCGGGTTACACTACCTGCGCGCGCGCTGGTACCATCCGCAGACGGGCCGCTTCACATTGATATTCAAAACAATTAAAAACCAACAGATAATAGCGAATTGCAAAAAGGACGAATCAGCTTGCTCCACTATGGAAGCTGGCTGATTCGTTCCTTTCTTCAATTCGTTGTTGTCTGTCTTCCCCGGTGAGTAGTATGATACCGCGACCGAGCTACAATACCTACACGCGCGCTGGTACCAGCCGCAGACGGGGCGATTCACGCAGGTAGACCCGTTCCCGGAGCTGTTGTCGCTGCCGGGGACACAACATCCCTATAGCTATGGACTGAATAATCCTACCCGCTATACCGATCCTAGTGGGGAGTTTGTTACTCTTATCTTAACGACTGCACTTGTTGGGGCTGCAATTAGTAGGGGATTCAATATTGCTAGTCAGTTATTAATTGAGAAGAATTGGGGTTGCTTTAAATGGGATGAATTTGCAGGTGCTGTAATTTCTGGTAAAGAACTTGTTTTCATCTGGGCTAACCCCCAGAGTCTTGCTGGTTATCTAAACGCGAATTTAAAGATACATCTAGGAAATTGAAGAAGTATGGGTATAATATCTTTAAAAAACTTCCTCTAATTTCTACTTTCTTATTTTTAAAGGAGGAATTACGCATTAACGCGGAGCGTTCACCAGCAGTAGGATGAAAATAGAATTCGTAATTCGTAATTCGCTATTCGCTATTTTTAAGGGAATTACCCATTAACGCGGTGCGTTCACCAGCAGTAGGATGAAAATAGAATCCGTAATTCGTAATTCGCTATTCGCTATTTTTAAGGGAGGACGTATGACCATCAGAAAAACATCGCGCCGTAATTTTATCAAAGTTATCGGGTTAGGCTTGGCCGCGACGACACTCACTTGTTCTGGGATTGGCTATGTTGCCACACGTGCGCCGGACGTTGAAACTCCTACATTCACGTTCGGAGAGGAAAATACCACGGGCTATCACATTCTTGTAACTTATGCCACGCGCGCGGGTTCGACCGCTGAAATCGCCACAGCCATCGGAGAAAGTCTGAGCCAACGTGGCTTTGTGGTGGATGTCCGCCCTGTGAAAGACAACCCGGACCTCGCGGGTTATCAGGCTGTCCTTATGGGCAGTTCTGTCCGTATGGGCAACTGGCTGCCAGAAGCGATAACCTTTATTGAGAATAACCAGTCCGCCCTCGTCCAAACATTCATCGCGCTTTTTACCGTTCACCTGCAAAACGTGGACGACGATGAGACCAGCCGCGCTGCACGCCTCGCTTACTTGAATGTCATTCGCCCGTTGTTAAACGGCGCGGAGGAAGTATACTTCGCGGGTGTAATGGATTTCTCACGCCTCTCGCTCCTCGACCGTTCGATCTCCAAGATGGTCGGTGGGGTCGAGGCCGACAACCGCGATTGGGATAAAATCCGCAGTTGGGTGCCGGCAGCATTAGCTCAAAAATAAATTTAATTATAAAAGCCTTAATTTGTTTTGATGGACTGCAATAGAAGGAACAACTATAGATGCAATTTAGATTCAATCTGATGAATGAATACAATGCTCACACCATTGCCAACTGGCACTATGAGGGTATCTATGCTTTCTATGATATGGATCAGGATATTGAAGATAAGGAAGAATTATTGGATCCTCATAGTTGGGCAGACACGTACTACGCAGTTGTCAATGAACACGATGAGTTAGTTGGATTCTTCTACTTTGAACAAGAGAATGAGAAGGTCATCGTTGGCTTAGGAATGAAACCAGAGTACACAGGCCAAGGGTTAGGGCAGGCATTTGTTCAGGCAGGCCTTGAGTTTGCCAGGCGAAAGTTCAAACCCGCGAAGTTCTGCTTGAGTGTAGCTACATTCAATCAAAGAGCCATCAGCGTTTATGAGAAAGTAGGGTTCAAACCCGATGGAATTTTCATAAACGAAACAAATGGGGGACAGCACGAATTTCTACGAATGGTAAAGGAAGAATGAATATGAAAATCTTATTGGATCATAACCCACTGGCTCCAAACAACGCCGCGCCTACAGATTTTAGCGTAGCTTATCGCGCGCGTCCGGCCTGGATTACACCGCGCCACTCTCAACTTCCGCCCGAGGTGACGGCTTACCGGCTGCGACTCGCTCTACCGCAAGCTACCATGCTCCGCGTGCATGTCAGCGCGGATGAGCGCTATGTATTATATATGGACGGGCAGCGCGTAGGACGTGGGCCGGAACGTGGATCGGATCGCGCCTGGTTCTACGAAACCTATGACCTGGACCTGGCAACTGGAACGCATACCCTGGCTGCCCTGGTCTGGCGGCTGGGTGAGGTCGGCCCGAGGGCACAGATTAGCCTGGCAGGCGGCTTTTTACTGGAGGCCGAAGGCCCTTATAGCGAGCTGGTTTCCACAAAATCAGCCGCGTGGGAGACCAAACCGGTACACGGGATCGATTTTAGCATACCTTCAGGTGCGCGGGAAATAGCCTGGTTTGTCGAGCCGATCCAAACCACGGATAGCGCAGCTTATCCCTGGGGCTTTGAAATGGGCCAGGGCGAGAATTGGGAACCTGCCACAGCACGGCGCGAGGATTTTGCCTTCCCGTTTGGCATCCAGCCGGTGCATACGCTTCAGCCGGCTTTACTACCTGCTCAGATGTCTGCCCCACGGTGCGCTGGGCGCGTGCGCTATGTGTCCGCTACAGCCTGGAGTGATCCACAGTCAATTGTGGTTGACGCGGAGGCCAACCTGTCTTCGGAAGCTGTGACCTGGCAGTCTTTACTGGACGAATCTATACCATTGGTGATTCCAGCGCATACGCACCGCCAGGTCGTGCTTGATCTGGAACAGTACGTCTGCGCTTATCCGCAGGTACGACTATCCGGGGGCAGCGGCAGCCAGATCACCATCGGGTGGGCTGAGGCGCTCCACATGGATGGTTCGGGAAAGACAAAAGGGCAACGTGACGAGGTGGCAGGTCGGACATTTATCGCGATCTGCCGCGATGTAATCTTGCCGGATGGCAGCGCGCGGCGGCAATTTGAACCGCTGTGGTGGCGGGCGGGACGCTTTGTTGAGCTTTTGATCGAGACCGGAGACCAACCCTTGACCATTGAAAGCTTCGGTCTGCTGGAGACGCGCTACCCGTTGGAGATGGAGAGTTACTTCAGCAGCAGCGACCCACGCTTGGATGCAGTGACACCTGTGGCACTGCGGGGGCTGCAAATGTGTGCCCATGAAACCTATATGGACTGCCCGTATTACGAACAGATGATGTATGTCGGTGATACTCGCCTGGAAGCGTTGACAACTTACGCGATCAGCACAGATGATCGTCTGCCGCGCAAGGCCATCATCTTATTTGAACTGTCACGCCTGTCGCATGGACTAACCCAGGCGCGTTATCCGAGCCGCGACGTGCAGGTGATTCCGCCGTTTGCACTGTGGTGGATCGGGATGGTTTATGACTACGCCCTATGGCGCGGAGACCGGGCCTTCATCGCGGGGATGCTTCCCGGTGTGCGCTCGGTGCTGGACGGTTTTTTGGCACATGTCCGGCCTGAAAATTTGTTGCAAGCTCCGAACGGTTGGAATTTTACGGATTGGATCGCGGATTGGCCCCTGGGTGTTCCGCCGGATGGGTTTAACGGCTTCAGTGGCCTGCTCAACTGGCACCTGGTCTATACCCTGAAGTTAGCAGCGCGCCTGGAGGAATGGGCAGGTGAACGTTTATCCGCCCAGCGTTGGCAGAGCTGGCAAGACGCGCTCGCCGCCGCAACCAGGGATGTTTTTTGGGATGAACAGCGGGGACTTTTTGCCGATGACCGGGCGCACGCGCGCTTTTCCGAGCATACCCAGTGCCTGGCCTTATTATCTGGCGCGCTGGAGGGTGAACAATACGCCCGCACAGCTCAGAACCTGCTCAGTGACGCTTCCCTGACCCGAACAACGATTTATTTCAACCACTACCTGTTTGAAACGTACCGCTTGCTAGAGCAACCGGCGGCGTTTTTCAAACGTATGGGGCTATGGTTTGACCTGCCAGAGCAGGGATTTAAAACCACGCCGGAGCAGCCTGAGCCGTCCCGTTCTGACTGCCACGGCTGGGGCGCACACCCCCTGTATCATTTTTTTGCCACCCTGTTGGGCATACGTCCGACCTCGTTGGGTTTCAACCAGGTTGAGATCGCGCCCATGCCAGGTCACTTAAAAAGCCTGTCCGGTGAGATGGTCCACCCGCGTGGACGGATCGAGGTGGACCTTCATTTTGAAAATGAGCGTGTGAGCGGGAACGTATCTCTGCCTGCCGGTTTGAGTGGAACGTTCTGTTATTCTAAAAAAACATTGACTTTGAGGGCAGGACCGCAGTCAATCGAACTTTGATTGACTGCGACTTCTTCTCAAAGCCCTAACCTGAAAAACTCGTTAGCGTTCCCAAACAACCAGGCGTGGGCAACTTCTTTTGCCTCGTCCAGGCTCAAATAGTCCAGTTCTACCAAATCTGACAGGGCGATAGCGATATTGTCGCGCGCGATCTGCGCGTGTGCCCAGGCGCGCTCGACACTGCCGCCAAAGTCGGAGCCATAGCCGTGAATCTTCCCATGCGGCACGGCAGAAAGAGCTTGCTTGAAGAGATTCTGGCAGTAAATGGGATCGATGATATTGGCCCAACAGAAATCCAGGCTGACGTTGGGATAATTCTTCCCCAGGTAGATGAGTTCCCCACCGTAAGGCCAGTTGGCGTGGAAGAGATCGAAGCGCACCTCTTGGTGCAATTCGATAACTTTGGTAAGACCCACGGCGTTGGTCTTGGCAATATCGTTGCGGATGCCGGCCATGTGCCCCGTGTGAATTTGTACCGGCAGATCCAGGTCACGCGCCATCCGCATAAATTCGTGGAAGAGATAGTCATCCAGCGGCTTGACCCCATCAGGATAAGACGCGCTGCGGCGCGGATCTTCCATAAACCAGTTGAAGACGGCCTCCGCTTCAGCACGGGTAGGATTTCCATAGGCAAGAGAACGCGAATACGCACTCTGATCCTTGAACGTCACTGCCCCGTAGCGCTTATGTCCCTCGAAGATCTCCCGGCACGCGGCGAGATATTCATCCAACGATGTAATCACGCGTTTCACGACTCTGCCAACGCCCTGCACTTCTTCATAATTACGCACAGCGTGGAAACCTGGCAATGAGATCGCCAACCGCCCGCGCGGCGTTAATTCCAGCGAACCGTCCAGCACCTTGCGTGTATCCGGCCAGATATCCAGGATGCGGGCGGCGATGTTGGCCTCTGCCAGGATGTGGTCAAACGTCTCCGGATCGGTCAAGTCGAGGAGCTTTTCACGTATCCGGTAGAGAGTCTCCAATGTCAATGTGTCCTCATCGTAGAACTTCTTAAGCACACGGCGGGTAACTTGCGCGTACCCCGTGTGGCAAGTACGCTTCCAGGCACGCTCCAGGATAGGCCAGCGGTCCTCAAGGGAACGTTCCTTGTCCTGTAACGCGATGATAGCAGCATCTGAGGATGCGCTTTGAATATCGCTTGGAAAATAGCCGTTAAGAATCACTTGAATCGGATCCTCATACTTTGGCCCACATTCCCCGGAATGATCGTGGCAGTCCACGATAGGAAGCGTTTCGCAATAAGCGCGTAAATCCGCATAACATTTAGCATTGCCTTTCATAAGTAAATTCCTCCTTCGAAAATTAGAGATTAGATGTTGAGTGCCACTATTGATAAATGAAAAAAAGTGCTAATAATCATCAAGAATTCTTAATGCGCAATACCGCAAAACTCGCCCTGTAACAGAAAGGGAGTTATCATAGGGGCTAACTCCTAACCAGAGAAAGGAAACCTATGAGAACCCCAAAAGTATTATACCCGAAAGAACGAATCATATACAAACCTGAGTTGTCCGAGTGCCCTCACGGTGGAGGACCGTTGATGCTGTGTAACTATCTAGCCTGGGACAAAACCGTGCAGACCCTGGACAGCGTGTTCTCGGTTGCCAGTCGCCCCGGCTACTGCCCTGCCGCTGGCTGTCCGGGTCATGAG
>JAFGFI010000507.1 GCA_016931185.1 Anaerolineae bacterium
ACCTGAAATCGGGGCGAAACTCACTTGTTAAAGAACTTTTTTTAGCTGGGGCGATACCCAGCATCTAACAGGTTGTCTAAACTCGAATTCTTAACAACTATCTAATAAGTCTCTGTTACAATAAAGACACTTTAATTCAAGGAGGCAGAAATGCTTAAGAAATTTGGGATAACATGGGTTGTGGTCGTACTGCTCGTTTTGGGTATCGTGAGTTTTGTTAGTGCACAGGAACCGGCGCCTCCCACCTCGGAAACGTGTCCTTATGCAGGTACGTGTCCTTACGGGGGTATGCAAGGCAATGGGATGCACAGTCAACACGGTGGAATGTGGGGCTATGGTGGCACGCTACCCACCCAATTAGCTGAAACTCTGGGGATGACCGTAGAGGATGTATATGCGGCTTTAACTGAGGGAAAAACTGTAGTTCAACTTGCTGAGGAACAGGGAATCGCGTTGATAGATGTAGTCGATGCCCTTCTTGCTCACCGTGTTGAACTACTCAATCAGGCGGTAGAAAACGAAACCATGACCCGTGAACAGGCCGACTGGATGATTGCAGAAATGGAAGAGCATATGCTCCAAATGCTCGAATGGGGTATGGGTGTCGGTAGTGGCATAGGCAGAAACAGTAGTTGCGATAGTGCTGCCAGTTTTTGGGCCGGGACAGTTTGGGTATGGGTGTCGGTAGTGGCATAGGCAGAAACAGTAGTGAATGTCCGATGTCCAACGGAAGCGGCCGCGGCGGCGGTATGCGCGGCGGCGGACGCGGCGGTATGCGTGGACGTGGATATTCTTACGAAGACTCCACTCAACAGCAATGGACACCCCGCTGGAGTGCGCCACAATCATAAATGCTTTAGGAGTATTCGACGGAGTTGAACGTACCATTGATGTCCACATCTATAACCTGCGCAAAAAACTAGAACCTGACCCGGCGACTCCCCGCTATTTATTAACAGTATTTGGTATGGGATACCGATTCACCGATGAGGTTAAACGGCAGTGAAGGAAGAACTCAGGGTTCAGAACCCAGAATCCAAAGGAAAAAGCTACACCTCACGTTTTATACACCATGTTTCACGCATCACGTTTCAGCTCTCGCTGCGCGCACGCCTGACCTTGAGTTTTCTCATCATCATTGTCATCACCGCTACATTGGTAGGATTGCTCGCCAACCGGTTCACGGCTAATCAGTTCACCGAAATGGTTTCCACAACAGGACAGATGCAGGCCCAACGCCTGGCCCCAGTCTTCGCAGATTATTACGCTGAAACCGGAAGTTGGGAAGGCGTAGAGACATTATTCACTCCCTATAGTATCCCCGGTGAGATAATGCGTAGCAATATGATGCCGGGCGGGCGGATGCGCGGCAATATGCCATCACAAAAAACGCAGCCGCAAAATATGCGAGGGATGATGGGCTATATAATGATGGAAAATGCCGGGGAACACCTTCTACTTTTCGATGCCTCAGGTAACCTTATTGCTGATAGTCATCATACAGAAGATACCATGCATTTGACTCATACCGATGTAGAAAAAGGTGTATCCATCAGCATTGGAGAACAACAAGTCGGTACACTGGTGGTGACCTCAGCATTGGGTACACTCACAACAAGTCAAACCGACTTCCTAAAACAAGTCAATATACTCTTGCTGGGAGCTGTATTGCTCGCCGCACTGGCCGGATTGGTGATGAGCAGTCTCCAAGCACGACGCATCACGGCCCCTATACGCGCCCTAGTCAACGCAGCACACCATATTGCGGCGGGAGATCTGGGGCAACGGATTCCCGTCACCAGCAATGATGAATTAGCGGAGATAGCATCTGCCTTCAATACGATGGCCGACCGCCTGGCAGAGCAGCAGGTACTTCGTCACCGTGCTATGTCCGACATTGCCCACGAATTACGCACCCCCTTAAGCGTATTACAAATCGACCTGGAAAGCCTGGAAGATGGACTGCTTTCCCCTACCCCGGCTATTATCAGCGGATTACAAACTGAAGTCATCCACCTGAAACACTTGGTTGAAGATTTACGATTGCTTACCCTAGCCGAAGCCGGAGAACTCACTATAGAGGAACAACTCCTTGATGCAGGTGCGTTAGTGCGCGAGGTAACCGCACGGATACAGACGACAGCACAGGACAAAGCTATCCAATTACAGATACAGTTGCCAGACAATCCCCTTCCCATCTCCGGTGATCCACAACGATTAGCACAAGTACTGCTCAACTTGCTTGCCAATGCCCTTCAATATACTCCCAAAGATGGAGAAATTACAGTATCAGCATCACGCCAGGCGCAAGAGGTTCACATTACGGTTGCCGATACCGGCATGGGCATTTCTCCAGAAGATCTGCCCCACTTATTTGAACGACTCTACCGTGCAAATCTACCGCATCAACGATCTCATGACAGCAGTGGGCTAGGATTAGCCATTGCCCGCAGTCTTGTGGAAGCACATAGAGAACATATTTGGGTAACAAGCACAATAAATGAAGGGAGTACCTTTACTTTCGCATTACCCCTGGCGTCAAATATACTCAACGCTCACTGATGGTGCATCAAATGCCGGATATGCCATATCGTATGTAACAAAGTTCCACATTGAGGCGCAAACCCCGTTCCGTATGTAGAAATGGGTTGGGCATCTGAAGCGGGGAGATGAATCCAATCCAATGTCCATGCCTGTTGAAGACATACAACCGGTATTAAGTGTTCGATACATAGACCATTTCCAGGCGTCTGCAATATTCTTTCAAGCAAACGTTGGCTGATCAACTGGTAGCCGCAACCATACTCATAAATACGCTGTCCCATTGCCCATGAAAGTCCCCACAACCACACCAGCCGTCGCACCCGGTACCACCAAGGCAAAGCTCCCTGATGTTGCACGCCAATAATCAAATCTGCCTGTCGTGTTTCGTATCGCTCCAAAAAGGAAGGAATTGATTGAGGTACACACCGCCGATCCGCAGTGAGAGTAAGCACAACCGTGTAACCCCGCGCCAATGCCCAACGAAACCCCTTACGTAATGCCGCTTCCCGTCCCTGACCTGGTACCTGAAGTAATACAGTAGCTCCTGCCGCTTCAGCCCGCAACATTGTGTCATCGGCAGAATCGTCATCCACCACCAACACCGGCACATAGACACACGTCAACGCGACTGCAAGCGCAACATCGGCAGCATTGTTATAAGTAGGCATAATAGCTAAGGCCTGAGAAGCTGGCATTTCACTCTCTCGTAATGACATTGACTCGAATGATGACTTTAGTTCAAGTTACTATCCTAATTATAACTCTAGTATAACCTAATTCCGTAGAATATTCAATATCTACAAAATAACCATACTCTAACTACAAGGTGTGACGAACATCATTGCGGGGAGAGATAAAAACAAACATAATAAGGATAACGGAAAAAATTAAGGAGAACGTTGCGTATGCGCGAGATCGGACTACAATGGGGACAAACGCAAAAAGTAAATATCGCGGTTAAACCTGCACAGAGACATTATATGAGTACAGAAACCACAGATAGAATTGTGCTGCTACAACAGCTTCCCCTATTTGAAGGATTAGACTATGAAGCTCTCCAAATCCTGGTGGCTGAATCACGCCATTGCATCTACCACCCTGGTGATGTTGTTTTCTACCAGGGGGAACCCGGCATCACATGCCACATCGTTATCAAAGGCAGCCTCCGGGTTTTTGTGGCCGGAGAGGATGGACATGAACTATCGGTGCGGATCTTAGGAGCAGGCGAAATCGTCGGCGAAATGGCCCTTTTCGAGAACTTGCCTCGCTCTGCAAACGTTATTGCGCTGGAAACCACGCAAACGCTAGAATTAGATCAGGATGTATTACTTCGCTGTCTGCGACGGTCTCCCACATTGGCGTTAGGTTTATTGCGCGCAATGAGCGAACGACTGCGCACTACAACCGAAGACGCCGAGCGTCTCGCCTCACTGCCTGTCGCCGAGCGATTGCTTTTACGTCTACAACGCCTCGCGCAAGAGTCTGGACGGCGAGTCTCTGATGGCGTGCAGATTGTGCCGCCCATGACCCAACAAGAACTTGCCACCCTGGTCGGCACCAGCCGCGAAAGCGTTAACCGTGCCCTTGTCCGCTTGCGCAATCAGGGCAAAGTCCGGTTAGACGGTGGCTGGATTATTTTGCTCAATGAAACAAACTGATGATATAAAATCTACCTACGATCGCTATCATTGTAGAAAAGCCGGGATTTTGATCACACAGACGTGATAATAACTCCGCGTAATCAAAATCCCGGCCTTTATAAACTACGTCTCCGGCACATCCTCTTCATCCGGTATCTGCAATCCCAACTTATCAATCAACTTCTGTAACTCTGCACTCACCGTCTCCAAAGCAGAAATGATATGCGGACGCGCGTCTTCAGCAGCCTTCGCTCCTGCATCGCGCGCGGATTGAGCCGCTTTCTGCGCCTCTGCACGGAATTTCTGTGCCTCTGGGGATTGCGCCGCTTCATCTACCGCCTGTCCGAAGGCCTGCGCCATAGAAGTCAATCCTTTCTCCATTTCGTGGAGATATTGCTGCGTTTTCTCATCCTCCCACGCGGAGCGAAAGGCGGCGGCAATGTTTTCCCCCAATGCCTGGAATTGTGTACCAACCTGTTTCCACGCCTCCGAAGAGGCGGCGAACTTCTTTTCTTCTTGTGTATGTTCGTCTGTCATTTTGTCCTCCTAGAGGGGGCTATTTCATCTTGCGAAACATCAAAAACATACTACCCAGTGCAGTAAAGAACGCGAGGGCAATCTTAGTTTCGTCCACTATTGGCTTCACCTCTACGCCTTCCGGACCAATGCCGATCACGGCCACGGGACGGCCTCCCGAATACCCGCCGCCACCACCACCGATACCGTAACCACTTTCCTGAGTAACGGCCGGCGTTGCTGCTTCTTCCCCTACGGCTACATCTTGTTTATCGCCTCCAGCACCTCCAGTCCCGAAGCCATATCCCATCGAGACGGTCACCTCAGATGCGGTGATCACGGTATGCTCCCCGCAGGTAACCGGCGAACTAAAGATACTGCCCGGCTGTGCGACTGCTAACAGTTTCTCTATCAACCCGTTCGCATCTTGCTGATTCTTAATCGCCGCCATCATCACACCATTGAGTTGCTCGCCCATATATGAACCCTCCTTTGAAAATCGAAAATTGGCAAATTTAAAATTGACAAATTGTGAAAACCCTTGAAAACTTGGTTTCGTCTTGAATTTTCATCCAACTGCTGGTGAACGCACCGCGTTAATGGGTAATTCCCTTGAAAATAGACCGTTAAAGTGGTAGTAAAAGAGGGTAGGGTTGCGGGCGGAGTACCACCCGCAACCCTACCACTTTATATCCTGGCCTTTAGGCCATAAATTTTCATCTTACTCCTGGTGAACGCACAGCGTTAATGCGTAATTCCTATAAGAATAATTGAAAGACTCTTGTCATAATACGTATTACGACTACATTGGTTGCAAATTCTACAACAATGCGCGTGCCTCAGTCAATGTCATGGATTCCTGTTTTGCAATCTTTTGCTCCAATTGCTTCGCAATAACTTTATCATTGATCACGATTGCGCCCACAATGATACCATCCTGCAATACAATCTTCTTGTAAATACCGGCTTCCTCATCCAGGAAACGTACTTCTTTGCAGTCTTCATCTTCTTCTGGATTCACAATTCCCACCGAGGCTACATCAATGCCGACCACCTTCAATGTCGTCGAGGGCACCACCACGTCGTAAACGGTCGACTCCCCGGCCATATTCGCCGCCGCGATCCGTGCTTGCGCCTGTGCAATCGGCGCGATAGCCCAGTTATAGCCTTTGTAAACGGCCACATCCCCGGCAGCGTAAATATCAGGCACGCTGGTCAGCATTGTGTTATCCACCACCACCCCCCGCTCCACTCTCAATCCTGCGGCCTGTGCCAACCAGACGTTACTGCGCACACCGGCAGCACATAATACCGTTTGCGCGGGAAACTCGCGCCCACTCTTCAACCGCACTCCAGTGACATGGACATTTCCTAGAATCTCCTCAGCCTGCGCGCCAACTACCACTTCGACACCTAACGACTCCACAAATTGCTGTAAGAGGGCCGAACCCGGCACATCCAATTGGCGGGGCATCAGTCGAGGGAAGAATTCCAACACTGTGATTTGCGAGCAGAACCCCCGCAACCCACGCGCAGCCTCCAGTCCAAGTAATCCTCCACCAAGTATAATCACACGCTGACAGATGAGTGCAGCCTTCTCCATTTCCAACGTATCCTCAAGTGTGCGCCAGGTTCTGACACCCTTTTTATCCGATCCCGTAACCGGCGGCGTAAACGGGACACTGCCTGTGGCCAATAACAATTTATCATAGGACACCTGGGTTCCATCTTGGAGCGCGATCATCTTCTGCTCAGGGCATAACGCCATCACGTGTTGCCCCAAATGTACCTGAATTCCCCGTCCCTCATACCAAGACAACGGACGCCGCAGCAAATCATTCATCGACAACGATCCTGCAAGAAATTCCGTCAACTGTGGCCGATAGTAATAGGGGTACTCCTCATCCGAATAAACATGCACCTCTCCGACTTTCCGCCGCGCCAAATCCATCGCGGCTGTAATACCTGCCACACCTCCCCCAACGATGATAAACCGCATAAGAATGCTCCTTATTTTGTATGTTTAGCCAGGTCATTCTTCTGATAGGATCTGACAGATTTTCAAAAATCTGTCAGATCCCTAAGGAATGGCCAGGATATTTTTAAGTATGTAATCTATTCTAATACGAAAATGATAAAACATAAACCCTACGAATTAGAAATAAAAATAGAAATCCATTTCGCATATCGAGGCTACTTATAACGTGTAAAATCTACCATCACGGGAAACACTATATCAATTTCATCGAAAATCTGCTCATGATCCAACCCCTCAACAAAGTGTACTTGCACGTTAGAGCCGTCAATAATACCCATGTATGTCTTGACACTATCCATCGCATGCTCATCCTCTGACCCAACGAGCCATAGCATTGGACAAGGGAAATCGCGCGGCTCAACGGCGGGCCAGTCCAGCATCGCCCGCACCCACCCTAACATCACCGGGATATTAAGATGCTGCAAAAGTTCACGATCTTGTGGGGAAAGCATAACGCGATCCAGAGTACCATCACGTTGGGCCTGCAAAATAGGGAGCCAATGGGCACAGAAATCTTCGGCCTCTTGACGACGCACACCTGATACGCCTAACCCCAACGGTGTGCCCATTAAGATAGTTTTGGTCACGCGCGGCGAACGAACAGCGACATAACGGCCGATTTTGCCTCCGTATGACATTCCCCAAAGAGCGAAACGCTCCACCCCACACGCATCGGCAACGGTCAAAATATCCTGTACCAGCTTATCAATATCATAGTCTACCGGCTCTATTGGCAAAGCACTCTCACCGTGCCCGCGCAGGTCAACGGTAATAACTGTGAACTCACCACAAAGCCGCTCAACGTAACCCGCCTCATACCACTCCTGGCGTGAGTCTCCCCCGCCGTGCAACAACACAACCGCCGGACCACTGCCGCACACATCATACGCCACATACTTTCCATCTGGAGAATTTGCGAATTGAGTACTCACAGCGGCAACTCCCGGACCTGATCGAACAGTTTAGGAAATTGTAACATTAAGTACCTCCACTTGCTTAAATTTGTTGACATCGTGAAAAACAAGCTTATAGTTACGTGTAGGGACAGATATGACTCTCCTGATTATACCCTAAATGGTTATTCTGTATTGGAGAATTTATGAATAAAATTATGGAAAAAGGCCAGATATTACGCAATGGAGTATCAAACTCAGATAAAACCACATTAACAGAAACATTCCCAAATAAGCTAGATGGTGTTCCCATTACGCACGGCCATTATCGCCAATTTTATTCTCAAGCGCTTGAAGAGGAACGAACTGTGTTCATTTCCCTGCCGGTAGATTATGAGACGTCGGAGAAAACACATCCAGTGTTATATCAACTAGATAGCAAAAAGGAAGCCTTTTTTCAGAGTGTCTCAATGATTTGGTATTTGTCGGAAATGGCAGAAAAAATTCCCGGACATATCGTCGTTGGTATTGAGAATACTAATAGACATAGAGATTTTGGGGATGGCAGTGATCGTTTCCATTGTTTTATCCAGGAAGAGCTAATTCCCTTTATAAATACTCAGTATCGCGCGAATGATTTCAAGATTCTTTGCGGTCAGTCGGCAGGTTCGGCTTTTACATTCCATTCGTTTGTAAACAATCCTGATCTGTTCAATGCCTATATCCTTATGAGTTTTGGCTGTTCGGAGAATTCGAAAGCTGTCTTTCAAAATGCAATTATGAGTTCACAAGACATTCAAAATATTCATCATGGCGCCTTTTTTTTCACAAATGCCGCCGTTGATCCTTATGATCCCACAGGTATAAGAACCCAAAACGGAAAAATGGTCGTAGATATGCTTGTGGAGCATGTACCCAAAACGAATCGTATTCTATACAAAGTATATGATGATGAAGGACATGTTCCATTTCCAAGTCTCTACGATGGCCTACGATGGTTCTATAATAAGAATAACCGCGGCTAACGCAAGGCAAAAAAGCGTTAGAAGCATTGTTATACTATATGAATGGGGCGCGATTGATGCCGGTTTTTTTGCTATGTTCAAAAACACGATTGTCGAGACCTACACGCGCGGCGCATGTAAGTTATCCCTGAAATGCAAACAGCAAGTTATACCATTATGCACCGTAAACTGCACATGGCCACGAAGTTGCCCCTCACCCAGAGAAAAAATGTTTTCCAATCCCAACCGTCCATCACGCCTGAAATCGAAATTTGCGGGGACCCCGACACCATTGTCTGCAACACACAACTCAATGATGTTATCTCTAGTGCAAGAAAGGTGAATATGAATCTCACCATGCCTGTCTCCTGGAAAGGCATACTTAAACGCATTGGAAATCAACTCGTTCAGGATTAAACCACATGGGATAGCCGAGTCAATCAAAACCAGAACATCTTCCATATCAAACATTATATTGACATTATCCAATGATATTTGATAACTTTTCATAAGCAGATTCGCCAAATCATACACGTATTTCCGCAAATTAATACGCGAAAGGTCTTGCGACTGATAAAGCTGCTCATGCACCAGTGCCATAGATTGAATGCGATTCTGAGTCTCAGCAAATGCCTCCAACACATACGTATCTCCACTAAGCTCCGCTTGAAAATCAAGCAACGCGCAAATAATCTGCATCGTATTCTTTGTGCGATGATACAGTTCACGTAATAGCGTTTCTTTTTCGGCTAAGGCCGTTTTTATTTGTTGCTCCTGCCTTCTGCGTTCCGTAATATCCTGCGTTGTTCCCAAAATGCGACGCGGCTTTTCATATTCATCGTACTCCAGTTTTCCATAAGAGCGCATCCAATGCACACTACCGTCCGGCCAAACGATACGGTAAGTATAATCAAAATCGCTCCCCACCTCAAGCATCCGGTAAAAAGTGTCTCGTCCTGGTTCCCAATCGTCGGGATGTACACATTTCTGAACAGCAGTAAGGTTTCCATCAAAGGTTGCGACAGATATACCCAACAATGACATATACTCACCATACAAAGTCATGCGCTGCGTGGCGATATTCCATTCCCAGATTCCCATGCGCGCATTACGCAATGCCAACAAAAGCCGGTCATTACTTTCCTCTAAAATCTTCTGAGCGGCACGTTCTTCCGTCTGATCTCGAAAAACCAACACCACGCCCGAAATCCTATTATTTTCATCCCGAATGGGCGCGCCACTATCAACAATGGGACATTCGGTTCCATCTCGCGCCATCAAAAGCGTGTGATTTGCCAATCCTACAACACATCCCTCTTCCAGAATCCGCTGCACAGGATTTTCGATAGGTTCGCGGGTTTCCTCATTAAGAATATAAAAGATCTTGTCCAAGGGCTTTCCTACCGCCTCGCCCTCGCGCCAGCCGGTGAGACTTTCGGCAACAGGATTCATTCGCGCGATCCTGCCGCCTATATCTGTGGCAATAACAGCATCCCCGATCGAGTAAAGGGTTGTAGCCAACTCACGTTGGCTTGCCCGGAGCGCAGAAGTACTGCGGACGACCATCATTGCCAGGGCAGAGATAATTCCTACCAGCAATGACTCTATCAAGAAAGGCTGTTCACACCAACCCCGCAACATACCCTGCCAGATTGGCTGACCATCCAAAAACGCTAAAAATCCCCAGATCACTGGCGTTGTAAAAACCTGGTAACACACCAAAATCAACAACAACCAGGCCACACCATACTTGATCAAATTCCGCAGACGCGCCAGGAACCGCGCGTGAAGCAAACGAATGACCAACAGAATGGGGAACGCATACAACATATTCCCGACCAAAACTGTTAAGAATGACATCTCGTAGACAGTCGTTATGGATAAAATGCAAGCTAACAGGAATGCCGTCCACCAATGACGTAAAAGTGCAAACCCCATGAAGCCAAAAAGCCAACGCCCCTCAATGAATACTTCCGTATACGGAATTCTAACGTTCACATAACTCGCAACCACGCCCAGTACGGTCAACAGCACAAAACGAAACGGTTCACTATTCATTAGCTTGATCTGTATAGCCGATTCCTGCTCAGAATGTTTCATAACCACATCCTTATGATTTCTCTTTATGTCTGGATCGTACCGTCATTTTTATTATAAGATAAAGGATACACCTGTCAATGATAGAAAATAAAATTTATTACAAAATACATTATTTCTTATATTTTTTCAGATACTCCAAGTTACTTCTCCTCCACTTTTTCCTAGTCTTTAAAGTTGTTTAGGTAGCAAGTTAAGCTAAAATAAGCAAAATCGCTGAAAAAATCAAAAGTGATAATGTAAAGTGCAATGCACCTATTTGTAAAGGACATGAATGAAAACTCACCATTAACATAACACGAGTTGCTACCTTGTGGTAGCGGAAGAGAAAAGGGTGTTTTTTCGCACGCGGCAAGAGCTGCGTGCGAAAAAACATCTTTTCCCTTCTCTTTTTCACCCCTACGGGGCGAAAAAGAGAAATTCACGTGATAGGTAGCAACTTAGGTTAACATAATGAAAACAGGTGCATCGCACTTCGGAAAGTATAACGCATCCATCTACAAAGGAGGGTTTTGTGAAGCAAGCAGATAAGATAATCAACACAGTAGTAACGTATTATAATCAATACAATGAACAAACCAGGTTATCAAACCATTGGGGTCAAGTAGAATTTCTCAGAACCCAAACTATCATCAAACACTATTTGAAACATCCACCAGCCGTAATACTTGATGTGGGAGGGGCAGCGGGCCGGTATGCGTGCTGGCTGGCTCAAGCAGGATACGAAGTCCATTTAATAGACCCTGTGCCATTGCATGTCCAGCAGGCACAAACTGCTTCTGAGGCACAGCCTGGAACTCCCATTGCGAGTTGCAGCGTCGGCGATGCGCGGCTGTTGACCTTTGACACCAGCGTAGCAGACGCCGTTTTGTTGCTCGGTCCATTGTATCATCTGGTCGCAGCTCAAGACCGTGCACAAGCGTTATCAGAAGCCTATCGCGTCTTGAAAAGAGGTGGGTATGTATTCGCGGCGGGTATATCACGCTTTGCTTCTACCATAGACGGTCTGGATACCGGCCACTTTCTCGATCCCACTTTTCAGAAGATTATGCAAGGGGATTTGAAAAACGGACAGCACCGCAACCCAACGGACAATCCTGCATACTTCACCGACACATTTTTCCATCATCCCGATGAACTGCGAGCTGAAGTCGCAGGAGCAGGCTTTGAGATAGCGGGGTTATTGGCGATTGAGGGCATAAGTTATATGATGAAAGATTTTGATAAAAACTGGGAAGTGGAAAGTCATCGGAAGCTAATGCTGGAAATCATTGGCAGTATAGAGCGCGAGCCAAGTCTGCTTGGTGCCAGTCCTCATATTATGTGTGTCGGAACGAAAGTATAAAAAGGCACAACCAAGGCGATTAGAGCGCCCATATTAGATAAGAAGCGTGCAAAATGTTGGCGGTTGCTGAGATTTTTACAGTCTTTGGTTCCCAACGCGACAGTCTTATCAGAACACTTGACTATAGAACATTCGTTCCTATAATAGAAATAGGAGCGAATGATGGACGCATTACAAAAACTGCAATTGCTGGGACCGGCAACCCGTTTTGAGCCGGCGGAAGAAGTCACGATGACAGGGCAAACTTCTATCTCACCTCGCACGCCTCAAGACCTGGTGGGCTGCATTTACTACGCGGCAGTATCGGGAGGCAAGCGAGTGCCACTGCTCAAAACACTGCTCACTTCCGTATGTGAGCGGGACTGTCACTATTGTCCGTTCCGTGCTGGACGGGATTTTCAACGCGCCACTTTCTCACCCGACGAATTGGCGAGTCTCAGCTTACAACTTTATCACAAGGGGTTGATCAAGGGTATTTTCCTCAGTTCCGCGTTGGAGGGAGGCGGGACGCGAACACAGGACAATATTCTAGCAACAGCGGAATTGCTGCGCCGTAAGTATCACTTCCAGGGCTATTTGCACGTGAAGATTATGCCCGGCGCCGAACGTGACCAGATTGCTAGCGCACTGCAATGGGCCGATCGGGTCTCCCTCAACCTGGAAGCCCCCAACGCGCAACGGCTCCAAACCCTCGCCCCACACAAACGCTTCGATAATGAGCTGGTGCAACGATTAAAATGGGCCGACGAATTACGTCATGAATTACAGGGCACATTACCACAATACCCTAGTATGACCACGCAATTTGTCGTTGGCGCCGCCGATGAGAGTGATGTGGAATTGCTCACCACCACCAGTTATCTCTATCACACCCTCAAACTGGCGCGCGCCTACTTTAGCGCGTTCAGCCCCATAGCGAACACACCACTTTCCTGGCATGCCCCCACCCCACCACCACGTCAGAATCGCCTCTACCAAGCGTCCTTTCTACTGCGGGATTATGGTTTTGATGTAGAAGAACTTCCCTTCGCCGCCAACGGCAATCTCCCCACCGATATTGATCCCAAGCTGGCATGGGCACGCCAACATCTGGCAGAAGCTCCGGTCGAACTGAACACCGCCGACCGGGAATGGCTGTTACGCGTGCCCGGCATCGGCCCCATTAGTGCAGATCGTATCCTCGATGCGCGGCGCAAAGGCACGCTCAACACCCTCAGCACACTGCACAAGCTCGGTATCCCAACCCAGCGCGCCGAACCCTTTATTCTATTAGATGGCAAACGTACCCCGCAACAGCTTTCCCTTTGGCCGGTCTAATTAACGTGATATCCCCATTCACGTTTCATTGTCCTATCTGTATAACAGTCAAGGGTATAGCATCTTGACCAGAAGGGAGAAGGACACGGGTTCCATCCGCGATACTATAGAGGCCTGCGGATAATGTATACGCGCCAGGCGCGAGGGTGGCAGGAATGTGCAGCACGTGCGCTGAAAAACTCTCCGCGCCCACCGTCCACGCGGTGGTCGGCACCTGGGGCCAGGCATCGGCATTGGCAACGACTTGCCCATCAGTGCCAATTAAATGAACAAACACCGCGTAATCCACAGACAACATCTCATCGGCCATCCACGTGATCCGCAGACAATAGGAGGAATCCCCGGTAGTCTGGTCCTTCTTTGATGTTTGCCTTTCCTCACGACTCCTCCCAGACGGTATCCCCTGCACACTCACCAGTCGTACTGGCTGCGCAAAACGCACATCAAGGGTAGCCGCTGTGGCATAGGGGAGGTAATATTGCGCTCCCACAAGGGTATGATACCGGGTCTGCGATCCCAGACAAGCATTTTCTTCCAGCCAATTAAGGAATCCATCATAGAGTACAGGGGGTGAATCGTGATCGGTATCATAAATCAGCCAGAGACCCCGCTCTTCCTCGGCCAAACGCGCCAGCCACATTGGCACATCTTCAAACGGTATACCGCGCAGATGGGCGAACAGTTGTACATTTTGTGGGCCGAGGTGCGGACTGAGGCGTTCCTGTAAGCCGGATTGCATCACCACCACTGGTAAATTTTCCCCGGAAACACGCCACGCTTGCACAAAAGGGAACAACGGGTCGGCATTCAGTCGTCGCTCCCGGTAAGTACGCCACGCGGGGACTGTCAGCATGCCTGTACCCACCAACATCACAACCAGCACCACCGGCAATGACCAACAGCGTACTATTCTCCAAAAAACCACACTATGTCCCGCCGGCCACAGGAGAGCAAGGCTTTCCAACAGTAACGCTACAAATACACACGTCCGCAATAGAATAATGCCGGTGATAAAGTGAGAATCTCCCCCCAGCAATTGAAAGCCGAGCGTTAACTCGGCGACCACAAAACCATCCAGCAACACGCCATAGCCCACTGCACGTCCTAACGGCAGGCAGAGCAAAACTAGGGTGGTAATATAAGAGGCCCATTGCGGGCTGTAGCCCTTGCTATACAAAATAAAAAGCATCAAACTGAAGCAACTGAAGGCCGTCACTACGCGCTTATCCCGCCAGTTGATACGCCGGGTGAGAATAAAAATGTAAAAGGTCAGGAACGCCAAACTAATCCACGACCAGGGCAGTGTAGCCGGGTGTATCTGGTAATCCGCCGTTGCCGGATCGAGGTGGGTTTCTAACGTTGCCACAGCGCCATATCCCACATAACCTTCCAACAATGCCCAAACACTCTCCCATGAGGAACGGCTGAGGAACACCCGGACCATCGCCAACGTGTAATCCGGGGAGACAATCAAGGGGGGCAAAAAAATCAACAGCACGACCACAACCGCGCTAAGCACATAGACAATACGCTGACGCCAAGAAGTTAATACAAAAAGACCCATCGGAGCCAATACTACCGGAATAATCTTGGTCGCAAAGCCCAACCCAATAGCAATCCCAGCCAGGATAGGATGGTCGGTGAGCAAGGCATATATTGCCAATACCAGGAAGAAGATCACCATTGCATCGAACCAGGCAAGGAAAGTGAAAAACGGCGCGAACAACAAAGCCCACACTATAGCAGTCCATTCAGCCTGTGAGACAGACTTTCCAATCTGTTCTGTTTCGACAGACTGGAAAATCTGTCCTACTTTGTAAATCAAGATCAGAGTACCGACTTCAAAGGGCAGCAGGAGCGAGCGGAAAACCAAATTAAAGGCAAAAATATCCACAGACCACGCGGGAATATAAAGGCTCAGACGATAGGCCAGACCGGCCAGCCAGAGCATTAAAGGAGGATATTCCATCCAAAAATCAAAGAACGCCCACTTTTGTCCCCCAGCCCAACGTGCAAACTCAAAATAGAATTGATGATCTGGTCCCGTATCAATGACAAACCCGCCGGGACGCAGCAACACAATCGAAAACCCACGCAACGACGTAAATGCGATCAACAGCAGCCAAAACCGCCGCCGCGCTCGCCACTGCCCTTGCACCGCGTTCCAAACAGCGTGCAAATTCACCGAGTTCCCCTCCCCAAAACACGACAACAACGAATTGAGGAAAGAATGAATAAAATCCTTCCTTTATCGTTGAGCAATTCCCTTGTCACCCGGTCACCTTGTCACTCCTATTTCCCTGCCTTACTGCGGCCTTCCAAAATCTGCAATAAAGTACGCATATCCCCGATCCGTCATCCCCACGCCGATACCCACTTCAGTCAAATACTCGCTCAACAGTGTGCGGCGGTGCGGATCATTCGGCGGCACTTCATCCATCCAAATGTCTATTGCCCCTAGAGGGGATTGGCGCATCGCCCAACATTCCGCCCATGTGGCAGCGGCGTATCCTACGCGCAACACGCGCGTCTTGATATTAGAGCCATCGGAACCGGTATGATTGCAAAATCCCCGCTGTAGGCAATCATCTGCGTGCAATTGCGCCGCCAATGCCAGGGTTTCATTGTAAGCATAAGGTGGCAATCCGTAAACTGCTCGTACCTCGTTCATCAATCGCCACACTTCACCCGGCCACGCAGCGATCTCCGCCGGCACAGAGGCAGGCGTGGGCAATTCCACCACAGGAATAGACGTGGGTTCTAAAGTCGCCGCCGTCGCCGCCATTACACCTACAGGCGGCGCTTGTGTCGGCAAAGGAACCGAAGTTGGATCGGGAACACGCGCCAACTCTACCGGCATTTCTACCGGCAAAATGAGTGGTTGACCTATGGACAAATAATCTGCCGAAGCCATACCATTGACTGCCGTTAATTGTGCCAAATCCAGATCATAATCCGCCGCGATCCCACTTAACGTATCGCCCTCCTGTACTTCATAGATTGCCCAGAACAACGATGCTTCCTCCCAGGCCAATGCAGGGGGGACGAACAATACTTGTCCGACCTGGATCATAATGGAAGCTCCCATCTCATTATGTAACTGGATCGCGGCCAGTGGCACATTGTACTGGATCGCAATCCCTACCAGGGTATCCCCTGGCTGCACAATATATTCTATATCCGCAGGTGGTGGTTGAACCACGGCCTCCTCCACCGGCACAGAGAGTGATTCCCCGCCGACATCCGCGACCCATGCCCCCTCCGTAGGTATAACGACGGGTGTCGCTACCGGTGTGTGAATCGCAATGCCAGTCTCCGTCGCCAACGCCATCATTGTGGGAGTCACCTCCACAACTGGCACATCGGCACATGCCACTAATATAGCACCCAACACTATCCCTAATCCCCAATAGATATATTTCTTTATCATATTCATCACGTTGCCCACTATACCCGACCTCATCATAAACGCAACCTCATTTCACACTTCTCCCATTTTCGTTTACAATGCCAGAAAGGGAAAAGAGTGAAGAATGAAAGCAAACACATGTTGCACACAAATAAGACAATCACATCCTATTTCTATCTCTAATTTTTAGGAGTCGTACATGGATCAGAAAACACAAGATCATCTACGTGGGGTCGCCGTGGGAGCAGCTATAGGCGATGCACTGGGGATGCCGTTAGAATTTGGACCTGCGCGATCATTGGATAACCTGGTGCGCGAGATGTTACCGGGACGTATTGCGGCAGGCTCATTCACCGACGATACCGAGATGGCGTTAGCCCTGGCAACCAGCCTATTAAATCACCGGCCTTTGGACCCTGCGGACTTAGCCCAACGTTTCGCAATGTGGTTGAATGCCGGCCCTCCCGATGTAGGTATTCATATTGCCACCGTGCTGCGACGCATCGCTGCAGGAGAGCCATGGGAAACGGCGGTGACCACTGTCCAACGACAACACCCGGAATCGGCGGGCAATGGATCCATTATGCGCTGCTGGCCCGTTGCCCTTGCCTGGTGGAACAGCCTGGACCATCTGCTGGCCGACAGCATCTTACAGAGCAGAGTTACACATCCACACCCGGAGTGTAATACAGGGAGCGCGTTCGTAAACGCCGCCATCTATCACCTGACGCGAGGTATCCCCCCCATGCAGGCGATACCCCAGGCTATAACCGATGCCGATCTGCCCGACCCACTGCGCACCGTCATTGAAACGGCGCCGACCCAAACGCGCGTACATTTACGCAACACAGGTTGGGTTCGCCACACACTGGAGAGCGCAATCTGGGGACTGTTGACCACAGATACCTTTGAAGATGCTGTGGTCACTGTGGTTAACCTGGGCCAAGATGCCGACACAGCAGGAGCAGTTGTCGGTGCATTGGCCGGCGCGACTTATGGACTGACAAACATTCCACAACGTTGGCGCGACATTCTTACCGGTGAATATCCTCTCGGCAGTGGCAAATACTGGCATGAAGCGGACTTGATTATATTGGCGGATAGACTAATTGGAAGTGAAGAGTGAAGAGTTAGGAGTGAAGAGTGTTCTTGGGATTGCACGTGAACTATGAATTACGAATTACATATCACATCTCACAAATGGTGAATTATGGCACTAAAGATCCACATTGAAGTTTTTATCGCGGCGCAATTGCTGGCTCAACGCCAAAAGACGTTTACGCTGGATGAACTGAATCAGGTTATTGTCCAAAATTTTGGCGATATGCGCATTGGTGTGCAAACGCATATTTCGGCGCATTGTGTCGCCAATGTTCCCCGCAGCGCAAAAACTGTGTATAATTACCTATGGCAATTGGATAGAGGATTGCTGCGTGTATTTAGCCCGGACGTCGACATTCCCCATCCTAGCCGCCTGGACGCCATCACACGTCCCGATCCAGATGAGATTCCAGGGGACTATCGCGCAATCCTGGCAACCTCTTCTATCACATCACCGGCACAGACAACACGCCTCATAGCCACGGGAACGCCATTACTATATCTTGTCCGTCCCGCGCTGACCAACGAACAACTTCAGGAAAATTTACATATCCTATCAGTTCCAGCCGGCACCCCCCTGACCATCCATTATCAGCAATATCTACACATTTCGGAGCTACAAAATGACATCCGCCGTAATCGCGCGGTGTGTATTGTGTTTAGCGATCCCCCCTACCGACAATTCATCCCAATACGCCACGCCAGAATTATGGATATAAGCCAGATGGCTGGGGAGACTGCGATTACCCTAATCCTAGACACACTGGTTAAAAACTTCGTTACACCGACAAGCACAGACTGGCGAACAGACCTGGAAACGTTTAGCGAATGTTTCCGAACGCTCTATCAAGAACAGACCCTCGTCATTTGCAATGCGGCTCTTAGCGTAAGCTTCATTGCCGAAAATCAGGATGATCGGGCCGCGTGGCGCCGGATCATAGATGCCCTACGGATTACGGACACCAACATCCTTAGCCGCTACACCCAAACTGTCTTCTTGCGCGCGTTGCACTTGACCGATGATGAAGGACGTGTCGTGCCGTTAGGCGGTGCATTAGCGGTGGGTAAAACCTATGGGCAAGCTTTGGATTGTTATGCGCCACATCTCACAAATATGGATCTCAGCGAGCATGGTATCATCCTGAGTCCCAGTGCAACCCATATTCCTTTGCCCGATGTACTTCCCCTGGTTCCCAACGGAGAATTATCCTTAAACATCATCCCTATCGAACCAGGGAAGATTGCATTAGAGTTGTGGGTACGGCCTGATCGCACTCACTCCACCACACTGCGCTTGCGGTATCCGGTAGTGGAGAGCGCCACCATTGCCGGAGCGGCAATGGATGGAGAAGCAGCGCGCCAGGTATCATCGGCGATGCAGATAACGGAGAAGCAAACACCGGCGATGGCAGTATCTGCGTTGACCGATTGGCATCTTCGAGCTATTTTTAAGGTGCTGCAACAACCGGAGGCCGCTACCCGCGACCGCGCGCAACTTAGCCTAGTGGACTATGTTCTCGGCCCTTTAGTACATAACAGCCATTATCTTCAAGAACAACGCGGTCTGATATTGACACAACTTGGACATTGGGAGGAAGCCTATCTGCAATTTGCTTCCCTCGACCCCGATCGTCTCAGCCCTCATACCATCGCGGTATGGTTTGTCAGCGCGTGTCGTAGTGGTAGTGACGTTGACTTGGGCAAAATTCTATTGCACTTCAACGCCTGGGAACAACGAGAACTGGTACAAGACTTGATCGCCGCATTGCCACTAATAGATGAAGAACGACGACTGCGACTATTAGAGGAAATTTGGCTGGGCGCGGGGTCATACTATGAAATGTGGGAAACCGTCAAGGCCACTTTTACCCGTCCGGAGACGATACTCCAGGTCGCACGGATTATGATGGACCCCGACGCCTACAATTTACTTTCGGCAGCAGAAGGCTACGTTTATCTCTGTGAGCGTATGGCGACTCTGAACCTCGTAACCTTGCCATTGCTGCGGCAAGCGGTAGATTGGGGCTTACAAGATCCAGATCACGCGCCAGATCTGGACGGGGCAGTTCTGGATTTGGTGCAACGTCTCTTGCAACACACACGCGATCCCCTGGAAGCGTGGATTCTGGTGAATCGGGCGCGTGACCTTGCGCCCCAAGCATGGGTTGCTGCCGCCGAACCCCTGGCGCGCGTGCTTGCGCGTCATCCTCAAGTGGGGTGGCGAGCCGAGGCATGTAAACTCTACATCGAATTGGCACGCACGCAACGCGAACGGTTGCAGGATCTGGATGCAGCAAAGGACTATCTATCCCAGGCCCATCTCCTGGTCGGCGACGATCCAGAATTAGATATGTTGGTTCACGAAGAGAATGCCAGGTTGGCCACCGTAGTAGAACGCATTGAGGCTGTGCGATCATGGTGGGAGGAAGTACAAAAAGCACGTATTCAACGGCTACACGAGCGGTTACAAGGGCAGACAGAAGAAGGTAAAAATGGAGAATAGTGAATTGCGCATTACAGATTACCAAAGCAATCGTAAATCATATTGGATTGTGAAATATGAATCAATGGCATAGGTATAAAGGTTTAATAACATTAAAACGGATTGTGGTGAGTCTCGTTGTTTTGGGTCTATTAGGAACAGCAGCATTGTGGGGCCTTTGGCGGTATCGCAGGGGCACACGCTGGGCAGGAGTGGTACCAACACCGTTACCTGTCACACAGGTTCCCGGTCTTGCCGACCGCTTTGATTTTCCTCTTGATCCTACCCGCTTTGGCCCCTATCTACCCTATATCTCCAGTCCTTTTGCTATAGATACGCGCTTTGGTGTACAGAATCCCGGCGTTGGACAGGAAGGTAAATGCTTTGTTGACCGGCAAGGGAAAGCGGTTCCCTTTGCGCAACTTTACCACGCGGGAGAGGATTGGTTTGGGCTGAATAGCAACGGCCAAATTCAAGGCCGAGCGGCTGCCGGGGAACCGGTGCGCGCCGTTGCCAACGGCGTAGTAACGTGGATTCAAGCCCTAGGCAATGCAGGTTACGTCCTCATCATCGAACACACAACCCTCACAGACACAGTCTGGTCTGTCTATTGGCACATAGCGGATATACAAGTCGCACAAGGAGAGGCGGTAACATTAGGGCAGCCCCTCGCGCGTGTCCACGACCAGGGGTTTAACAGCCATCTCCACTGGGAAATCCGCACCTTCGCTGATGCTCAAGAGATCTTTCCTGATGACAGTGCGGGGGGACGAGGACGGTGCAATGGCTACGTTGCGGGCGTAGGTTACACCTGGGATGATGACCCAGAACGTGCCAAGCCGGAGGCCTGGGGATATTTACATCCAAGTGAGTTTGTGACGGCACATCAGGAATAAATTTTTATCCATACTATAACTTTGCTTGCCAGTTTACCGCCTTGTGTTATAATCATTTTTTAGCGCGCAATGCCAAAACAGATATTATGGGTGGTGTTAAGCCTTGCCGGAATGGCGAGGCTTTTTTGATGTCAAGGTAACGGCTCCTAAATACTGCGTTCTCTGGGGAGGATGAAAATGCAGCCGAGGGTGCCACATCCAAAGCGTGCTATTTTCGGCAAGGGTAAGCCTTGCATTAAATCCAGAAACCTTACCTTAGGAGAACAAAAAAAATGAGTAGTGATTTTCAAACCCTGGGTTTGCACCCAGAATTATTACAGGCCGTGACCGAGATGGGTTACGAGGCCCCCACTTCAATTCAAGAACAGGCCATTCCCGCGCTGTTAGCCGGGGGCGATATTATGGGACAGGCACAGACAGGAACCGGCAAGACGGCAGCCTTTGCGCTGCCGATGCTGCACACGCTGAACTCCCAGAATAACAATGTGCAGGGTGTTGTTGTCGCCCCTACCCGTGAGTTAGCCAACCAGGTCGCGCGGGCAATCCATGAATATGGACAGTATAGTAACGTGCGTGTCCTCCCCGTCTATGGGGGACAGGCATACAGCCGTCAAATCCGCCGTCTGCAAAATGGGGTAGATATCGTAGTCGGCACCCCAGGCCGGATGCTAGACTTAATCCGGCAAAAAGCCCTGGACTTAAGCGCGGTGCGCTTCCTGGTTTTGGATGAAGCCGACGAAATGTTAAGTATGGGCTTTATCGAGGATATAGAAGCCATTTTAAGTGAGATGCCAACCACGCGCCAAACCGCGTTATTTTCTGCCACCTTACCCGCGCCCATTCGCCGGCTTGCGGATCGTTATATGCGATCACCGGAGTCCATCATCGTGAATCCTGAACATATCACACTGGACGCCATTGAACAGCGCTGTTATCTAATCCATGAAGCCGACAAACTGGCAGCCCTCAACCGGCTGCTGGAAATTGAGGAGGTCACCAGTGCGTTGATCTTCACCCGCACTAAGGTCGGCGCGGCAGATTTGGCCGAAGCGATGCTCGCGCGGGGCATCCGTGCCGAGGCGCTGCACGGCGATCTTAGCCAGGCTATTCGGGAAACCGTCCTGCAACGGTTCCGCCAGGGACACGTCAGTTTGCTGGTCGCCACCGATGTTGCTGCGCGGGGATTGGACATTGATGACGTTTCCCATGTGATCAACTACGATCTCCCTCTTGACCCGGAGCAATATGTACATCGTATCGGACGCACCGGGCGGGCGGGAAAAACCGGCATCGCACTCTCCCTGGTCACACCGGATGAGCGTTGGCGACTCCGGCGGATTGAAAAATTCACCCGGACCCCCATCCCCACCACCAAACTCCCCACCCCCGCGCAAATTCAGAACCGACGTGATGAAAGATTCCTGGATCACCTGGCCGACGAACTTAGCACCGGGGATTGGACCCACGAGCGCGCGCCGGTCGCCCAAATGGTCGAGGCCGGGTGTGATCCGCTGGATATCGCGGCGGCCGCCATACAACTAACCCGTGCCGGAGAAAAACAGCGACCGATAGAGGAGATCACAGAAGTGGTAGCGCCACCTCAGCGATCCCGCTCCCGACAGCACGGAACGGCGAATAAAAATTCGGTCTCACGCAAATCGCATCGTCGTGACAAGAAAGGGCATGAACCGGGAATGGTACGGTTCACCCTCAACATAGGACGCGCGCATAACTTGCGGCCGGGGGAAATTGTAGGTGCGATTGCCGGCACCGCCAATATCCCCGGCGCGTCTATCGGCGCGATTGACATTCAAAAGAGTGAGACTTACGTCGATGTCGCGGAGCGCCATGCCAGCCGTGTCCAGAAGAAAATGCGTGGCTGGAAACTGCGCGGGCAGGCAGTCAAAATTCAAAGGGTGGAAGCGTAAGGCTTTGAAGTAAACAGTAAATGGGTGCAGTACTGGGTGAAGTGCCCCCAAAAATGTCATACACGATAGGTGTTAAACCTATCGTGTATTTTTGTCAGAGGGCATTTGGGATAGATAACAATTTGAGTTAAAATAGTTGTGGTCATTAATGTGGGAACAACAGAATCTATATTGTGCTTAGCCAAGAAGTTAAAATGTTCAACTGTTAAAATGAAAATTGTTAATATAAAAAATAAAACTTCTGTTCTGAACACTATTATACTCGCTCTAATTGAGATCATCATTATAGGTGTTATACTTAGCCATTCTAGGTTATTGTACAAAATACAGCAGTTACAGGATATGTTTCCCAATGCTGTACTATTTACAGAAATACAGCACCGGCTCTTCACAATGAACATCTGTATGCTAGCAAGCTGTATCCTCCTGACAGCGGTCATCCTCTTCACAGTACTACGTCATCGCTTATCCCCTCCCCCTACATCATCCCCAGCCCCTACTGAGGATATAGAAACATTACAAAACAACCAGAAATTGTTTAAGTTTGTCATCGAAGCCACGCAGTTGGGTGTATTTGATACAGATAACACAAAAAGCGACCAGGTAATTTGCAACACTTGGGCAACCAGATTGGGGTACAATCATCAAGAAACAGGGACAGAATTATGGCAGCAACTCCTTCATCCTCATGACGCACCAAGAGTTATGTCCGTGATTGAAGGGGCATACCAGGGGCAATATGACAGCTATCAAATCGAGTATCGCCTGCACGCCCAAACGGGGGAATGGCGCTGGATATTAGAGACGGCACAGGTAGTGACCCGCAATCCGGTACGACTAATTGGCACACACTTCGATATTACAGAGCGTAAGTTAGCAGAAGCTGCGGTTCAGGAAACAAACCGGATACTAGAGAAGCGAATTGAGGAACTCTCGACGCTAAATTTTATTGTGCAAACCGTCACAACATTGACCGACTTACGCACAACACTAGAGCTTGTGGCCCGTCAAATGGTCTCTTTACTGAATGCCAGTGATTGTATGATTGCGTTTCTTGATGACGAACACATAACGTTAACCGTCGGCATGCATTACTCGGCTAAAGATGATACTATTACCATGGGGGAGATGTATCAGGCACAAGCACACAGTATCGTGATGCAGGTTATTACAACTCATCATTCAATGCTTATTCCATATCCAACAACACATTTAGAAGCGGCAAATGTTTATTCTCTAATATGCAATATGGGCATAGACAGTTTGGTTGCCAACAATCTGGATACCGGCATTGCAGCCACTGAGGACACAGACGCCGGTTCCCAGAACAATACCCAGTATTTGCTGTTAACACCCTTGTTAGCGCGGGGTAAAGTTATTGGACTAATCTGTTTAAATATTAAGCTGGACGCACAAATCTGTATCGCATCTCAGATGCAGGCATCGCGGATACAGGTACTGCAGATTCAAGCATCCGATACTATCAAATTGGCAGAAACCATTGCCGGGCAAGTGGCAGGAGCCATTCAACACACGCGTTTATTTGAGGAGGAGCAGCAGCAACGGCATACGGCCGAGCGAGCACTAAGAAAAACCGAGTTATTGTACAGAGTGAACGCGGCGTTCAAAACATTTGACATGCAAGCGGGGTTGGAAAGTGCCCTGGGAGAGTACTTACAAGCTTTAGATTTATTACAGGGGGGAATCTCACTTTTCGACACTAACGAACAAGGCAGCCATCTCTACGCACTTTACATGAATGGGAAACCTACAACGCCAGGCTTATGGATTGAGTATGTAACGTTAGCGCACCGTAAAGTCATCGAAACCCGCGAACCTTTGGCCGTCACAGATGCATTCAACGATCCCATTTTTACAGACAATTACGATCTGATACTTAAACATCATATTAAATCTCTCTTATTAACTCCCCTGCTCAGCAGGGGAAAAGTGATTGGATTGTTAGGAGCTGATGCGACAGAAGAGCTACGGACCTTTCTTCCACAGGAAATTGCTCTATCTCAGGCCGTCGCTAATCAGATAGCCGCGAACGTAGAGAATATTCGTTTATTTGAAGAAGCACAGCGACGCGCAAATGAAATGGCAACCCTTGCCGAGGTCGGCCGTGTGATCTCATCTACACTTGATATGAATATCCTATTGGAACGTATTGCCACCCACGCCAAATCATTGCTCAAGGCCAAAGACATCGGGTTATATCTGCGTCAAGGTGACACAGAAGTTTTTAAATGTACTGTTGCAGCGGGAGAACACACAAAACAAATGTATGCTTATCCTATTCATACAGGCCAGGGAATTATGGGGGATATTGTGCGCAGTGGGAAGGCTGAGGCCATTAACACTCCGTTAACAGATCCCCGGGTTATTCTTATCCCTGGAACGACAGATTCTACACAGGAGGGGGATCCCATGATGTGCACCCCCCTTATTGTCAGAGGGCGCGTCATCGGTCTGATGAGTTTATGGCGAAAGCGCGATATAGGGATATTTACACAAGCAGATCTCAATTTTTTTATAGGATTAACACAACAAGCTGCTATTGCCATAGAAAATGCGCGGCTATTTATTGAAGAAGAACGGCGAGCTGATGAAATGACGACACTTACTGAAGTAAGCCGAGAAATATCAGCAATGCTGGATCTTCCAACGCTGCTCACCCGTTGCGCAATTCGGGCCAGGGACATGTTACAAGCTGAAGATATTGCCCTCCATCTACGGGATAGAAATGAAAATACTTTCTATGCAGTAGTAGCTTTAGGTCATTACGTAGATGAAATCAAAGCTTACCCCATCTCATTGGGGAAGGGCATTGTTGGGGCCATTGCTCAGAATGGTAAGGCAGAAATTGTCAACTATCCTGAAACAGACCCGCGCACTGTTATCATTCCGGGTACACCAGCAGAAGATGAAATTCCCGAAGTACTTATGTCCGCGCCACTCATTGCTAAAGATCAAGTCATTGGCATGATAACGTTGTGGCGACCACGGGAACAAGGATTATTCATGCCCAAAGATCTGAATTTCCTGGAACGTCTTTCTAATCAAGTGGCCATCGCAATAGAAAACGCCAGGTTGTTTGATGAATTACAACATGCAAAAGAAGCGGCCGAGGCTGCCAACCACGCAAAAAGTATTTTTCTTGCCAATATGAGTCACGAACTGCGCACTCCATTAAATGCGATCTTGGGCTTTACGCAATTGATGGTCTATGCACCCAATTTGACCTCAGAACAACAAGAGAACCTAGAAATTATTGGCCGCAGCGGAGAACATTTACTGAATCTCATCAATGATGTCCTAGAACTCTCCAAAATTGAGGCCGGGCGTTCTGAGCTACAGGAAATCGGCTTCGATCTCCACCAGATGCTCCGAGATCTAAAAGAGATGTTTTCTCTCCATTGCCAAATAAAAAACCTCGCGCTATACTTTGACTATACACCCAATCTACCCCAGTACATTCGCGCCGATGAAGGAAAGCTAAAACAAATCCTTATTAACTTGTTGGGAAATGCAGTGAAGTTTACCGAAGCCGGACATGTCAGACTTCACGTGCGCGCCATAGCGTGTGAAGATAGCACTCCCTACCTATCTATCTGCCAACTGCACTTTGAAGTAGAAGATACAGGCCCCGGAATTGAACCCTATGAAATAGACGCAGTGTTTGCAGCATTTACGCAAACTCACGTAGGACGCAATGCGAAACAAGGTACAGGATTAGGGATACCCATAAGTCAAGGTTTTGTACACTTAATGGGAGGAGAACTAAATATTACCAGCCCCTGCCACACGCTCTCACTTTTATGTCCAGAAGGGCCAGGGGCGCGTTTCGAATTCACCATCCCTGTATACGTTACACAGATGCAACCCACTGTGGATCAAGCTATTAACCCTCCCCCCCTGCGACGCCGGACGATAGAACTTGCACCGGGGCAAACAGGGGGACCTTATCGTCTATTAATTGCAGAAGATGAAGAACTCAATCGCAAATTGCTAGTAAAATTATTAACCCCGTTTACCGGTAATGACGGAGTTTTTGAAGTGCGTGAAGCTGTCAATGGGCAAGAAGTTGTAGAGATATGGCATACATGGCATCCGCATCTCATATTGATGGATATACGAATGCCCGTTATGGATGGTCACGAAGCCACGCGACACATCAAGGCTACTCCACAAGGTAAAAATACCATCATTGTGGCACTTACAGCCGGGGCATTCGAAGAAGATCGCGCCCAAATTCTTGCTGAAGGGTGTGATGATTTCATCCGCAAACCCTTCCATAAGACCACAATCTTTAATACCTTAACCCACCATTTAGGGGTACAATTTATCTACCGAGATACCAGTCTTCTGGCCCAATCAACTCACAATACCCAGCCGCCGTTCCCTGAACTTGAGTCTCAACTACTTACACTTGTGGCGTCCCCATGGCTTAACGAACTCTATAGGGCTACAGTAGAGGGTGATCTGAATTGGCTTATGGCACTTGTCACACAAATCGAATTCCAACATCCACGACTGGCACAAATATTAAGCCAGTTGGTCCATAACTTTGAACACGATGTTATCTTGATTGCGATTCAAAAAGTCAGGCAAAGGACAATCAATCTAAAGAATCATTCTTGAGGGAATTACCTATTAACGCGGTGTGTTTACCAGCAGTAGGATGAAAATTTAAGACAAAACCAAGTTTTCAAGGGTTTTCACAATTTGTCAATTTGAAATTAGCCAATTTGCGATTTTCAAGGGAGGAGAATATACATGGATCTTTTTGGCGGTATAGAATCAGGCGGAACAAAATTTGTCTGTGCCATCGGCACAGCTACCGGTGAAATCAAGGAAGAAATACGATATCCCACCACCACACCGGATGAATCCATCAGCAGGGCCATCGCCTTCTTTCAAAAAGCTGCAACACAGGGGAGGACGTTAAAAGCCATCGGGGTCAGTTCCTTTGGCCCGCTTGACCCCCATCCTACCTCGCCAAAATTTGGCTATGTAACAACTACGCCGAAGCCCGGCTGGATGAATACCGATTTCGTAGGACGGTTGCACACAACATTTCCTGATTTACCGGTCGGTTTCGACACAGATGTAAATGGTGCAGCTCTGGGTGAGTATCGTTGGGGAGTTGCACAAGGATTGGATACCTTCATTTATCTCACCATCGGCACTGGCATCGGAGGGGGAGCCATCGTTAACGGGAAGCCCGTCCATGGCTTGATGCACCCAGAGATGGGACATGTACGCGTCCCCCATGACCTGGCGGCTGATCCTTTCCCGGGTATGTGTCCTTACCACGGTGATTGCCTGGAAGGGTTAGCTTGCGGACCGGCTATCGAGGCCCGTTGGCAACAGCGCGGCGAAACCCTTGCACCGGACCACCCGGCTTGGGCACTGGAAGCTCACTACCTGGCCCTGGGTATCGTCAACTTTATCGTTACGCTCTCCCCACAACGCATTATTATGGGTGGAGGGGTTATGGATCAACACCATATCTTCCCCTTGATACATCAAGAAGTGGGCAGCTTACTCAATGCCTACATCCATGCCCCGCAGATTTTGGAACACATTGAGGATTACGTTGTACCACCGGGGCTAGGAAACCAGGCTGGCGTTTTGGGCGCCATTGCGCTGGCACAGACCGCACTTACTATAGGATAGATATGCCTGCCAGGTTAGAAAGCCTATCCTACTCTGTCATACCAACTTAAACATCCGGCCTTTGCGGATGCGGATATCCGCGTCCGTAAAAGCCGGAGAGTGTAGCGGTTATACGGCTAACTACGTGTAGCGCGGATTAGCGTGTCCATAGGGCCAGAAATGGGAAGGGTAAAAGCAAATTTGCTACCTTTACCCAACTCACTTTCTACCCAAATTTTGCCACCGTGGGATTCGACGACCATCTTACAAAACGTCAATCCCAAACCAGTACCCCGCCGTTTTTCTTTTAGAGCCTGTCCAGCGGACGTTAACTGCCCAAACTTCTCAAAAATATAATCCTGGTATTCTTTTGGAATTCCCGGCCCGGTATCCGTGACACTGACCGTAATGGTATGTTCCGCCGTTATTTCAACTGCCACAGTGATCGTTCCATCCACAGGTGTATATTTGAGCGCGTTGGTTAACAGATTATCGATCACCCGTCCCACAAGTTGTTGATCACATTGAATAACAAGGGGTTCAGTACAAGGTACTATCTCCAAATTTTGCCCCTCTAACTGCGTCACGGCACGCATTGCCTCAGCATTCCGCTTAACGAGATCACATATATTCACCGGGCTAAGCGTAAGTTTGAATTTTCCGGCTTCCATTTTATTAATATCCAAAATCTCACCGACTAATCCTAGCAACTTTTGGCCGCTGTGCCGGGCATTTTGCAGCATTTCTAACTGTCCGGCGTCCATTATCCCCGACATCGTCATCAACAACACATCTACTCCCCCTAACATTGCAGTGATAGGGTTGCGCAGGTCATGAACAATCATGTGGGTCAGATTATCGCGCAGTCGCTCTGACTCGCGTAATTCAGCATTGCTTCGTTTCAATCGTTGCGCCAGAGTGCCCGCCAATTGTGATGTAATCACCGCCGGGATCGCCAATGCCAGCCAATTAATGACAAACAAAGCGCCGCGTCCTTGCGGCGAAAAATCCAACTCCCAGATATCAACAATCGGCAAAACGGCGTTAAATTCCACCAACAAAACAATGCCATAACCAATCACACTTAACCCGGCAATAAGGGTGGCGCCCCTGCGTCCTAATAAAAACGAAGCCGCTAACACCACCACCAAATACAACACCGGCATAGGCGTTAGCGGAGCTCCGGTAAAGTGTACGCCCAAAGATACCAGGATGGTATACATTATGAGCGCGCCCCAAGCGAGGGTTTTAACCGGCCAATTCATCTGCAAGCCATACATTCCCCCCACCGTTACCATAGCACTGGCTAATGCGGTAAGTGAGGTTTCTAAAACCGGAATTTGTAACGAGATCAATCGTGGGCTGGTCCCCAAAATCATCGCCGCCAGACCAAACGTTAATACTCCCCCGAACAACAATGTATTACGCAGGTCACGCGCTTCATCCACATCACTGGCACTCATGGGCTGATTATGAGATTGATCTTCCATCTTCTGTCCCCCGGTCAGATTGTTTATAAGCAACTTGGGTTACTTAATAAAGTGTACTATAAAATTATCATCGGGTCAAGGGATATATTATCAAAATTTATATGACTCTACTAAAAAAGCACATCGTTTACTCACGAATCCAATGACTTCTCTAAGGCACGCTCATAAGCTTCGACACGCTTGGTAGCCCGCTGCAACTGCCAGAGTACAAAACGCACGCGCCCCGTCATTGCCGTTCCTAGATTCCATAATAATTGTGTACCTAGCACAGCATCATCCTCACAAAGTGCAAGCAGCCGTTCACGCGCTATTGCCAACACCGTTGCGCCATCCGGTCCGGCAATCATATCTGCGCTGCGCACGCCCTCATCAAACATCGCCCATTCCCCTGCCATTTGCCCTGGCTTCAAATCCGTCACATGACGTTTTCCCTCTTCACTCTGATCTACAGGATTGTCGGGATTGTTCCAGATTTCAACCACACCACTGTGCAGAATATAAAATTCACTGCCCGATTCATTAGTGCTGGCTACTCTCTGACCTACTTGATAGGTACGGGGTTCACATTGCGCCGCCAAGCGGATACGCTGCGCCATGTTCAAATTCGTGCCTATATCAGAATGGGCCAGAAACTGCGCAATCTCATTAATCTGTAAAAGCGCATCATCTCCTACTGGGGTGTGAATTTTATCACTCGAGAGTGGCAACCCCAAATAGGCCGCTACAAGCCGGCGCGTAGCGGCAGGAGCCTCAAATTGTGGCCAATGTCCGGCCTTGGGCAAAATACGTAAGTCAGCTTGCGGCCATTCGTCCGCGACCACTCCTGCATCACGTAAAGGGACTGTATTGTCCTCCGCACCCCAAATTGCCAGCGCGGGTGTCTCAATCTGCGCTAGTCTGCCACTCAAATCATTTTCTCGCATCGCAAAGAAACATTCGGCCCGCACCTGGCCCTGGTCAGGATTGCGCACATCCTCGCGCAGACGGCGGTAATCGTCTTCGGTGATATCAGTGCGTTCAGCAAAGGAAGCAGGACGCATAATCCGATCGGTAATTCCTACTAATGCGCCCTCCCCTGCAGAGATAATCAAACTCCCCAATCCGAACCGCTCTAAAATCGTGATTGGAGAAATAAATAAATTGATATAGGTAGATAATTTCCCGGTAATCGTGGGATCTAACAACACCATGCGTTCCACCAAAACCGGATGGCGCAGTGCCAGGGTCAAACTTGTCATCCCCCCCATCGAATGACCGATCAACACCGCCGGCCCATCACTAACCTGAGCGATTAATTCTGCCAACAAGTCAGCATAAGCAGAAATAGTGGTACGTTCCGGCAAACGCGGCGAACCGCCATAACCGGGCAAGTCCACAGCCATACAACGGAAACGCTGGCTAAGCAAACCCAGCAAAGGGGACAAAGCATACCAGGAACTGGACCACCCGTGGATAAGTAACGCCAGTTGGCGCCTGGGGGATCCCTCCTCAACAACGTGAATTTTCTGACCGTTGATGTTATAGAAGGCCATATAAGCACTCCCTTGAAAATAGCAAATAGCGAATTACGGATTACGCATCACGTGTGCAATTTTCATCCAACCGCTGGTGGACGCACCGCGTTAATGAGTAATTCTCTAAAATCCGTAAATTTTGGTAAGCAGGTTAATGTCTACCATTCTTACCCTATTGTAATGTATGGAAACGGTCAAGAAATTACAATTTTGTTACGATTTTTCACACATCACTAATGCTTTTTGTAACACAAACCGTCATAAAAGTTGCGATTTGATAAAACCTCAGTTGTTGGCAAGGTTTCTGAACCTTGCCAACAACTGAGGGGAAGAGTAACTACACCCCTTCTTCTTACCTACAAATCAAAATCGGCCACCGGCTTTCACGTAATACCCGGCCTAACGCACTGCCCAATAGCAGCTCCAACACGACTCCATGGCTATATCCACCCATCACCAAAAGGTCACAATTATATGTTTCTGCATTGGACAAAATCCCCGTTACTACAGAGCCACGCTCCTCAAACACACAAGTAGCTTGGATACCATAACTTTCCAAATAGGCCCCGGCATAATCCATAATTCCACGATCCATCTTGTTCCCTTGCTGAACAGTCACCACGATCACTGACACATCCGGCCAACGAGCCGCCAGATAAGCGGTCACGAACAGAGCTTCCCGGGCTTTAGGACTCCCATTATAAGCCAGCAATATTCGTTTTAGCGGAGATACAGTGCCACTAGGAACAGCCAATAAAGGACAAGGAGAACGATGTAACAATGTGCGAAACCCAGATTTCAGTTTAGCCAATACTTTCAAACCTGGCGGATAAGCAAGATTTACGACCAGAAGATCGCCCCAACGCGCGCGCTCAATCAAACGAGAAGCAGCGACACCGGTTTCAACTGCCAACCGTCCGGTAACACCTGCTATATCACACCGCTTTTCAAACTCCGTCTGTAAAGCAGCACTTATCTCCTTCTCGCGCCATACTTTTGGAGAGATAACGTGCAGTCCCCACACACGCCCTTCCTCCCGGCGCGCGATTTCAAACGCCACTGTTAGTGTCTGCCAACCACTCTCCATTCCATTAACGCCTACCACCACATCACTGAACAAGCGATCTTCACGATGTACGGTCAAGCGCCACTCCCGCCAAGCACCGGGCGGCGGACCGGATTCCAGTTCTGCAAGCATGACTAAAGCCTTGATCCTCGCCCATAAGCGTGAAAATACCCGCCTTGTCTGCGTGCTAAAACGTTTCGCCAGATCCTGCGCAACCATTTCAGGCGGCACCGACCAACCTAGCATTTCCTCCAAAGCGACACGATATTCAGCCAACCAGAGATACATATCTGTTTCGGTACGATTAGGAAAATCACGCAATAACCCTATCTCGCAAATCAAATTTACCACAGGCAAGTAAACCTTATCATACCAGTTGCCCACAGCCTCTGCATAAGTGACGTCTCGTCGTTGATCTAATCCCATATAATAATGATGGACGTAGATGTGTTCTTCCAGTTCCCGATATTTGCCAGGGGCAGTAACTTTTAAGTTAGCATCCGGGCGAATTTCATCTAAGTGCGTCCTGGCTATAAAATCGGCATACTCAGCCTCAAGGATAAGATCATCCAGCTTACTATCAGGCGTCAAATGTGCCCGTGTCTTAATCTCTATTACATAAGCCTGGATGGTAGGAGTTTCAAGTTGTCTGGCAACTGAAACGCGATGATTCCCATCTTTCACAAAATAGACCTCACCAACCTGGTAAACCTCAATCGGCGGCACCCCTACCGGGTTGTCCGTCGCCATTCGCACCCGCGTCCAACGCCAGCAATCACTGTCTTGTAAAGGTAAAAAACTACGGGTGAAATCGGTATAACGTCCTACACTACCCACAATAGCATCCAGGGGAATATCCTGTAGACCACGCTCTGTCCCTTGTACGGCCCCCAATAACCTGCGCACTTCCTCATACGGAAGCAGTTCAATCGCCCGCCCCCGCAAACGACTCATAATAACTTCAAGTGACGCCTTACGCCGCGCGTCACGAAAATCATTCACAGCCGCCGTATAATTCAAAACTGGCATTACATCCTCTCAACACAAAGCAATTTATAAATTACAAACCCCCCCGTAGGGTGCATCGAATCACGATGAGTATAAGTAAATCAATAAAGAAGTCAAAATCTCAGGAAACCTAACAGAGCAGCATAGGGGAGATGTCACTTGCTAATATTTTAACTTGTTTATATAATTTAACGCGAATTGTAAGAATTTGAACGCATCAGATCTTAATTTTTAAAAATACAGCTTTAAGAAAGGAGTAAATTATGGCAAAAATCACAACTCACTACAAGGGTGACATGCTTTTCGAGTCTAAAATCGGTAAGCACTCCGTCATCATTGATGTACCCGAAAGTATGGGCGGCAGTGACCGTGGGCCAATGCCCCCACAACTGTTTGTTGCTTCCCTGGGAAGCTGCATCGCCGCGTTTGTGGCGCAGTACTGCGAAAAAAACGGCATTGATGACACGGGAATGACAGTAGCCGTCAGCTTTGATAAAGCCGACGATCCCACTCGCCTGGTCAACTTGAAGGCGACTGTTAATCTTCCCAACGGTGATTGCGCTAAACGCGTAAAGGCTATTGAGCGTGTCGCCGAACATTGCCCGGTTCATATGACCATTGAGACGATGGCAGGGTTAGACATCGAAATCCTTGGCAAGGGTGAATGTGATATCAGCTAACTAACCTAACGTCTATCCAACAAAAGCGGGGAATCTTATCACACTCCCCGCTTTTTTATACGCAGCTAACGGCCAGGTTCAGAAATCTTGCTTTTTACCTTTACACTTTTACGCTTGATAGGGCATAAAGTGTAAAGGTAATTTAAACTATTCCCAGCTAACAGATCCTAAAGTAACGCCACTCTTGGCATTTTATGCAAATCAGGGCATAATTTATAAATGTGTTATCGATAGTGTTAAGGAGGAAAAGTGGTTAAATATATACATCTACATCAAGCAAAATTCAAAGAAGCCTACACATCCGAATGGCTTCCGGCCCAGGTCCCGGGCTCAGTTCACACCGATCTCCTGGCTCTGGATCGTATCCCTGATCCTTTTGTAGCCGACAATGAGCTTTCTGTCCAGTGGGTCACCGAGCGGAACTGGGAATATCAACTCACGTTCCAGGCAGCAGCGGATCTGTTGGCCGAAGAACATATTTTTCTGGTGTGTGATGGTCTAGACACCTTCGCTCATGTAAAAGTTAATGATATGCCCATCGGGCATGCGGAAAATATGTTCCGGCAATATCGTTGGGAAGTCACTTCGTTGCTTACTGAAGACGAGAACACTCTCCACATCCGATTCCCATCCACCGTTGCCCACATTCGCCAGCAACAGGAGAAATTTCCCTTGACCGGCGTCAGTCAAGCGATCCCTGGCGGTCCTTACGTGCGCAAGGCCCCCTCACATTTTGGATGGGATTGGGGCCCGCAACTCCCCCCCACCGGCATTTGGAAAGACGTGAGAATTGAGGGATATACCACTGCCCGCATAGAGGATGTCCACATACGCCAGCAGCACAGCGACAATAACTCTGTCATCCTTAGCGTGGATGTCGCTCTCGAACGATGGCAGACCGCCGATGTAAATGTCACCCTAAAAGTCACCGCACCCGGCGGTACCGAGCAAACCATAACCGGCGTACTAAAGGGCGATACATCCACCGGCAATCTCACTGTTGAACTTAAAAATGCACAGCTCTGGTGGCCCAACGGGTATGGAGACCACCCTCTCTACAAGGTTAAGGTTATCCTGGAACAGAATGGCAACTGCCTTGATAGTCGCGACTACAAAGTGGGTCTACGCACACTTGAACTGCGCCAGGAACCAGACGAATTTGGTACCTCATTCACATTTGTGGTCAACGGTGTGCCGGTCTTTGCCAAAGGTGCAAACTGGATTCCCGCCGATTCTTTCCCGACCCGCATCAGCGATGAGCACTTAACCCACTTGATCCGCAGTGCAGCGGACGCTAACATGAATATGCTGCGCGTCTGGGGCGGCGGTTTCTACGAAGAGGAACGCTTTTATGATCTGTGCGACACCTACGGCATCCTGGTATGGCAGGATTTCATCTTCGCGTGTAGCATCTATCCTGACGACGACGCCTTCTTCGAGAATGTGCGCGTCGAGGCCATCCAAAACATCCGCCGCCTACGACACCGTGCCAGCCTCGCGCTATGGTGCGGCAATAATGAGATGGAAGGCGGATGGGCAGATTGGGGATGGGCACAACGCCAACCCGAAGCTAAACGGCTCAAAGCCGCCTATGACCGGATGTACCATCACCTGCTCCCCGACCTCTGCGCTGTCGAAGATCCCGATCATGCCTATTGGCCCAGTTCCCCTTCTTCCGGCGTCCCCTTCGATGATCCTAATGGCACCTGGGCGGGCGACACACACAACTGGATGGTATGGCACGGGGGGCAAAAGTTTGCCGGGTACCGCGAGCACAATTCGCGCTTCGTGAGCGAATTCGGCTTCCAATCCCTGCCCGTTTTACGTACCATTAGCACCTATGCACCTGTGTCCGAATGGAATATGACCTCCTATCTGATGGAGCATCACCAACGCAATGCTTCTGGTAACGGTAAAATCATCAACTATATGACCGATCACTTCCGCATGCCAAAAGATTTTCCCTCGCTGGTCTACTTGACCCAGATTCTCCAAGCTGAAGCCGTGCGCACAGGGGTAGAATATTGGCGGCGCAACCGCGCCTGTACCAGCGGCACACTCTATTGGCAACTAAACGACTGTTGGCCCGTCGCATCCTGGGCCAGCCTCGACTACTTCGGCCGGTGGAAAGCCCTACACTACAGTGCGCGCCGCTTCTACGCGCCCGTACTGCTCTCGGCAGAAGAAGCTGTTACCCAGGCTTGCCTTTACGTCACCAGCGATCTTATGCAAACCTGGACAGGTATAGTGCATTGGGTATTAGAAACCCTGGATGGCAAAGTGATTGTCGCAGGACAAGAAGAAGTTGTCGTGCCCGCTTTGAGCGCGATGTGTATCCTACACCGCGATTTTGGGGAACACGTCAACGATACCACATGCCGCGAGATCGTCCTGGTCTACGAGTTATGGCAAGATGAGGACACATTGCTCAGCCGGAGTATGATGCCCTTCATACCCTCCAAACACCTGGCTCTCACCGAGCCATACATTACCCACGCGCTTGATATCATGGATGGTCAATTGGCGATCACGCTTACTGCCCAGACTCTTGCCAGTTTTGTATGGTTAGACTTGATAGGTACAGACGTGATCTTTAGTGACAACGCCTTTGATCTCCCTGCCAAGCGCACTGTGACCGTTACCTGCCCGCTCCCCGAAGGCTGGGATCTTGATCAGGCTCAATCCGCGCTACAGATCCGCAGCTTGAAGGATTCATTTTAATAATATATTTTTCGTTTCCGGGCTACGCCCGGAAACGAAAAATATACTTTACATCCAAAGGAATCACAAATGACCGAACCTCAATGGCTAATATGGACTCGCGCGCTGCGCGCCTTGGCGCAGGCCGGGTTGACCTATAACGAAAATCCGTATGACCGGGAACGTTACGAAGCAATCCGCGATATCGCGGCAGAGATGGCGGCAGCAGGCGCAGACGTTGATCTACCCCAGGTACGCGATCTCTTCACCGGACAAACCGGTTACGAGACACCCAAAGTAGATGTGCGCGGCGTCGTCTTCCAAGATGATAAGCTCCTGCTCGTGCAGGAACTCTCGGATGGCGGTCGCTGGACGTTGCCCGGTGGTTGGGCCGATATCAACGAACCCCCTAGCACCGCCGTTGAGCGCGAAGTTTGGGAAGAATCCGGTTACCAGACTCACGCCACCAAGCTGCTGCTACTCTATGATCGCAGTCTGCACGGCCACCCTCCCCATCCCTTTCACATCTACAAACTCTTCTTCTTGTGTGAACTTATGGGCGGCGCGCCGACCGACAGCCACGAGACCAGCGGCGCAGCCTTCTTTGCCGAAGACGCCATCCCCGACTTGTCTATCAGTCGCACTACGCCGGAAGAGATTAGTCGTTTATTTGAACACCACCGTCATCCTGAATGGGCGACGGAGTTTGATTGAAGCATGAAACGTGAGATGTAATTTGCACAAGGAGCATATCTATGAGGAATGAACCGATTATCGGCCCGCTGACTTCTAGTCCGGTCATTCACCGGTACGCGAGTAATCCAATTTTGACGGCGGCGGATTTACCATATCCCAGCACGTTGGTGTTTAACGCGGGCGTGACGAAATATCAGGGGAAGTATGTCATCGTTTTTCGCAATGATTACGGGGATTATGCCAACAATCACTATTTCGACGGCACCAATTTGGGATTGGCGTTCAGTAATGATGGTATCCATTGGGATGTGCAACCTCAGCCATGCTTCGCGCTTTCCGGTGGTGAGCGCGCTACAGGCACGATCACGCGCGCCTATGACCCGCGTCTTACTGTGATCGAAGGACGTTGCTATATGACCTTCGCGGTAGACACGCTTCATGGTGTACGCGGCGGCGTGGCCGTCACCGAGGATTTTGAACACTGGGAGATCCTCAGTATCAGCGTGCCCGAAAACCGCAATATGGTGTTGTTTCCAGAACGCATCGGGGGAAAGTATGTACGGCTGGAACGCCCAATGCCCGTCTACGGGCGCGGGGGGCGCGAGCGTTTCGACATCTGGCTCTCCGACTCACCCGACCTGGCCTATTGGGGGAATAGCGCGTTTATCCTCGGCGTCGAAGATGTACCCTATGCTAACCTCAAGATTGGCCCGGCAGCCCCGCCCGTCAAGACAGCCGAGGGATGGCTCACTACTTTCCACGCAGTGGACCTGGATCCGGCGCGCGGCAAGAACGGGTGGGAAGAACGCTGGCAAAAGCGCTATACCACGGGTGTAATGCTGCTCAACCTGGATAATCCGCACCAGATTGTAGGCATCTATCCCTTCCCCCTGATGGCGCCCGAAGCCCCCTACGAGATCGGCGGTGGCTTCCGCAACGGGGTCATCTTCCCCGGCGGTATGATCCTGGAGGAAACCGGCGAGGTAAAGTTTTATTACGGCGCGGCGGACACGGTGACATGTTTGGCGACAGCGGATGTAGAGGAGTTGGTGGGGTTGTGCAACGGGAAGGTGGGGTGAGGCAAAAAAGCGCGACGCAATCTTGCAGCAACATCTCGCTTAGGACAACAACAAATGGTTATCACTCCCTCCCCCTTCCTCAATCCCCCACCAATACATATCCGCCAGCTTCCGGTGTTCCTGGTGTAGGCGGACGTAACTCTCATACCGGTGACCGCTGATCTCGCCTTTCTCCAGTGCGTCCAACACCGCGCACCCGGGTTCTACTGTGTGGCTACAATCTGAGAAGGCGCAATAGGGGACATAGGGCGCGATGTCGGGGAAATAAGCGTCGATTTCCTCGGGTTCCATGTCAAATAGAGCCAGGGCGCGGATACCGGGGGTATCGGCTACCCACCCCCCGATTTCGAGCGGCACCATCTCCGCGACGGTGGTGGTATGGCGTCCTTTGCCGGTCACCTGGCTCACGCTCATCACGCGCTGGCCCAGGTTCGGTTCCAGTGTGTTGAGCAGGCTGCTTTTGCCGACACCGGAGGGGCCGATCAGGGCCGAGATTTTATCCTTCAAATGGTCACGTAACACACCAACGCCCTCACCCGTTTTCGCACTGGTCCAGATAATGGGATAACCGATGGTCTCATAAATATAAAATTGCTGCTTGGCTTCTTCGGGCGTAACCAAATCCACCTTGTTGGCGCAGATGAGGGAGGGGATCTCCTGCCGCTCCGCGCCCAAGAGCAAGCGATCTAACATGCGCAAGCGCGGCTCAGGGTTAGCACAGGCAATCACAAAGACAACCTGATCGGGATTGGCGATAATGACTTGTTCTTTTTCGCGCAGATAACCCTGGCGATCCCAACGCCGCGCTCCCCGTCCCCCAGAAATGGGTTTGAGACGTGTTAACGCGCGTTTACGTTCTAAAACCTCCTCGATGACATAGCTGCCATCGGAGAGTGTTTGCCACCGTACCTGATCGCCGACGGCGGCAATGCTGATATCGAGTCTTTTTTTCTTCAATCGTCCCCGTATGCTGGCGACGATTTGTTCTCCATTTTCAGTAAAAACCGTATAGAAACCACTTTGTGATTTAATAATTAGACCTGTTTTTAATATTTCCCCCATACCCTTCCTTAAAACTTATCCCCAGACATTAGCAAAAGTCAGGCATAAAACATCATGCGTGATACGTGATACATAAATAATTCACCACTCACCCTGTCATCCTTCCGCTGTACATCTTCTCTCTTTAGTGTACCATAGCGTAAGAAAGGAAACAAGGTAATGATAAAAATAAAAATAGTGATTAGACTGCTTTTTTTGTTGGTATTAACGTTAGGATGCGTTTTCTATGCTCCCACAATTTCACCGACCGTAGATATACCTACGGCGGTCGTGGTGAAAGAGGCACAGGAGGAGATTTTCTTGCCCCATGTTGAACTGCTCCCGGCATCGCCGTTGCCGACAGCGCTATCCCCGGTTGCAACATCCACTGCGCCGACACCGACGGCGACCGCCGCGCCCACCGAGGCAAAGGTTGCAACGCCTGAATCGCCGCCCACGGCGACGCCAATTCCCCCGCCCGTGCTCAAGCCTGATTATGGTATCCAAATTGATCCCAATGATCAGGACCTAGCACGGGTATTGCGTTGGGTAGAGGGGTTAGGCTTTCGTTGGGTAAAGGTCCAGGTGGAATGGTCTTTTGCGGAGGCGCGGGCCAATGAGTACCGCTGGGAGGATTTGGATCGTGTGGTGGCATTGGTCAATGAATTCCAATTCGATTTGTTGATCGGGGTAGTAGATGCGCCGGGATGGTTGCGCGCGGGAGTGGGATACAATGGCCCCCCTACCGACCCGGCTGAGTTCGGGCGTTTTATGACCGCGTTTGCCACGCACTATGCAGGGCAGGTGACAGCCTACGAGTTATGGAACGAACCTAACCTATCCCGCGAGTGGTATGGCGAGACATTGAATCCGGCTGCTTTTGTGACGCTGGTAGCACAAGGCAGCCAGGCCATTCGTCAGGCAGATCCGCAGGCTCTCATTATCAGCGGCGGTCTGGGGGTAACGGGCATTGACGACGGCATCCAGGCGATAGATGACCGCCGTTTTTTGCGCGAGGCATTAAATGCCGGCCTGGCACAGTGGGTAGATGGTATCGGCGTCCACCCTTACGGGTACGCCAATCCTCCTTGGGAACGCGCGTCGGATACTACGCACACTGCTTCGGCGTGGAATGAGCATCCCAGTTTCTTTTTCCTGGACACTCTGGAGGATTATCACGCGATTTTGCAGGCGGCCGGGGTAACATTGTCCCTATGGCCGACGGAGTTTGGCTGGCCCAGTGTACAGGGCATCCGTTCTGAGAATTTACCCTCTGATTTCGCTTATCCCTACGCAGCTTGGGTGACAGAAGAAATGCAGGCGCAGTACCTGGTTGAAGCCTGCCGTTTGATGGATGAACGCCCGTGGGTAGGGCCGTTCTTTGTGTGGAATCTTAACACCGTGGTAGTGTGGGGAGCAGAACGACCGGAGGCCGTGTTCAGCCTGCTCCGTCCCGACACTGCATGGCGGCCGGCCTATATTGCGTTGCGGGTGCATGAGCCATAATGTGATAGGACATAGATAAATACGAATTTCACGGATTTTTTTTATTTTTATCCATGTTTTCCGTGTGTATCCATGTCCTATGGAAGTTTTTTTGTCAGTGTATCGGGATGTATTTCCTCTCGCTTGGAGAATACACTGCGATTACTGCTCAACGATCTCTTTCTGGTACGCCGCCAGTTCTTCCCACTTGCCTTCGACGACCAGTTGTGCCTGTTTGGGCCACGTTTCCATAAAGGGCGCGCGGAGTCCGGCTTCGCCAACGATGGCAAGAAGTTGTTCCGGCGTCAACTGCGCCAGTTGCTCGAAAATCTCAATACCGGCGGCATTGAGTACGCGCTCACTCTTGCGTCCCAGGCCGCGCAGCAGCTTTAGGTTATCGGGCTTGACGAGGGTGCGCTCACCAATATCACCTTCTTCTATCTCTTCCCCTTCACCGCTGATACTAAACGAGAATTCTGCAGCAGCAGGAACCGCACGCCAGCGGTAATCGTTGTTGAGCGACATTCTGAAATCTTCCAAGACGCCGCCTTTATCATTGATCGTCCACTGATCGCCCATCCAGCGGTAGAGCAATAGACAACGGATTTGCTGAGCGTAGGGAGTACTGTTCCAACGGTTGATCTCTTTGTAAGCCTCGCGCACCCACCCAACGTTTTGATTTTCCCAACCCTGGTCCCGCTCACAGGCGGGCGCGGCGGAGCGACGGCAGATGTGGTTGGTTTCGGTAATATAGACGGGCACATTGCGCCACTTGTCAGGAATCCGCTCCATAAAGAGGCGGTAAATCTGGAAGTCGAAGTAGTGATCCCACAATGGCCCAGTTCCGCTGCCAAAACGGCTGAAGCTGGTGATCGCACTCAGGTCTGGGCCATGAGTGTAAGCATGTAGGATGATGCCATCCAGCGCGTCAATGTTCGCCAGCATAGTAGTATAGTAGTCCAGGGGCCGCCAGTTAGCATTTCCCAACAATCGCATTGGCATATAGTTGTAGGGATCGACCGCACCGGTACAGACAATGGCGTTGGGCAACACAGCCTTAATCCTGGCATAAGTTTTATTGAAGGCTTCGGCATAGCGTTCCGCCGTAATGTGCTCGCTCGGATGTTCGAATCCACCCGGATGCTCGCGTGGATTGTTTTGCTCGTTGGCGATCTGGATAGTCCAGGTGTACTCGCTCTGCGATAATTCCGGGCGCGTCAGGTAGAGTTCCACCCAGCGAGCGGCGGCGGCGGCGAAATCATCGTAGTAGCGTGATTCGGGGAGTGTGCCACCGGGTTCATAACCGTTATTAAGGCGCACAATCACCCCATATCCCTGGCTGGCCCATTCCCACAGCCGGTTGCGGATGTCGTTGTTAGGGCCAAGGTTCTGGGGATGGCTCCCGCACTGCTCGGTGAAGAAGATCCAGCCTTTTTTGGTCTGCCCGTTGTACAAACTGCGAATTGGATCTTTGGTGTGGGGGTCATCCCCCAGGGTAACAGCGTGGATACCGAAAATGTGGGGCGAGATCCCGGTGGGAAGATCGTAAGTTTCGGCGGGCTGCCGTGGATCTTCGCTATATGGGGCGCGGGTGTACCACGCAGCCACATACCCTTCCCACTGCGCGGGCGTGCGGACTTTGATCCATTGATCTTGCTGGCCCACTTTACGCGCTGTTGTGGCGGTATCTTCTAACGATTCTAATACCGTCCCATGGAGAACCCACCAGGCTTGTTCATCGTTGGTGCTAGGACCTTTGCGGACTTTAAGGCCAAATTCAGGACTTTCAACCCGGATGTATTTGGTGGGTTTGCCGCTGGTGGGTTGTGGCACGATGGGTTTGGGCTTTTCGTCCTGGAGCTTGAGATACCAGGCAGCCGTATGGCCTTGTTGTCCTCCAGGTGTTTGCACCCGGAGCCACTGGTCTTGCTTACCAATTTTGGCTCGCGCAGCATTGGCCGGCTCCAGCGACTTTAATACAGTACCATGCGGCATCGTGGTAATGATTGCATCTTGAATCGTGGGGCCACCGCGCAGTTTGAGGGGTACTTCTGGGCTTTCGACAATTACCAGAGTTACTTCACTGGGTATCGTGGAAGCCGGGGTAGTACTAGGCAGTTTGAGATACCAAGCTGCCACATAGCCTATTTTTCCATCAGGGGTACGAATCCAAAGCCATTGGCCCGTCTGTCCTACCTTCGCACGGGTGGTAGCTTCCTCTTCCAATGCTCCAACTTTCGCGCCGTGAGCAACTGTCGTCACCAATGCGCTGCCGGCGTAAGGGTCGCTGCGCACGTTGAGAAGGCCGATTTCCGCACTCTCCACCTGGACTTCCAGGGTGGGTGTAGCAGGTGGTTCAGGCTTAGTAGCACTGCTTCCCTCGGTAAAGGAATTCAGATAGGGGGTAGGGTCAATAATGTCGTAAGGATAAGTAGTTTGTCGGGCTTGGGTCGCTCCCTGCTTCTTGAGGCTGAAGTGCAGATGCGCGCCAAACGAATTCCCTGTATTACCAGAGAGTCCAATCAGTTGTCCGGCTTTCACGACTTGCCCTCGCGTGACCACGACTTGGGAGAGATGAGCGTAGATGGTTTCGTAGCCATCCGTGTGTTGAATGCGTACTTGATTGCCGTAAGGCTTGCGGGTAGGGTTCGAGTCGCCATCCAAGCGCACGTCGCTGATAAACCCATCGGCGGCAGCGTAGAGTTCGCTCCCTTCCGGTCCCATAAAATCAATACCCTCATGGCCCGGCAAGCCGAATTTCCCATAAAACTCAGGACGCACGCCAAAGTCTTGAGTAATCCTTCCATATTGAGTAGGCCAACGTATACGGAAACTCATATAGGTCCTCCTTATCTAATCTAACGTAGATGTAGCAACAGGTTGCTTTATGGATAAAAACTACTTCTTTAGTATACGAGGTTTTCTGTATGAAGTCAAAGTGTGATTGACTTACTCACTCCTTACGGTATAATGCGCTTGCCCTAAGAGAGGGGAGTACCGACGCGGGTAACCGCGCGGTTTTTGTGTGGGGACTTTCTTCCCAACATCGTACGCCTGGCGGGGATGTCCGCCGGCCGAGTGTTATTTTATCATAAGGAGTTAGAAGGATGTCAACGAAGCGAACTTATCAACCAAAGAAACGCAAACGCATGCGCACCCACGGTTTCCGTGCGCGGATGAGTACCCGAACGGGTCGTGATGTATTGAAGCGCCGACGGGCTAAGGGTCGCAAGCGGCTGGTCGTGGTGGGTCTGGGGGGAGCCAAGCGCATTAACTGGAAGGAAAGTGCGCAACGGCCTCGTCGACGGGCATAGGGCATTAGGTGTGTAAGGGTTACATGCAGGATATTTTCCGCCCATTTTCTATATGCTGATACTTGGAGCATAGGTTGTGGTTAAAAAGTATGCGCCTGCGCCGTTCTCAGGAATTCCGGCGAGTCTGGTCTGAGGGACGGTCGTGGGCGCATCACTTATTTATTCTGTGGGCTGTGCCAAATACGTTATCGCATACGCGGGTTGGGTTGACGGCGAGTCGGAAAGTAGGGAATGCTGTAGCGCGTAACCGCGCGCGTCGCCTATTGCGAGAAGCCATGCGCCATAAGTATGCACATATTGAACCGGGATGGGATATAGTTTTAGTTGCGCGTATCCCTCTCCTGGAAGTTAAGGAATCCCAGGTTGAGTTAGCACTGGAGAAGCTATTACAGCGCGCGCATCTGTGGGTGACCTCAGAGGAGAACAGACGGTGAAACAGTTGGTATTAAAAATCATTCGAGGTTATCAACGGTTTATTTCTCCGCTATTTCCCCCCACATGCCGTTTTACACCTTCTTGTTCACAGTATACGTATGAGGCTATTAATCGTTATGGATTGTGGAAAGGGGGATGGTTAGGCATCAAACGTATTTTACGTTGTCACCCTTTCAATCCAGGGGGCTATGATCCTGTTCCGTGAGGTAACGGGCCTAGATCCGAAGGGTCAATGCGGGCTATTGATCAAATCGGACTTACGCGAACGGTTTCAATCGTGCCGAGATTTGACATAAGACCTTTAGAGTCTATCTTGATGTTCGATGAACACTGTTATTCCCGGCGCGTCCGGGGTAGGAGGTTGTATGAGACGTTGGTGGGTCCCGGTAATGGTGGGACTGTTTATATTGGTAGCCCTCACGGGATGTTCCGGTAGTAGGGTAGGGCGTCATGTCAGTTGGCCCGGAATGTCAATAGTAAATGGGACGGTGTATGCGGCAAATCTGGAGCGCGTGGTTGCTTTGGATGCCGCGACTGGCAAATGGCTGTGGAGCTATCCGAATGAAGAGGAAAAGAGTACGGTGGGGCCATTTTATTCTAGCCCGGTGCTCGCCGAGGGAGTTGGGGACTATGGTGTGTTGTTGATCGCCGGGTTTAACGACAAAACCGTCTACGCATTGCGACTAGGCGCATCTCCTGCGGAACGGCCCGATGATGTACCAGCCTGGTCCTTCACCGGAGCACAGGGACAGTATGTAGGGAGTGGTACAATTGCAGGAGATTTGTTCCTTATCGGTAACGGGGATGGGAAGGTGTACGCGCTCGACATTGCGTCCGGGAATAAAGTCTGGGAATTTGCTACTAAAGACCGGGTATGGGCAACGCCATTGGTGGTGGATGGTATGGTATATATCGCTTCCCTGGACCACCATCTCTATGCGGTAGACTTGGAGAGTGGGAGCGAAGTGTGGCAAGTGGAAACTAAAGGGTCTATTGCTGCGACTCCCATATATGTGAACAATCACGTGTGGGTAGGAGATTTTGGTAAAACGCTCTACCAGATTGCGCCCGACACAGGGCATATTGTCTGGACTTATACCGTGCAAGATTGGCTGTGGTCAACGCCGGTGAGTAAAGGGGCGGTACTGTTCTTTGCGGATGTCGGGGGACATATCTACGCTCTGAATACTGAAACCCGTGAATTCGTGTGGGATACGCCCGCGATGGTGGATGATGCGGTCCACGCGCGCCCCGTATTCAATGCCGATCAATCTGCATTACTGGTGGCGGGCTTTGAGAAGGGTGGCATTCACGAGATAGATGTTGAGACCGGTGTGATCAAGATGTGGGATCTGTCGGTGGAGAAGGGACGTTTGCCGGGTGATTTAACGGCGGATAATGAACGGCTCTATTTGATGCCGATTCTGCTCAAGGATCGCGTGCAGGCGTTGGATATTTTGAGCGGTAGCGTGGAATGGGTGTATCCTCCCACGGAGAACTAAAATATACTGGGCAGGATTTTACGTAATCCGCGAGAAGGTTCATAATTCGTGATGTGCAATTCAGTGCAACCTACGGTTGCCTTCGTAATTCGTTAATTTAGGAGATATGTTGTGTGGGATGTAGTAATTATTAGACCAATCCTGAATCTGCTGTTGCTTTTCTATAAGTTTTTAGGCCATGAGACTGTTTTAGCGATGGCGCTGGTGACACTGTTGTTCCGTTTAGCTTTGACGCCCTTGACATTGAAACAGCAAAAAACAGCAAACCGGCAACGCGAGTTACAACCGAAACTCCAGGAATTGCAGGAAAAGTACAAAGATGACAAGGAAAAACTGGCGCAAGAACAGATGAAGCTCTATCAAACGTCGGGCATTAATCCTATGGGCGGCTGTCTGCCGTTGTTGATCCAGCTCCCCTTGATGCTAGGATTTTATCAAGCGATTATCCGCGTTCTAGCAGCTACACCCCTGGAGTTGTTGGCTCTTCCCAAACAGATTTACGATTGGATTCCGGGCTTAAGCTTGTTGATTCCGTTAAAGAGCCAGTTTTTGTGGTTAGATCTGGCTTTGCCCGATCCCTATTACATTTTGCCGATACTCGTGGTATTAACTTCTTTTTTGCAACAGAAACTTATGACTCCGCCGGCTACAGATGCACAGAGTGAGGCAATGAACAAACAAATGATGTTTATGATGCCTATCTTTATCGGTGTAATCTCACTTCAATATGCTGCCGGGCTTTCTGTTTATTTCTTAATCTCCAATATTGCCGGGATTTTGCAATTCTATCTTTTCCGCCGTGAGTACGCTATGAATTTGGCGCCGCCAGTAACACCGGATAGTGGGGATTCAAAAAGCCAAAAGAAGGCAAAGGCTAAAGCTTAAACATTGTAACACCTGCCTGGAAGCTAAACGACAGCTTCTAGAGAGAGTGTGAGGAGGTTTTATGGGACCTGAAGAGTCGGTGGAAATTACCGCCCCTTCTGTGGATGAGGCGATTATTTTAGGATTGACACGTTTAGCGGCCACGCGGGACGAGGTCGAAATTGAGGTTTTGGAAGAGGAACGTCGTGGCTTTTTGGGGATCGGTGCTCGTAATGCGTGTGTGCGTCTGACCCGTCGTGTAACTCAAGTTGAATCTCCCCCAATTCCTGAAGAATCTGTGGTGGTGCCCGTTCAAATGTCTGTTGATGAAGTGGTTGAACCGCAACCTATAGTTATCGAAGAGATTTCTGATGCTGTCCCTGTGGTTTCTGTTCCGGCAGAGATAGTCGAGGAAACGCGTTTACCTGAACGTGAGATTACGCCGCCAGTGCAAGCTGAATCTGAACCAGCGCCGCCACAATCTGCACCGCCAGCACAGACGGCGAGACTACGTGATAGTAGAAAAGAGGAACGTGTTGCTGAGTCACATACTGATTTAGATCGCGAGGCCATTGAACGAACAGCACTGGAAATAGCAGAGCATCTGTTCCCGGAGCTGCGGGTTCAGGCATCGCTGCGCTGGAAACAGGAAGATCGCCCCACCCTATGGGTTTCATTACATGGGCGCGACGCGGATACCCTGGTAGGGCCACGCTCACAAACTTTGGATGCTATCCAATATCTTTTCCGCACTATCATTCACCGTAAGGTGGAGGGAGATTTTAACCTGGTGGTTGATGCGGATGGCTATCGCCGCCGGCGCCGCCGGGGATTGGAATCGTTGGCCCGACGTATGGCAGATCAAGCTGTAAATACGGGACGTAGTGTGCGTTTGCGCCCTATGCCGGCCAACGAGCGGCGTGTAATTCATATGCTCCTGCGCCGAGATGGACGTGTAAGGACGGAAAGTTCTGGTTCTGGGCGCCATCGTGCTATCACCATTATTCCTAAGCGAGATTAAGCCTACATGCTAATTCCGAATAGCACGCCATTTCCAAGTGGCGCGTTGATCTCCAGTGTATTACCACCTGTGGACTATCTCCTGGTGGGACATATAACCCACGATCTTTTGCCGCAAGGTGGCTATACAGTGGGGGGGACAGCTTCTTATGCTGCTTTGACGGCCGCCAGATTGCGCCGTCATGTCGGCGTGTTGACCAGTGCGGGGATAGATTTTGCCCCTTCTCTCTTTGGGGATGGGATTGTGGTATCATGTTTACCCGCGACTGCGACGACGACATTTGAAAATATTTACGTCAATAACCACCGGGAACAGTATGTGTATGCTGTCGCGCAGCCTTTGACTTCAGCGCAACTTCCTGTGCCCTGGCAAACGTCACCCTTAGTTCATATTGGACCTATCTTTGGTGAATGTGACCCTGGCCTGGTGGCTTACTTTGCACATAAGACATTCGTAGGAATTACTCCCCAAGGATGGATGCGGACATCTGATGATCAAGGCCGTGTTCACCGACATCCCTGGCATGGCGCTACCCGGGTTTTATCGCAGGCCTCTGCGGTAGTCTTCAGTATTGAGGATATTGAGGGGGACTGGGATGTCGCTTATTCCTATGCCCAGCAGACAGAAATTTTGGTTGTGACGACCGGCGCTACCGGGGGGGAACTCTTTGTCCATGGACAAAGGGAGCATTTCGATGCTTTGCGCGTCGAAGAGGCGGATCCCACCGGGGCGGGAGATATTTTTGCCTCGGCTTTCTTTATTGCTTTGACATCGAGCGCAGTGCCTATCGTTGCGGCAAATTTCGCAGCTTGCCTGGCTTCGCGTTCTGTGGCTCGTGTCAGATTGGCGTCAACGCCTATAGATGAAGATGTGATCTTCTGCAGTACAGTGTTGGAGCAGAAATGATGCAAATCTATGCGTTTGCCAATCAGAAAGGAGGCGTGGGAAAGACTACAACGGTGGTCAATCTTGCTGCTATGATGGCTGCGTGGGGCAAACGGGTGTTGTTAGTAGATATCGATCCACAAAGTAACGCGACAACCAGTTTGGGACTTGATCCACGCGCAATTTCTACCTCCATTTACGAAGTCCTGTCAGCACAACAACCGGTCGCAGATACGATTCTTGCAACGCGTTGGCCGGGATTGGATATTTTACCCAGTACTTCTGGGTTAGCGGGGGCTACGGTAGAGCTTAACCAGATACCGGACCCGCGCGAGCGCGCACTGCGTTTAAAGACGATGTTAGTGACTATCGTAGGGTACGATTATTTGTTGTTGGACTCTCCTCCAAGTTTAGGTATCTTGACGGTGAATGCGTTGTCTGCTGCACATGGGGTAGTTGTGCCGGTGCAGTGTGAATATCTTGCGTTAGAGGGGCTTTCCCAGTTAATGCGGACTATTGCTTTGGTACGGCGCGGATTAAATCCGGAGCTTCTGGTTCGGGGGCTTGTGTTGACGATGTACGATGCGCGCACAACACTCGCGCATCAGGTCAGCGATGAAGTACGCGCGCATTTTGGCAAACAGGTTTTTCAAACGGTGGTGCCGCGCAGTGTGCGCCTGAGCGAAGCGCCCAGCTATGGCGAGCCGGGAGTCTTTTACGCTCCACATTCCAGTGGCGCTGTGGCTTATCGGGCATTGGCAGCCGAACTGTTACAGGGGGATGGTCATACGCCGCCCTGGCCACCCTCTGATCTTGATTTAACTACATAAACTCGGGTATATTCTCAATTCAAAATGAGACATACCCAAATCTAAATCTCCAGTGTGTGATTCCCTTGATGGAAGCTATAACGCTGCTCAATAGACTGGATGGCGTCTTCAACAGCGCTTAAGATTTCTGGGTCGTGAGCCTCAAAGCGCAATGCTCTTAGTTTGTCCGCGTCCTGTTTCTGACCTATACTGGCGATCAGTTCTATCCCTCGAATTTGTATGTCGGGGGGACCTTCTTTAACTGCTTGCACGAGCATATCCCAGGCGGCTTGGCCTACACCGAGTCCGGTTCCCTGTCCCGCGGCCCAGGTGATAAGCCACGCCATTTGTTCGACGCGCGGTGGCGCGGGAACCAATACTTTGGCGCTACGTGCTGTTTGCTTAGCCTTGAGTATCGTGTCTGCAGCGGAACGTACTAACCATTCTGGATCCTCACGGGCGATATATTCCAGTTTCTCATCGGCCCACAAGTGATCGATGTGCTCAAGTCCATAGCAGGCCGCGCGCCGTACCAGTAGATCCGTGTGTTCTGTTGCGTTGCGCAGTACATTTAAGGCAGCTTCAGTTCCGCGCTTTTTGGCTAACAATGCCAATGTTTCAGTAATGTGCAACATGAGTTCTTCATCAGTATGAGACAAGGTTTGTTCAAGCAACGTGATAGCTCCGGCGGTACCGAGATCGGCCAATGCCTGAACAGCGTTCCGGCGCATCTCAGTGTGTTCATCCTGCAATGCTTTGTTCAAAATGTCTATATCTTGTGGCACCCCCACCCATCCCAAACCTCGGAGTGCCGTACTGCGCACCAGAGGAGAGGAATGGCGCAACATTTGGAGATAGAAAGCACGCGCGCCTTCCCCCGCGAGGAGTGCTAAGTCACGTCCTAATCGTAACCGGATGGCGGCCTCTACATCGGTTTCTTTGAATCGCTGCGCAAGTGTTTGTATCACCCATTTGCGCCAGGGTGGATCTTCAGGCACAACTAAACACCAACGCGCAATACGGAGAAGAAGCACATCATTACCGCTGGACATTGCTTTTTTAAGCATTCCCTGAATGAGTGAGGCGACATCGCCAATACCCATGTAAAACTCAATGAGAAGCGTCCATGCCGGGTCATCAAGGTGTTCTTGAATAAAAGTCACCCCCTGTTCTTCACCCGCGAGGCTCCAAGCCGTAAGGAATTCTGTCCATAGATAATGGGTCAGGATAAGAGATTTTTCCTGCCCACCGCGTCCATGTTGTAGTAACTGAGCCTCATTAAGCAACTTACGGATAGCCCCTTCCAATTTGGCTGGACGTTCTTCTTCAGGCGGTAAGAGTGTCGTAACGAATTCGAATACTTGCTCGCGGGAGAGGGTACGGCCCTCCATCCGTTGACTGTAGGCAATATGGCTGAAAGTAGCGAGTGTTAACATACGCGCCTGTTCTGCAACTTCCTGCTGTCCTTCTCCGAGGGCCAGAGTAGGAACACGCGTATCCAGGAAGCGATCCATGGTTTCTACCGGGTGGACTTCAAATTGTTGTGTTTGGAGATAAAGCATAATCCGCACGTTAAGTTCCATCAAAGACGCACCGGCCAGGGTTGCCCACCGCAATACATCTAAGATTTCTTCGGGGGGACCCGGCATCTGATCGGGTTGGTCTTTGCCCCTGCCGCTGCTTAGTCCGGTTCCTGACCATGCCTTTAGCTTTGTCCATCCGGCAAATAAGTCGGCAAGAATTTCCTCGCCAGTAGCGGGAATAAGTTTCAAGGGAACAAAACCGGCTTCGACCAGAGGACCATAGCCTTCCTCTGTACTAACAATAACCCAGATGCTCTCCGGCAAATTCTGTGCGGTCTCGTTAATCCATGCTCTGATCAGCCCGCGTTCACCGGTGCCCAATGCATCCCAATTGTCTAATAGCATTAAACTCGGCCACCTTTTTAACTGCTTGGCCAACCATTTTAGCGTGACATTGGGCAAAAAGAACATTGCTAACTGAAGTAAACGTTCTTGCGCGGTAAAATTACCCTCTGGGAGCATTTTAAAGTACGCCAGATCTATCCAGAGTGGAAAATGGGTAAACGGCTTAGCCCCTTCAGCTACTTGCCACACAAGCATAGCAAGCGACATTGTCCGCCCTGATCCCAAGCTCCCCACAATCAACAACCGCGAGTGGCCGGCCAACAAGGTATTGAAGGGAATGTGTAAAGGTTTCTGGAGTCCTTCGGGTGTCGTGATATAAGTGTGCGGCCAGATAGTCTCGAAATGCGGGGGCTGAAATATCGCTTGGGGATCTTGGGGAGTAAAAAGCAGGAGGCGTTTGAGAGCCTCCTGCACAACTTGTAGATATTTCTCTTCTTGGCTGGACTGAAATCTGTCACTTAAACGAGTAATTTGTGCGATTAATTTTTCCTTAAGCGCAATCAACCCGGCACGCCGCACATAAATCATGCCGGCGATTATCCAGGCTATAATAGCCCCAATAATCGCGGATAGCAAGTCAAAATGCCACCCCCCACGTTGGAGCAGCCCTGCCCACAGCACCGATTTATTCCTCCGCTTCAGATTCGATGACTAAACGGTATCCCTGTCCACGCTCGCTTACAATGCGTTTTGGATTACGAGGATCGACCTCAATCTTTTGTCGTAAGTACCAGATATAGAGCTTGAGGTAATCGCGACGATTGGAATATTCAGGCCCCCAAACACGCCGGAGCAGGGTATCATGGCTCACAGTACGGCCTGGGTCTTGAATTAATGCCGAGAGCAATTGAAATTCGGTGGGTGTGAGACTGATGATACGGTTATCTACCTTGACCTCGTGGGTGTCGAGATTTACCCATAAATTCCCGGTTTGAAAAACGGTCTGTTCACCCCGCGCGCGCCGTGCGCGGGCCAATGAAGCTTTGACGCGGGTGACTAATTCCTTGTAGCCGAAGGGTTTGACAATGTAGTCATCGGCTCCAAGTCCTAAACCATAAGTAATATTGTGTTCATCACCGAGAGCTGTTAGGAATAAAACAGGCGCGTCGGTGATGCGACGTAGGCCCTCATAAACATGCCAGCCGTCCATATCTGGCATAAGGATGTCTAACAAGACCAAGTCGGGTGGATTTTGCCGTGAAAGTTCCAAGCCGGCTTCGCCATTGCTAGCGGATATGACTTTATAGCCTGCACGTTCCAGGAGGAGTTGAACCAGTTGCGCCAACGCCTCATCGTCTTCTATCAACAGGATGTTTTCATTCATTGTGTACTCCTAACACTTTTGTGATGGGAACTATATGGATATCGCTTTGATTTGGTTTGCTTATAGTGCATTATCCTAACTATATCTCTATGATATGTTAGAATTTATGTTTGTCAAACCAAAAACCGGTTTTGTGGTTAGAATTTTCCAATAGGCGGTGAAAGGGTAGGAAATCGTTAGTGGGGTAAAGTGTCAGTCAAACTCGCTCCACGCTGAATTTATGGTTTTATGCTTTCTTGTAAGATCAATAGACCTATCTGGGTCGCCGTATTTGAAGGATACGTCGTCTGCTGTAAGGTTGACGCGAGTTCCGTATCATGCTGAAAAAGCACGTCATTCTTATATGTCTCGATCAGAACTGCAACCGCGTAGTGAGGATGATCTACATTGTCCAATCCTATAAACCATTCAAGAGTGCGATTGGAACCTGCCAATGCTTTACCCTGATGTCCAACAAACATTCCGAAGCGTGGCCACAAACCCCGAAGATATTGTGCCACTTCCGGTTCAAGCACTTTCACGGCTTGAGGGACAGAAGAAATATTGCAGCCTGCGAGGGGCTGGGTTAGTAATCGAAAGGGAACGCGGACACCATCATTACCAAGAGCTGCAGCGACGCCCACCATCTGCAAGGGTGTAACCAACAATTCCCCTTGGCCCAAGGCTTCTCGTGTGAGAGTCATCTGATCAGATTCCCGCATAGTGGCAACAGTGGGGATTTCTAGGACTGGAGCCTCTATCAGTCCCCAGGCACGGAATCCTTCTACAAGTGCGTGTGATCCTAACTTTTGGGCCAGCGTGACGAAAGGGGCCGGACATGTCGCGGATAATACGTTAGTCCAGGTTGCTTCTTCAGGAAGCCAGGTACAGGTCACTGTACCATTCAGAAATGGCGCACCGTTCGGAAGGGTGATACTGGGGGTTATGGGTTGTACTGGAGGAGCAGTGAATCCAGCCTGTAACGCGGTCCCCAAGATAACCGTTTCCAGAATCGCGCCGGGTTGGACTAATCCCTGGGTCGCGCGATTGAGCAAGGGAGAGCGTATATCGTCGCGGTAAGTATCCCAATCGTCAGCAACTTTAGCCGGGTCATAGATAGGTGCAGAAGCCAGGGCGAGGATCTCACCGGTATGTACATCACCTAATACGATTGCGCCCTGATACCCTGTTAGTTTCTGTTGCGCGCTCTGTTGTAAGTATGCGTCAAGCGTAAGTTGCACGTGTTCGCCTTGAGGTACGCGCTTCATTAATGCATCCCAGGTTGCATCCCAGTCTGTACGCTCCACTTCTCCACGTAGCCGGGTATCGCAAGAGGCTTCAATGCCCGATGTGCCATAAGTGAGCGTAGCATACCCCACGACGGGGGCTGCCTCCGGAATAGGATAGGTGCGCGTAACAAATCCAGTAGCTGCAACTTCAATGTCGGCCAGGCGTATCCCATTACGGTCTAGGATTCTTCCTCGTTGGATGCGTGTTTCGGCCAAGATACGGCGGGGATTTGTAGGATAGGTACGCAAGGTTGGTGCACGTTGAACTGCCCACGTACTTGTACTCAATGCCAGTGTAACCAGTAAGAGCAATAAGTCTCTGCCCAATTTACTAGAAGTTTCTCTCAAAGGAGGGGACTCGGCTGGCGGCAAAGTGAGTGTCAGGGGAGGGAGATGAGGGGCCGAAATATTGAGGAGTAGCCCCATCGCGACCATCAATGTGAGCAGGGAAGATCCTCCATAGCTGAGAAAAGGCAGTGTAACACCCGTGATGGGTATAAGTTTGGTGTTTCCGGCTAAAATTACCCAGGTTTGGATACCAAGTAATGCTGTAATTCCACCCGCTAATAGGGCTTCAAAAGGAGACTCGGATCGCTGTGCTAACACGATACCTTTGTAAATCAGCAATCCCAGGAGTGCGATAAGACCCATTGCACCTGCCAGTCCAAATTCTTCGACAAGTGCAGCATAGACAAAATCAGTGTGGACTGCAGGAATCAAAGTCGGGATCCCTTGCCCCAATCCCTGCCCTCCCAGGCCTCCATCAGCCAACGCAAAGAGTGATTGTAGAATTTGGAAAGCCCGGTCAGCTTGTTCTGGCGCCCACGGATCCAGCCAGATGCTCACTCGTAAGGCCACACGACTTGAGAAGATATAACCTGTTACCGCAATAGGTAAGAAAAGTAGCAAGCTGAGGATAACGTGTTGCACTTTCCCCCATGCCAGGTAGAGCATAGCCACAAAGGTGAGGTAAAACAATAAGGCCGCACCCAGGTCCTGTTGCCATCCTAGTAGTAAGAGCGCCAGACCAGACATAATGGACATAGGACCCAGGATCACTAACCATTCAGAGATAGTGTGCCATCCGGAAACGGCAGGCCATTTCTGAATAACCCACCATTTCCGAATAGTCCGACAAAAGGGCTTATCTGCAATTGGCAATTCACCTGCCATTTCTGACTGACTTGCCAAATTTCGGCGATCTGAAAGATACGCAGCTAAATAGATAACGAGCAACAGTTTGAGCAACTCGGAAGGTTGGAAGTAAAGGCCAAATGCCCCTAACCAGAGTTGTTGGCCATATCCGGATGGATTTACACCAAAGACCAATGTCATACCTAATAGGAGAATCCCCCCAGTTAGAAGTGTATAACGATAGCGGCGCAGCAGACGAGGAAGCGGTGTATACAGGGCTGTGCCACAGAGCGCGCCACAACTTATACATAACCATCGGATTTGACGCAATAAAAAGCCAGGAGCCAATCGTGCTAACAGCAGCAATCCCCAACCGGTTAACAACGCAAGTATGGGGAGGTAATCCAAATCCGCTTTGGGCAGGCGGATATGCAATAATACCGCACTGCCCCCCCATGCCAGTAACCATCCTCCCATCAACGCGCCCAGGTGGTAGGGGGTAAGTGAGGGAGTAGGAGTAGCCAGATAGAGCGTTAAAGTCCCTACACCGATGAAAGAAACAGCGATGATCCACAAGAGTCGCAGGCTTGTGAAAAAGGAAGTTTTTCTCTGGAAGAGGAAGTCTCGTCTTAATTGCTGTGTAACCTGGATGTCCATTTACTTACCGGTAAGAAGCCTTACCCGCTCTTGAGTTTCCGGGGGAACCCGGTTAGGATCGGTGATGAGTGCACTATTCAGCGCGTGTACACACGTGCAAGTTTTCGCACGCGCGTTGAGTTGGGGAATCAGCCGCTTGATGACATTTTGTGCTAATTCCAGGTTTGCCAATAATTGCGTGATGATCATCTCGACAGTAACAGGTTCTTCACTTTCATGCCAAACATCATAATCAGTAACGTGAGCCATTGTACTATAGCAAATACCGGCTTCGCGGGCCAGGTAGGCCTCAGGTGAAGCCGTCATTCCAATGATATCCATTCCCCAGGCGCGAAATACATGACTTTCGGCTTTGGTACTGAAGCGAGGACCTTCAATGGTAATGAACGTACCTCCACGGTGTACTATTCCACCTTCGGCTTCGGTGGCATCGGCGATGAAGGTAGATAACTCATTACAAAAGGGATCGGGGACGGAGATATGTGCAACCAACCCATCGCCGAAAAAGGAGCGTTCACGGTCTTTAGTGAAATCGAAGAGCTGGTCGGGAACGACGATGTGACCGGGTTTGAGTGACTCGCGCAACGACCCACACGCAGAGATGCTAATAATTTGTGTAACACCCAGACTTTTAAGTGCATAGATATTGGCTCGGTAGGGAACCTCGGTAGGAGTATGGATGTGACCACGCCCGTGGCGCGGCAGAAATGCAACCGGGACATCGACAATTTTACCGACGACGATACTATCGCTAGGATCACCGTAGGGCGTGCTTAAATGTACTTCCTGTATATCTTCCAACCCTTCCATCTGGTAAAGCCCAGAACCACCAATGACACCAATGGCAGCGTAAACATCAGTCTTTGACATAGTTAGATCCTCCCTTGAAAATCGAAAATTGGCAAATTTCAAATTGGCAAATTGTGAAAACCCTTGAAAACTTGGTTTCGTCTTAAATTTTTATCTACTGCTGGTGAACGCACAGCCTCAATGAGTAATTCCTTTGAATTTCGTAATGCATGAAACATAAACAGATTTTGTGCCAAACAAGTGCGATTTGCGTAAATTTTCTTAACCCTTAACTCGCAATTCACTATTCTTTCACTTCTTCAGCGACGACAAAGACAATCGGAGTATGACAGTGCCCACAACCCACATAGGGATTTTTCACAGTCTTTTGGGTATATGTGCAAGTTGCATGAACGAAAATCCGTTCACTTTCCCAGAAACGCAAAGGCCGCTTCCCTATGTGCAAATGCAATACCATCTTAGGACAGGCATTGGCGCGACGAATATCAGGCACTGTACATTGATTGCACAGGTTAGACGTCCAACGCACAGCATCCGGCGTACCTTCCAGGAGATGACAAGTCTCTTGGGGCGTGGCGCGCCGGTGGTAATTAGCTGCGTAATAGGGGCAGTCTCGTCCGTCAGGAATGTGCATGGTTAAAAATGTAAGGTGATCCGTTGTATAACTTCAACTATCCCTCCAAATAGGTTTGTAACATATCACGGTTAAGATAGATGACTTCCAATTCCGTTGGCAGTTCGACAAGTCCCTCACTAAGATAGTAGATAGATACGTTACACATAGGGAAAAATTTTCCTTTCCAGAAATCCATAAAATTATGTGGTTTAGCTTCACTTAGGAAAGGTGCATCGCCGCGAATGACGGCTAACGGGTAATAGAGTATCAGAGGATGTGTTCTAATAGGGGGACGAAACTGAGATTGTGCCTCTTGCCCTGGAAAGGCGAGCATCTGGATACGCTCCCGGTAAAGGATAATTTCCGGTGGATGGCTTAAGGGCAACCCGGTAAAGGGCCAGGGGGCCAGATGTGGCGCGTTGACGTTTATGAAGTTGAGGCCTTCTTGATTAATATAGTTATGAGGATTTCCCATCGTTATCATTTCACCGCTGATCCAGAAGAGATCATTGGCAACATAAACTTCATGTGTTTGTTGTGGCGAAGATGCACCGCCGCCTTGTCGTAAGAGTCCCATAATTTATGCTCCTTATTTGGTTAATGTATAAAGCGCAGTTTCATCTAACATCGGGATATTGAGCTGCTGCGCACGGTTATATTTGTTCCCCCCCGGGTTTTCTCCGATAATCAGATAATGCGTTTTGCTACTCACCGAACCGGTTACTTTGCCGCCTCGCGCCTCAATCCAAGCCTTCACTTCATCGCGTGGACGTGAAAGCGTACCGGTAATCACGAAATTCAGTCCCTTCAAGGGAAGCGGGCCGGTTTGGGACGGCACAGCGGATTCTGGAGTCGGTGCAACCCTCAGCCGCAGCCCGGCCTGACGGAGTTTTTCCACCATTTCGCGGTTGTGCGCGCGCGTAAACCAGCTCTGGATACTCTCTGCAATGATCGGGCCTATACCCTCCACGGCAGCCAGTGATTCGGTTGAGGTCAAGGCCAATGCATCCAGGGATGGGAATGCTGTGGCAAGCACTTGCGCAATAGTTGTACCTACCCCCCGGATGCCGAGCGCGGCCAGCACGCGCGCGAAGTCTCGTCCTGTAGAGCTGGCGATAGATGCCAGCAGATTCTCGGCCTTTTTGTCCGCAAAGCCTTCCAGGGTCAGTAACTCAGCTTTGGTGAGGGTATAGAGATCTGCAGGTACTGCTACAAGACCTTGCGCGACCAGTTGTTCAGCAGTGCGTTCTCCAAGTCCCTCAATGTCGAGTACGTGCGCAAAGTAATTAAGTTTTTGCACGCGCTGCGCCGGACACGCGGCGTTGATGCACATATAAGCGACTTCGCCTTCAGGATGTACAATCGGATCCCCGCAGGAGGGGCACACGGTGGGCGCCTGGATAGATTGCTCGGATCCGTCACGCGCATCTACGATCGGACCGACAACGTAGGGGATAACGTCGCCCGCGCGGCGTACCAACACACGGTCGCCGATGCGGATATCACGCTCCTTGATGAAATCGAAATTGTGGAGTGAGGCACGGCTCACCGTCACACCCGCGATGGAAGTGGGAACCAACAATGCGGTCGGGGTGAGAACTCCCGTGCGTCCTACCGAGAACTCCACATCGTTCAGAGTAGTAGTCGCCTCTTGCGGTGGAAATTTGTAAGCGACCGCGCCACGTGGTCGCCCGCCGACCGCACCTAACGCTTCCTGCGTCGCCAGATCATCAATTTTAATGACGAGGCCATCAGCTTCATAGAGGAGCATATCGCGCCGCTCATTCATCTCTGCGCAATAATCGGCAACGGAGTCCAGCGTCTCGAAGCGACGAATCACTTCGTCGCCATTCTTAAGCGGGGCAGCAATAGGAAAGCCGAGGGTTTTGAGATAGTGCAGTGCATCCCATTGGCTCGCCACCACAGGATGGCTAGCAGTCACGATGTGATAGGCATAGAGCGTGAGAGGTCGTTCGGCCGTGACGCGCGGATCGAGCTGGCGTAGAGAACCAGCGGCAGCATTGCGTGGATTGGCAAAAGTTGGTTGACCGGCTTCCGCCAAGCGCGCGTTGAGTTGTTCAAAATCCTTGAGCAAGATCAACACTTCCCCGCGAACGACAAGGTATGCCGGTGGCTGTGGCCCGTCCGGTGTGACCGGGATCCGCAGTGGGAGGGTATTAATAGTTCGCAGGTTGGTAGTGATATCCTCGCCAATCTGTCCATCCCCCCGGGTTGCACCCAGCACCAATTGACCATTTTCATAATGTAATACCACGGTCAGTCCATCGAATTTTGGCTCTACAACGTAGGCGGGTGCTCTATTTCCCAATGGCGATAGCGAGGCGTCTTCCGGCAGCAGTTTGCTGATGCGGGTATGCCAGACAAAGATATCCTCACGGCTTGTGGCTTTATCCAGGCTGAGAATAGGGGCAGGATGTTCAACTTTAGTGAATCCCTCCGCCGCTTCGCCGCTCACGCGCTGGGTGGGAGAATCTAGCGTGCGCAGTTCGGGATAGGTCGCTTCTAGGGTACGTAATTCGTCCATAAGCTGGTCATATTCCCCGTCACTGACCAGGGGACTATCTAACACGAAATAACGATAGTTATGGAAGTTGATCTCGTTGCGGAGCTGCGCTACACGTTCTTGTATTATCTGACTATACATCCAACTCTCCTAATTAATGTTTGTTTTATCCCGTAGATGGCTCAAAGTTACCTTTACACCTTATATTCTATCAAGCGTAAAAGTGTAAAGGTAAAAAGCAAGGTTTCTGAATCTTGCCTTATTCCGGTATTAAATAATTAGCGGCGGCCCATCCTTCGCGATCCGGATTCGCCTCGTCACGTAGGAGCCACCAGGTGATCCCGTCCGCCTCCTGAGGGCCACCGACGATGAGGAAACGTTCTCCTTCTAATGCAACGCTCAATCGCTCCGCCTGGAGTCCAGATGCCGCGCGGATGCTCAATCCCGATTCCCCTGTACCACTGACATATACCTGTATTCCTATTATAATGTTGCCTGACGGTGTAGGCGTTGTAGGGTGTGGAGTAGGCGTGGGGACAGGTGTGGAAGTAGGAGGAGATGTGGGTGTCGCCGTCCAGACAATGGCTGTAGGGCGCGGGCCAGAGGGTAGCTCCGGTGTTTGCGAAAAAAGCCAGATCCCCAGCACCGCAACAGCGACAATGCTGCCAAAAAGCAGTAACAGACAACCGCCTTGCCATAGATTGGTAAATAATCCTTTATGTTCGTATGTCACGTTTACATTATACATGCGAATGAGCAATGGGAGAAGTGAAGAGAATAAAAGGCAAGGGTGACAAGGAAACAAGATTAAGGGAAATCGCTCATCAATGAAAATTTCACGCAAAGGCACGAAGAATTGGCAACTGCCAACTGATCATTGATAACTGACTTGGATTTTAACGCGGTTTGATCTTGGTAGGTTTCCAGTTTATAATAGCAGATATGGGATTTTTATTTGCAAACATTTTAATCGTAGATTCATCATCAGCTTTCGTCAGTGAAACGCGCCAGGTGCTGCAGGCTGCCGGGTACGTGGTGCGGCATATAGAAAAAGGCCGAGAGGTACTGGCCCAGGTAGAAGATGCTCCACCTGATCTCATTTTGTTGGCGACGGAATTGGTAGATATGGATGGGTATGATGTGGTACGGCAACTTAAGCGGACTCGTGAGCTGCCGTTTGTGCCCATCATTATGATGGGCGCGCAGGAAAGACACGCGGATATAACTGCCGCTTTGAATGCCGGCGCCGATGAATTTCTGCGCAAATCGGTTTCAAATGTTGAGTTATTAGTTCGTGTCCGTGCGATGTTGCGTCTCAAACAGACGACAGACGAGCTAGCCGATCTCAATGCAACACTAGAAGAAAAGGTGGTAGAGCGCACCCGCGAATTAGAGCAAGCTCACGCGCATCTGCGCCATACCGAAAAGCTTTCAGCATTGGGTAACCTGGCGGCATCGGTGGCGCATGACATTAACAATCCATTGACGGGTATTTTGAGTTCTCTTTATCTGATGCGACAGGATTTGCCCGCAGACAGTGCGTTAGTAGAAGACGTAGATCTCATTGAGCAGCAAGTTCACATCATTAGCAAGCTGGTTCGCCAGCTCCAGAATTTTGCCAGGCCCCCTCGCCTTGAACGTCACCCGGTTATGTTATCGGATATTGTAAATAGTGTTGTAACCTTTATGCGCAAGGATTTGCAAAAAAACAAAATCGAGATACTGTGTGAATGTACGCCCGATCTGCCCCTGGTTATGGCTGTCCCTGATCAGATGGGGGAAATATTCCTTAACCTCGTGATTAACGCGCGGGACGCGATGCCCGATGGGGGAACGCTAAGGGTGTATACGGGAACTGCAGATCATAACAATGTCTACGTCAAAATTGCAGATACCGGTATGGGTATCTCAGAAGAAATTCAGCATCATATCTTCGAGCCATTTTTTACGACGAAGGGTGACAAAGGAACTGGACTAGGTTTGGCAATTTGTTACCGTATTGTGCAGGAACACGGTGGCAACATTGAGGTCGAGAGTGTCGTCGGGCAAGGGACTAAATTTATTGTACAGTTGCCTGCAATGCGGGAGTAGTGCAATTTCTGAGGTGAAGGGCCTATGTTCATTAATTGGAAAAAGCGAGAACTCAATTTAAATATTATTTATTATGGCCCGGCATTAAGCGGAAAAACAACCAATTTACAACAAATTCATGCGCGAACCCAATCTGCCGCTCGCAGTGAATTGTTTACGTTGAATACGCACGAAGATCGTACTATCTTCTTTGACTTTATGCAGTTGGAAATTGGACAAGTAGGCGGGTTATTGCCCAAATTTGGACTTTATACAGTCCCAGGGCAAGTGTATTATGAATCTACGCGAGAGGCTGTGCTGCGGCGCGCCGACGCATTGGTATTTGTAGCCGATTCGCAGAAAGAGCGGATGGATGACAATCTGACTTCGTGGGGGGATATGTTACAGCAGTTGGCACGGATGAATCGCTCATTGAAAGATATGCCCACCATTGTGCAATTTAATAAGCGGGATTTGCCAGGGGCTTTATCCGTAGAGGCGTTGAAATCCACATTAGGTGTAGGTCCGTTGCCCTGTTTTGAGGCTGTCGCGATGCGCGGGATAGGAGTTCCTGAAACATTGCAGATGACCATGCGGGTGCTTCTAGCCTATGTCCAGCGCAAACTCCTGGCACAGGTGAAGAGGGAATAACATACCATTCATAAATAGAGGCGGGGAATGAGGGCAATACAACAAATTATCGAAAATTTAAGCCAACAGGAAGGATTTGATACGGTTATCTTGACGGATGCTACCGGGCTACCATTGGCAAGTTCGGTAGATATGCCGGCAGCAGAGTCTTTTGCTGCGGTGGTGGCAGATATGTTGCGAGCCTCTGCCGGGGTAGGCACGCGCTTGGGAATGGAGGGTATGAGCGAGGTATTGTTGATTGCCGAGGATGCAAAGCGTGGGTTGCTGTGTCGCAAATTCCAGGCGAACGGGCGTGAGTTAGTGTTGGCTCTCATTATTTATCCCAATCACGCTTATTGGCCTGCAACGACCCAGGCTATTCAGGATATAAAACGCACCTGGCAAACGAGGGCCTAATGTGGACATACGGGTGTTTAGAGACTCGGAGACTGACCAGAACCAATTGAGGACTTCCGCCAGGGCCGGTCTCCAACGATGCCTTTTCCAGGAGGGATTATGGCACTAAAAGGAAACTTAACCGATCTCAATGTCGCCGATCTCATTCAACTTAACTGTCAATCTGGGGTGCGAGCTGAATTAATCGCACAGCGTGAAACTGAGCATATTGCCCTCTACTTTGATGCTGGGCAGGTCGTTCATGCTATAGCTGGTGAGATACAGGGAGCGGAAGCGGTCTATGCGTTATTGACCTGGGAAACAGGGACATTTGAGATGAAGCAGGATGTTGCACCGCCGGCGCACACTATCTCTTTGCCCTGGTCGGCACTGGTGATGGAAGGACTGCGCCGTTTGGATGAGGAACGCGAAGCAAAAAATGTGAGTTTACTGGGGAGCAGAAAGGAGCAAGTAGAAATGGCAGGAGAAACACGTCGTGATCGTTTAGCGAAGGTTTTGCGGGATTTACTTGATTCATCGGGAGATGTCAGTGGCGTAGCAGTGGTCAGTATGGATGGCCTGATCATGGCTTCTGATCTTCCTGCTACTGTTGACCAAGCGCGCGTAGGAGCCGTCGCAGCCGCAATTTTGAGCCTTTCGGGTCGGTCGGTGGGACAGCTTAAACGTGGTGCATTACAGCAGACGCTTATTCAGGGAGGAGAAGGTAACATCATCATTCTTCATGCCGGTCCTAATGCAGTATTTGTGGCATTGACCGGTTCTTCTGTAAATCTGGGTATGGTATTTCTTGAAGTTCGTGAGTGTGCAGCAGCCGTGGCTGAGATTTTGGGCTAAATGTATGAGGGCAAGGAGAGAATAATGGCTGAAATACACTTTATCGAAGAAATGAAGCGGATTGGACGATTAGATAAAGCTGACCAACAACTGCTGCTGGAGATGCAGCCGGCGATTGAGCAGCACGCATCTGAAATCGTGAATGCCTTCTATGCGCAACTTGAGCGGTTTGAGAACCTGGCGGCGATTTTACATGCTGAGCCGGGGCGAGTAGAGAAACTCAAGGGACATTTAACTCGTTGGTTGGTAAGCCTGGCCTCTAAATCATACGATGAGACCTATTATGATTTGCGTTATCGCATTGGCAAACGGCATGTAGAAGTGGGACTTGAGCCGCGTTATGTTATTGCTGCAATGGCTTTCTGTCGTGGTATTACCGCCCAAATTATCATTGAAACGGAATATGCGAACGACCCGCGACGAGAAGCAAGGATGATTGCACTTAATCGCGCGATGGATCTGGACTTGAATATTATGCTGCAATCCTATGACGATCAGCGGGTACAACAGTTCCTGGAGGTCACGGGATTTAGCAAGCCATTGTTTGAAATGTTGATGACAGGAGGATAAAAGGAGGGCACATGCCTACGCAAGTTTTATTTGAGAACGCTGAGCATAAGAATTTGCTTTTGGAAGATTTTACGTCGGGCCGGATGGTACAGGCTAACCAACACTTAATTTTACACAACGGAAAGGCCATGCTCCTGGATCCCGGCGGTCATAAAGTCTACTCGGCAGCCCTAGAGGAACTTTCAACCTACGTTTCACCTTCAGCGTTGCAATATATTTTCTTTTCTCATCAAGATCCCGACATCGTCGCAGCGGCTAATGGATGGTTAATGGTAACAGATGCCCAGGCTTTCTTACCCCAGTTATGGATACGGTTTATTACACACTTTGGAGTGGATGATTTTCTAGTAGACCGTATTGAAGCATTGCCCGACCAGGGCCGGGTGATCGAGTTAGCAGGCAGTAAACTGGCAATTCTGCCTGCGCATTTCTTACATTCCGCCGGTAATTTCCAGGTTTATGATCCTGTCTCCAAGATCCTGTACAGCGGGGATCTGGGCGCATCACTAGGGCAAACCTACGTCACGGTTGAAAATTTTGACGATCATATTCAGTATATGGAAGGCTTTCACCGGCGTTATATGTCCTCTAACAAAGCTTTGAAATTGTGGGCGACAATGGTAAAACCATTGGAGATTGAGATCATCGCCCCCCAACATGGAGCGATGATTGTGGGCAAGGAAAATGTGCAGCGATTTATCGCGTGGTCGGAAGGGTTGGCCTGTGGCCTGGATTTGCTAGAACGGGTGTACCGGTTACCGCGTGTATGATATATTGAAGGTCTAAGTATGGATAAAGGAACCATTCTGATTGTCGATGACGATCCGGCTGTGTTAAAAGGACTGTATCGTATATTGAGCCGTCAGGAATATACAGTGGAAGGTGCATCCACGGCAGAGGCGGCATTGGACGTGCTGCGTAGACAGCGTTTTGATTTGGTGATTACTGATTTGCAGATGCCTGGTATGGATGGGTTAACACTATTGTCAGAAATCAAAAAACGCTCAAAACACACCCCAGTGGTGATGTTGACGGGGCATGGTTCAATGGAGACGGCCGTGGCTGCCTTGCGCCGTGGCGTCAGCGATTTTATCACCAAACCCTACCAACCTGATGAGCTGTTGAATATTGTGCAGCGGGAAGTCACACGCTACAGGCAAAGTATGCCACCGGGTATGGAAGCCAGCTTAGGATTGCAATTGACCGAGGAACAGGCGGATGAGATTGATATATTGTTAGCCAGCCTGCGGGCTGAGGTCAACGCGCGCTGCGTGCTGTTGATTGAAGGGAATGGATCTGTCCTCTCAGTCAAAGGCGTAATTGAGGATATGAATATCTCTGCTCTTGGGGCATTAGTGGCCGGGGATTTCGCGGCTACCGCCAGTATTGCCTCATTAATTGGCGAGGAGGATGCCTTCAAACTTAACTTCCACGAAGGCGCACAATACAGTATCTATTCCGGTCAGGTGGTTTCTGGCATTTACTTACTGATTGTCTTTAGTCCCGACGTGCGTTTGGGGGCGGTGTTGTATTATACGAAGGACACCCTGGCCAAACTCAAACTTATTGTAGAGAAAGCGGTGATCAGACCTGCCGCCCCCCTCCCACTTCTTCAGCAATCTATCACAACCTCTGCTTCTCCCGTTGCGGCTGAGAAATCTGAAGCTATTACCCAGGTATCACAGTTACCGGCTACCCCTGTAACAGACGTGCCGGAATCCGAGGTTTTTTCTTTTGACGAAATCCTCAACAGTGGTCTTTTAGATGAGAATCTACTATCCGCTTTAGAAAGCCAGTTTAATAACGTATGGGCCGCTGATACTGATAACGAGTAAGTCTTTTGACTCTGCCACTTTAGCACTCTCGCTTCCGGGGAATTTCCATAAGTGGAGATTCGCCATAATGAATAATGAATGAAAACAGGTGCATCGCACTTCGGAAAGTGCAATGCACCGATTTATAAAGGGGGGGGAAATTATGAAAAAATCTTGGGGTATCCACACGACGGCCATCCATACCGGGATGGAGATTGAGCCACGGGATGTGTCACCTCCTATCCACATGGCAAATACCTATCTTTTCGAAAGTGCGGAAGAGGCTGCGCAAGCCTTTGAGATGGAAGGGCAGCCTATCTACACACGCTGGGGAAATCAAACTACTGCCGTGATGGAACGCAAAGTAGCAGCCCTGGAAGGAGCAGAAGCGGCAGTCGCCACCAGTTCAGGTATGGCCGCCGTCAGTGCGGCATTGCTGGCAGCAGTGCAGGCTGGCGATCACGTGGTCGCCACGACCGGCTTATATAGCGGGACACATCATTTTATTACGGAAGACTTACCCCGTTATGGCATCGAGACAACACTGGCCGAGGCCACCGATCCGGCAGCATTCGAAGCGGCACTCCAGTCTAATACGCGCGTCATCTACCTCGAATCCCCTGGAAATCCCGCACTCTTGTTGAATGATCTGGCGGCCATTGCCGAAATCGCCCGCGCGCGTGGCATCCTCACCATCATTGATAATACCTTTGCCACGCCCATCAACCAACATCCTCTTGACCTCGGTATTGACGTTGTCCTGCACTCCGCCACCAAATTTCTCGGCGGGCATGGGGACACAATGGGCGGGGTCGTCACTGGGCCGGCGGGGTTCATTCAGCGCGTGCTCAAAGGCCCCATCCGTCGGTTTGGGGGCTGCATCAGCCCCTTCAATGCCTGGCTTATCGCACGCGGCATCCACACGCTGCCGCTGCGCATGGCGCGACACAACGCCAACGCGCTTGCTGTCGCCGAGTGGTTGAGTGAACATCCACTAGTAGCTTGGGTCCGGTATCCATGGCATCCTTCCCATCCACAAATTGCATTGGCGCAACATCAGATGCCAGGGGGTGGCAGTGGGGTCGTCGTTTTCGAACTAAAGGGTGGTCTGGAAGCCGGCGCGCGGATGCTGGATCGCGTGCAACTCTGCGCCCGCACCGTCAGCCTGGGCGACGTCCGCTCGCTCATCACCCACCCCGCCAGTACCACACATCATAGCTTGTCACAAGAAACCCGTCTCAGTGCCGGCATCACTGATGGCCTGGTGCGGTTTGCAGTCGGGTTGGAAGATGTAGAGGATATTATTGCGGATCTGGATCAAGCTCTCTAATTTGTGGTAGAATATAGGCTATTAGCCTAATAATGTCACATTTCTGTTTAACCATTTCAACAATAGGAGTTATACTTTGACACGTGGCGATCTTACCGGTCTGATTCTATCTTACATTTACGCTTTCGGCCTGCTTTTCATTGTTGAAGCCATCGGCAAACGTTTGAAATGGCCCCAACATATCACACGAAAATTGGTTCACATTGGCGCGGGAATGTGGATTTGGGGCATTTTAGGACTGTTTGATACGTGGTATTTTGGGATCATACCCTTTGCAACATTCATTGTCTTTAACTATATCTTTTATCGTCACCAAATCTTCAAAATGATGGATGTTGCCGACTCATCCCCAGGCACAGTTTATTTTGCTATCTCCATTACCGTATTATTTGCACTGTTATGGCGCACCGGGGGCAATACCGACCGTGTTCCTATCGCAGCGGCAGCAGTGATGGCGATGACATGGGGGGATGGGATGGCAAGCATCATCGGCCAGACCTGGGGAAAACACACCTATACCTTTCTAGGCCACACACGCAGTTGGGAAGGCTCTATAACTATGGCTGCGTTTTCTCTGCTAGTCATTGGCGTTTGTCTATGGGTTTTGCCAGGCTCTGCCTTGAGTCCCAATAGCCCAATCTGGAAAACCGGACAGATAATCCTAATGACCCTGGTAGGGGCGACTGTTGCCACGTTAGCAGAAAGTTATTCTCCTGCCGGAACGGATAATCTCAGTGTCCCCCTGCTCACGGGCAGCACACTCTATATTCTGTCTTTATTGTAGACGCATGAAACGGCATAAATGTGGCTAACTAATTACACCCTTAGTGATAACATGACAACGGACTTTATACAATTGACAATCCAATTTGGCATTGGGCTACTGATTAGCACCGGCATCGGCTGGGTAGCCTATCAAAAAGGCTCCCTATCCAAAAGCGGTATGGTAGGTGCAATGCTTACCGGAACGCTTATCTTCGGCTGTGGGGGCTGGATATGGGGCGCGCTGCTTATCACCTTTTTTATCCTTTCCAGTCTGCTTTCAAAATACAAAGAAAACATCAAGGAAACACTAGCCGAAAAGTTTGCCAAAGGATCGCGGCGCGATATTTGGCAAACCTTTGCCAATGGTGGCGCGGGGGCGCTGTTGGCATTGGTGTATGGATTCCATCCCCATCCAGTCTGGTTTCTGGCCTTTATGGGGGCGATGGCAACGGTAAACGCCGATACCTGGGCAACAGAACTGGGAGTTCTGAGCCAGCATCCACCGCGTCTCATCACAACGGGTCAACCGGTGGAAGTAGGCACTTCAGGCGGAATCTCCCGGATGGGAACGCTGGCGACGTTAGCAGGCGGATTGGCCATTGGAATCGCTGCGTTGTTCTTTATATTGATAGACTCTGGATTCGGAGGGCGCGGCATAGTCACAGATGGGGATATGTATACCCAAGTGTTTCTGTTACCTTTGCTTGCCGCGCTCAGTGGACTCACCGGATCACTGTGTGACAGTTTCCTGGGAGCAACGGTACAGGCAATTTACTACTCCCCCGTCCGCAAAAAAGAAACGGAGAAAGTCATTGACCCTGATGGCACCCCCAACCAACACCTGCGGGGTTGGCGTTGGTTGAATAATGATTGGGTGAATTTTATCAGTTCCCTTGTCGGTGCGGGGAGCAGTGTGTTACTAGGGAACATTTTTTAAAGATAAGGAGACCCTTATGCGAATGAGCCAACTTTTCAGCCGGACCCAACGGGATATTCCATCGGAAGCCCAAGTGGTCAGCCACCAACTCCTACTGCGCGCGGGGTTTATCCGCCAACTGGCAGCCGGCATTTTTAGCTACTTGCCCCTGGCGCGACGTTCACTAACCAAGCTAGAAAACATTGTGCGCGAGGAAATGAATGCCATTGGCGGTCAGGAAATTACGATGCCTGTCGTCCATCCGGCAGACATCTGGCAAGAAACAGGTCGTTGGTACAGCATCGGATCTGAGATGGGCCGTTTCAAAGATAAAGCCGACCGCGATATGGTGCTGGCCATGACCCACGAGGAAGTCATCGCCGATCTGGCTCGTAACGAGATCGACACGTATCGCCAATTACCTCAGCTCCTCTATCACATCCAGACCAAATGGCGCGATGACCCACGCCCGCGCGCGGGCCTGGTCCGCGTGCGCGAGTTCACGATGAAGGACAGCTACACACTAGATACGGATGAAGCCGAACTGGACATGCAATATCGCGCCCACTACCAGGCTTATTTTAACATCTACCATCGCTGCGGGCTAGATGTCGTCGCTGTAGGATCGGATACCGGGATGATGGGGGGGACACTGGCCCATGAATATATGGTGCTGACACCTGTTGGCGAAGACACCCTGTTACTCTGTGATCAGTGTGGCTATGCGGCCAACCGGCAGATCGCGCGATTCCGGAAACCGTCCGTGGCAGAGGAAATTCCCCAAGCTATCAAAAAAGTCGCTACCCCAGGCGTCACCACCATTGAGGCCCTGGCCGCGTTCCTCAATATACCCAAATCCAAGACGGCGAAAGCGGTCTTTATGGTGGCGACGAGAAGCGAGGATCACGAATCACAAATCACGAATCATGACGTTGAGCAGTTTATTTTCGCAGTGATTCGCGGGGATATGGAAGTGAACGAAACCAAACTGGCAAACGCGGTCAAGGCGAAAGCTTTGCGCCCGGCGACAGAGGAGGAGATCCGCGCGATTGGGGCAGAACCGGGGTATGGATCGCCGCTTGGCGTACATGACGCGCTTATCATCGTAGATGATAGCGTTGCTACTTCCACCAACCTGGTCGCGGGCGCGAATGAGACAGGCTATCACCTGCTCAACGTCAATTACGAGCGCGACTTCAAGGCTGACAGCGTGTGTGATATTTCTGCCGCGCGCGAGGGAGATGAATGCCCGGTATGTGCGCATCCATTGCGTGCGGAGCGGGGCATCGAAGTCGGAAATATCTTCAAGCTTGGCACACGCTATACGGAAGCGATGCAGGCATATTACAAGGATGAAGATGGCAACCTCAAGCCCATAGTGATGGGATCCTACGGCATTGGCATTGGGCGGACATTGGCATGTGTCGCCGAGACGCATAACGACGAACATGGTCTGATCTGGCCCATCACAATAGCTCCTTACCAGGTTCACCTGTTAGCCTTGGGCGGCAAACAGCCTGAGATCATCGAAACGGCGGAACAACTCTACGCTGACCTGCAAACAGCCGGCATCGAAGTCCTCTACGATGATCGTCCTTCCAGCCCGGGCGTGAAATTTAACGATGCCGACCTGATCGGTATTCCCTTACGACTTACAGTAGGATGGCAGCGCTTAAAAGATGGACACGTCGAACTTAAATGTCGCGACGGCCAGGAGCGCGTTTCCGTGCCACTTGAGGATGTGATCCCCACCCTACAGACCTACATCGCCACCCTGGAATCCGAAATCGCGGCAAAGGTAGTTGAAGTAGCCTTTAAAGCATAAAGGACGAGTAGAAATTAAGCATTACGAGTAACGTAAACTTTAACGTATCATGCATTATGTTTCACACATCACATCATAAGCACTTAATAAATCATAGGAGGTTATTATGGACGCACTAGAAATGCTTTTTACACGTCGTAGTATTCGCAGGTATACGGATGATCCGGTCTCAGAAGATATGATCAAAACCATCCTAGATGCCGGGATGAACGCGCCGTCGGCGAATAATCGCCAGCCATGGCACTTCGTGGTGGTCACTGAACGCGAAAAGTTAGACAGCATCATGCAAGTTCATCCCTACTCCCAAATGCTCAGTCAAGCCCCGGTGGCCATCGTCGTCTGCGGTGATACTACGATATCCAGCCATTATTGGACACAAGACTGTTCTGCTGCCACAGAGAACATTTTGCTCGCGGCCCGCGCGTTAGGGTTAGGAACAGTATGGCTGGGTGTACACCCTCAAGAAGACCGCAGCGCAGGGGTAAGCCGGCTCTTTAACTTACCGGATACAATCCAACCACTCTGCATTATCGCGCTTGGATATCCCGCCGAAGAAAAGGGACACGTAGATCGCTATAAAGAAGAGCGTGTCCATAAGAATGTGTGGTAACCTCACATAGAGTTGCTTCACAACGGCACAGCCGCCGCAACTCTATAGGAAGAGAACAAATCAACCCTTTAAGTTGAATAAAACGGCAAACGTCAAAATGCACTGACGTTTGGCGTTTAATTCCAGGTGGGGCGATCTTTAGAAAGATCGCCCCACCACTAAGTTATATAACACGGATGACAATCTCATCCCCATCTAGTCCGTCAGCCTGGGCACGGAGGTGAATATCGCCCTGATCACCGTAGGTTTTGACAACGACGAGACAACGACCCCGGTAGGCTTTGCGCCGATTTCCACAGTAAGGTTCGGGACTGGCGGGGTTGCTGCTGCCCACCGCCGCGATCTCTCCCACACCTTTGACAATGAAAAAGATATCGTGATCGGCGTTAGGCTGCAGACGGCCCGCCTCATCCACCACTTCCACCGTCACAAAGCACAAATCACCCGGTTCAGCCTGGAGAGAGAGCCGATCGGGGATCAGGCACACACGGGTAGGCGCGCCCACGGTCTCTAATTCGCACGTGGCAACCATTTCCCCTCCAGTCAGGCCCACCGCTTTGAGTGTACCGGGGGCATAAGGCACCTCAAACGTCGCCATAAAGCGTTCCTCCCGCGTAGTGGGTCGCACGCCCAGAGATTCACCGTTCAGGAAAAGCTCTACCCGATCGCAGGCAGAATAGACATCTACCTGGACGGTCTCGCTTTCACGCCCCGGCCACGTCCAACTGGCTACCACATCCGGCCATCCCCAGTAAGTTAACACGGGCGTCTTCCCCCCCGGAACAGGCGAATGTACGGCGATATAAAGCGGATCACCATTGCCCCACAGCACATCGCGGTAGTAGGACTGAGGACGCTTGAAGCCGCACAAATCCAGATCGCCACAGTTGGCCTGGTTCCAGGGATACGTGCCCAAGAATTGGAATGTGTCTCCCTCGAAAAAGACGCGCCCGATCCCGGCCTCGCCCAGGTAATCTAGCGAGGTCCAGACGAAATCGCCAATGACATAGGGCATATCCAGCACACTCATCCAATGCTCGAAGGCTTCCCGCGCCGTAGATTCGGAGCCGTACATCACGCGCTGGGGGTGTCGCTCGTGGTCGGGCACATACTGTTTCTGCTGGTAATTATAGCCCCCCACATCCAGGGCAGCAAAAACATCATCGGTCTGTTCCCAAGGCCAGGCATTGTGCCCACCGTTGATGGCCGAGGTCACGGGGCGCGTGGGGTCCACCGCGCGCACGTGATCGGATAACATCTTGGCAATAGCCACCCCATTCGATCCGCCCGCACGCTCATACACTTCGTTGCCGATACTCCACATAATGACACAAGGATGGTTGCGATCCCGATAAAGCATACTATCCAGGTCGCGCTGCCACCAGTCGTCGAAGCTCACGTGGTAGTCGTAGGGATTCTTGCCCACGCGCCAACAGTCAAATGCCTCGTCAATGACTAACATTCCCAGGCGATCACAGACATCCAAAAAGCCCGGCGAGGGCGGGTTATGAGCACAGCGGATGGCATTGAAACCGCTAGCCTTGAGAATTTCCACCTTGCGTTCCTCAGAGCAGTCGTAGGCAGCAGCCCCCATCACACCGTTATCGTGATGAACACAGCCGCCCCTAAGCAGCACCGGCTGTCCGTTAAGCAGAAACCCTTTCTCGGCGTCAAAGGCGATACTGCGGATGCCAAACGGGGTTGTGGCGGTGTCCACGATGCTATCTCCAACCATCAACACGATTTCCAGCCAGTAGAGGGCGGGGGTATCCGGCGACCAGAGATAGGGATGCGCCACGGTCAATGTCTGGACACACGCCTGTTCTGTGCCTGCCGCGAGGACTGCACTATCCTCGGCAGCGCCCACTACCACCCCATCCGGTGCAACGATGCTGGAGCGCAGTACGGCTTCGGCAGCGGCCTCTGCGCCGTTGCTCAACACCGTCTCCACGCGCACCGTCGCCATTTCGGGTGAAACCTCCGGCGTGGTGACATAAAGCCCCCAATGCTTCACGTGAACCGGGTCGGCAACCCATAACCAGACATGGCGGTAGATGCCCGATCCGGAATACCAACGCGTATTCCCCTGCGCAGCATTATCCACCATCACCCGCAACACATTCTCGTGGAGCTTATCAACCTCATTCTCGAAGTTCAGATAGGGTGTGAGGTCATAACCGAAGCTGGTATAACCGTAGGGGTGGCGGCCCAACAGGTTGCCGTTGAGCCAAACCTCAGCGTTCATATAGACGCCCTCAAACTCAATAAATACGTGCTTGCCCCGCCAGCTTTCCGGCGCGGTAAATGTTTTATGATACCAAGCACGTCCCATCGGGAAATAACCCTCCGATGGCCCGCTAGAGGTATCAGAGTTAATACCCAGTTCAATGCTCCAATCGTGAGGCAAGGTCACCACACGCCATCCCGAGACATCTGGGATATGTCCCCACCAGCCGGAAGGATCACCCAAATGAAAACGCCAGTTATCGTTAAATCGTTGTCGTTGCATACCTGCATCTCCTTCGCAAATCGGTGCATCGCACTTCGGAAAGTGCAATGCACCGATTTTCATCCATGAACACTGTGTCAATCCCAGCCCTGCTCATCGGGAAAAATGTTGGCATACTTGATGCTACTACGCGGTTCCGCCATCATATCTGCAACGGTATCCCGCCATATCTGGTAATGTGCGGTTTCTTTGTGCCTGGCGGAATCGACCTCGGTACGATAAACTTCAACCAGCACAAATTTCGTCGGATCATCGCGCTGCTGTACCACATCGAAACGGGCAATCCCCGGTTCTTGCACACTGTTGCGGGCATTTTCCAGGGTTGCCGCTTTGAAAGCCGCAACCGCTTCCGATTTAACGTGGACAAAAACATGAACAATAAACATCCTGCACCTCCTTAAGATACAAACGAGTTCGCTTTATTATAGATATAGGTCGCACTTTGCGCAACTACACAGTGTTTAGAGTTATCGCACTTGACTTGAGTGGGCCAGACTACAAAAGTCTCACGAGTTATCTTTGCCAAGTACCTACAGTGAATAAAAAGCACGCATAATGCTGGTGTCTGCTTAGACTTTTATAGTCTTTGGTTGTAACTGCTCAGCAAGTTGATTACCATCCTCTTTACTGGCCTTTAGGCCGCCGCTGTGACAACGAGTAGATAGCCTGAGCAATTACCTTTGGTTTCACAATATTGGATCTTTCCCCGATTTCGTGAACATAGAGAAAAGGGTGTATACTGAACAGAGGAGCATAATGAATAAAAATAGGTGCATCGCACTTCGAAAAATGCAATGCACCTAAAAAGGAGGGTATTTATGGTAACTTCACGAGAACGGGTCAATTTAGCCCTTGCTCACCAAGAACCGGATCGCGTGCCGCTGGACCTGGGCGCGAGCGCGGTGACGGGAATGCACGTGAGCGTTGTCGCTAAGCTGCGCCAGGCACTGGGGCTGGATGCCCCCGGCACCCCGGTCAAGGTAGTTGAACCCTATCAAATGTTGGGCGAGATCACCTCCGACCTGATGGACGTCCTCGGTGTGGACGTTGTGTCGTTGAGGTCACCCGCCACAATGTTCGGCTTCAAAAACGAAGGGTGGAAGCCATGGACGACGTTCGACGGGACACCGGTACTGGTTCCGGGAGGATTCAACACGCAGCCAGAACCAAACGGCGACCTGCTACTCTACCCGGAAGGTGACACCTCGGTTTCGCCGAGTGGCCGGATGCCGGCGGGGGGGTGGTACTTCGACAGTATTATCCGCCAGCCGCCCATTGACGACGCAGCACTGGATGTTGAAGACAACCTGGAAGAATTCGGCCCTATTAGCGACGAACTGCTGGCGTACTTTCGTCATGAGGCGGCGCTGTTATACAATGAAACGGACAAGGCAATCTTTGCCAATTTCGGCGGTACCGCGTTTGGTGACATCGCCCTGGTTCCCGCACCCTGGCTCAAGCATCCCAGGGGCATCCGAGATGTGGAGGAATGGTACGTCAGCACAGTCACGCGCCGCAATTACGTGTACACCGTCTTTGAGCGGCAGTGTGAGATCGCGTTGGCGAATCTGGAGAAGCTCTATGCCGCCGTGGGCGACCGGGTCAGCGCGATCTTCATCACCGGCACCGACTTCGGCACACAGCGCGGGCCATTTATTTCCAAGAAAGCCTATCGCACACTTTACAAGCCGTTCCACAGTCGCGTCAATGCCTGGGTTCACGCGCACACATCGTGGAAAACATTTATCCATTCCTGCGGGTCTGTCTATGCGCTAATTCCGGATTTTATCGAGGCCGGATTTGACATCCTTAACCCGGTGCAATGTTCCGCCGCGCAGATGGACCCGGCGGCGCTCAAACGCGAGTTCGGGGATCAGATCTCCTTCTGGGGCGGGGGTGTGGATACGCAACAGACACTGCCCTTCGGCACACCCGCCGCCGTGCGGGAAGAAGTGCGGGAGCGCATCCGTATCTTCGGACCGGGTGGCGGCTTCATCTTCAACACCATCCACAACGTCCAGCCGCTTTCACCGGTGGAGAATGTAGTGGCGCTGTATGAGGCAGTAAGAGAGTGTGGGGGATATGGATAGAAAGTGAAAACGCGAGAACCTTATTTTTGCACGACAATAAGGTTTTCACACGCCATATATCACATTTTACATTTCACGTTCTTATATAGCCCGCTCCAAAATCTCGTACAGTTCCGCTTCCGTGAGCTGGATCGGGTTGCCCTTCATACTGCTGGAA
>JAFGFI010000508.1 GCA_016931185.1 Anaerolineae bacterium
AACACCCGCTGGAGCCGACAGCGCCTTCGGCGCTCGTTGTATCGCGGCTTTTTCGCTTTGTCGGTATACTTGTCCAGAATGGTGATTCCGCCCACCCGGCGCCGCGGCTCAGCTTTTCCGTTGGGCGCTAATATGGGAGACACTCAAATAGGTTATGAAAGCGCACGATTTAGATCTAGAAAAACGCAGTATTGAACAATTTAATACTTGGGCACAAGATTACGATCGAAAACGATTTTGGTCATTTTATTTCTCGAATAGGACCGTTTTACAGACCATCAATCCTGAAAGTGGCTCTTCTATCCTTGATGTGGGGTGCGGAACAGGAATCCTTTTGCAACAACTACTCCAGCTAAACAGGCGCCTAGATCTGCATGGTGTGGATATTGCACCAGGAATGGTTAAGGCAGCCCAGATGAAACTCGGCAAATCAGTGAAAATACAGCGGGGTTCTGCAAACAGCCTCCCCTATGATGAAAATTCGTTTGACTATGTAACATGTGCAACGTCTTTTCATCATTACGCAAGACCAGGCAACTCTTTAAGAGAGATGTTTCGAGTACTAAAACCAAATGGGAAATTGGTTATCCTTGATCCTTTCACAAATGGACCTATCAGAAAAACGCTATGTGTGATACTTGATGCTTTATCCGATGAAAAAGGGACGAATCTATTTACCCAAGAGCAGATGTATCAAATGTTTCACATAGCTGGGTTTAGCCATATTGTGCAAAAAACATACTGGTACTATAAATTACTGACCATTGGAGTAAAAGCGGGCGAGATTGGCTCGATACTCGAAAAACAAAACGTCTTTTCAGCGTGAGGACGCACCTAACATCGCTGCCACCCGACGCCGCTTCGCGGCCTGCTGGCGGAGGGGCAACGCGCTTTCAGGTAGCTTTCTGTTGAAGGTGCTTTCCACGCAATCGCGGCGCGGCTTATGCTGACCGTTAGCCCGCTTTGATTCACAACAGATGAAGAAAGTATGAAAAAACTCTGTCACATCATCATCTGCATCACCATTCTACTTTTAGGAAATGGATGTGCTAAAGCATCCATTTTCCCGCAAGGCGCGGAAGGGTATTGGTACGCGCCGGGCTACGGCGCTATTTTGGAAATCACCCACGGCGACAGCTTACGTTATTTTGAAGTCACTGAGGTAAGCTCTCTTGAGCAGGAATTCCCACTTTTTGGCCTACCTGGCTATTACTTCCAGGTCGTGGATGAGGATCATGCCATCACAGGTGTTGAGGGAACGAGCTGGAACTATCAGTTGGAACGCATCAGTGGTTGGCCCAACGCGCAGCACTACCGAACACCCACACAGGATTATCAAATCAACTTTGAAGTTCTTTGGCACACGTTCAACGAACGGTACGCCTTTTTTGCGGAGCGAGGTGTTGATTGGGATGAAGTTTTTCAAAACTATGCTTTAAGAGCGGCGCGCTGTGAGTCAGACGATGAATTCTATTCACTGGTTGTTGAAGTGCTGGATCTCTTTGACGACAATCACATCCTGTTTTACCGCTCGGAAGACGACCCTGGGTGGTATGATGACGATGCATTTCGCGCGGACTGGATCCAGCAAGAGGATGTAGCGCGGGTTTTCGAGACACTTGTCAAGATTCAGCGGCCTTTTTCTTTCCGCACAGCCGGGGAAGTTTTTCAGGAAAAGCTTTGGTATATCTACATGGACGTTATCCAGAATACCTATCTTTCGGGAGACTACGTCTCTTGTTGTCAGGATATGATCTTTTACGGGAGGCTTGACGACGCTACTGGCTACATCGCTGTTTTGAAAGAAGATTATTATACCAGCAAGAGTGGGGATGTGCCCATCGAGGGCCTTGCTGTATTAAACCAGGCGTTAGACGAGATGACGGCTTACTTTGCTGGCGTTCCTAACCTCATCATCGATGCTCGCTTCAACTGGGGCGGGACGGATGGCTACAGTTTGGCTATCGCCTCTCGGTTTACCGACCGGCAAGATATGGCCGCTTACCAGACGGCACGCGAAGGAATGAGCCAGGTCAACTACCAGGAATTCTTTTACAACCCGGATGCGGGTCCAGCTTTTGATGCCAAAAACGTCTATGTGCTTGTCGGCCCGGCAACATTGAGCGCAGGTGAATGTATTGCCATGTATCTAGGCAATCTTGAGAAGGTGACAGTCGTCGGTGAAAAGACGATGGGGGTTTGGTCAAACACCCTAATTCGACATCTCCCCAACGGTTGGGAATTCACCTTGTCCAATGAGAGCATTTTTGATCCGAACGGGAACAACTATGAAGCAGTTGGTTATCCACCAGATGTTGTTGTGGACTTTAACGCACAGGGTTTTGAGGTTGGAACGGATGCGGTGCTTGACAAAACTTTGGAGTTGATAGCGGATCAGGCTTCCAACTGATAATAAAGAGCGGCCCAACACGGCATGAGGCCGACCGCGCCTAGCGGCGCGTGTTGTATCGCGGCGCGGGTGAAGCCTTCCGTTAGCTCGCTATGCCGTCAAAGTAAGCTTGTACTACGAGGTGATGATGATTTACATAATTCGAGAACGTGCTACACCACAACAAATTCAAGATATGCTGCAAGATTTAGGCACATACATCAAGTTAGCGGTAGACATTGACCGTGAAATTTTGGCGGGTGGCGGCGCACTTCACGCCGATTGTGAAGCAGTATTATTGGAAGATGGCAGTCAGCAAGCCGTGATCTGGGGAGCGGACTGGAATCCTACTTCGCAGCAAGTGACTTTTGAATCCCTGATCAATATTCGTCCCCGGCAGAACAATCGTTCAATGGAAATTTTGGACCCGGAAATTCGAGAACGGGTGACGCATATCACAACCCGGTTATTAGAAGAATCATGAAAGATTGGACTACAATTCAAACTCGTTACTTACAGGATGATCTCCCCATTCGCTTGGGCGGTATTGCGGCTAATCTCAGTCGCGTTAAATCATTTGCGAGTCATGATGCTAATCGTGAAGCCGTGGTCAGTTTGATAGAAGAAAGTAAGTTTTTCATTGAATGGACTGCGGGCGAGGCTGATCTGGATGTAGCGGCGGAGCTAATCGAACTGCAAATACAATTATCACGCTGGCAACACGCGTGGGACAAAATCTGGCCTGATAAAACACAACGGCAACAGGTAGCCAGTACATCCAGCCGCTGGTCGCAACGCGTGTTGGAATTATCAGGCCTATTAGATTAACCCCAGCGGGCTAACATTGCATCAAGACCGACCGCGCCTTCGGCGCGTGCCAGCGAGAGTGAAACGCGCTTTGGGGCATGCCTGCTGGTGAAAGGGCTTTCCACGCAGTCGGCGCGGCGGCTTATGCTTCTCGTTAGGCGGCGTGACAAACGCCAAAACGCATACTGCAGGACCTCCCGATGAGGCATACCGCTTGACAGTATTACCGTTTAGCAGTAATATCGAAGTATGATCAAGTCTTTTAGATACAAAGAGACTGAAAAGATATTTCGGCGGAGTTTTTCGCACAAACTTCCGCAGACAATCCAAAAGACCGCTTATCGCAAATTGGCATTGTTACATTCCGCCAAAGAACTTCAGGACTTGTTACTACCGCCAGCCAATTGCCTGGAAATGCTCCACGGAGACCGCGAAGGTCAGTACAGTATTCGGATCAATGATCAATGGCGTATCTGTTTTGCCTGGCAAGACAATGATGCTTATGATGTCGAGAGCGTCGATTATCATTAGAAGGTGTGCAATGAAAGAGATGAAAATACCACCGGTCCACCCAGGGGAAGTGTTGTCGGAAGAATTCCTCAAGCCAATGGGGATCAGCCAGTATCAATTGGCCAAAGGGATGAAGGTGTATCCGCGCAAAATCAACGAGATTGTGCATGGAAAAAGGGGGATCACGGCAGATACAGCTTTACGGCTCAGTCGTTATTTGGGGACGACGGCTGAATTGTGGCTAAATCTACAGACCTTGTATGATCTGGAAACGACCCGCGATGCAATTGAAGACCAAGTAGCAAGAGAAATCACGCCTTTGGCGCGCGATACGCTTAACATAGCGGTAGCGTAGTTTCAGCACTGCCGCCCAACACCGGTTGCTGAGAAACAAGGTGACGGTGGATTTCGCCAGGAGAACGGTTGTTCGATACTATATCTGGGTTTTTGCGCGACTTTGCCCAAGATGTAGTGGTGCGAAACTGTCACCAGGTCAGCTCTCCAGTGAAATCCAGGAGCGCCGGCAATACCAGGGGCCGTTGAGGGCGTGATTCAGTAACTATTCAGGTGGGACGCACTTTTACACCTGAAATGACAGCGGGAAGCGCAAAGATCGCCGTTTTGGCTTGGAATAAGTGCGT
>JAFGFI010000509.1 GCA_016931185.1 Anaerolineae bacterium
TGTAATAAAATCTATGGTTGCGCTCCAAAAGATTAATTTTATTAAGTTTTGGTTTAAAATCTCTGCGACCTCTGTGTCTCTGCGGTGGGATCTCCAGTTTTTTCAGTGAACTCACTCATAGGTACATCTTCATCAATCGCGGGCCACAAACGTCTGCGCGGCGCGATCGTGAAATGGTTGACCACCAGAAGATCCCTGCATCCACAAAAAACTTAATCCCGGCACGGGCAAAATCAAGAGTACCAGGCGTTTGAGAGCTTGTATCAAAGACAAAGGCAACCCTTGTACGGTAACAATGCGCAGTCCCACCGCCATCATCCCCGGCGTGCGTCCTGAACGCATCCAGAAAAACAATGTATAGATGAAGCTCAGCACAAACATCAACCCCAGTAAAATTAAATTCACCGGTATATCCTCATTGATTAACAACAAAGGTTGGAGCAGGCCATAAAAAATCAGGCCGATAAAGTCTAAAACGACGAAATCCACAACGCCACTTGCCAACCGGTGCATCAACGATACCGGTTCATCCTTACCCTGGCGTGACATACCCTGTTCAATGTAAAAGACAACACGCGAGAAGATCAAGGTCACTAATAGGTATACCAACGCGACCAGCGTATAAGTCTCAAAGTAAGCAAAAGTCCGCGAAGCGTACTCGCGTCCCCGGCGTAGCATATCAGAGATTGCCAACACAGACACCAGGGAGGAGTCTTTGAGCATAGCAATAAACTCATTCCCCACAGGAGGTAAAATGACACGCACGGCCTGCGGGATAATGACATAACGCATCGCCTGGGCGCGGGTCAGCCCCAATGCACGCGCGGCCTCCATCTGCCCTTTAGGGATGGACTGGATGCCCCCCCGAAAGGTCTCCCCGATGTACGCCCCATAACAGATCGTCAATCCCAACACGGCTGAAACATTGGGACCTAAACGGATAAAACGGGACATAGCATAATAAATCCAAAAAAGTTGCGCCAACAACGGGATACCACGAATCACTTCCACGTACAGAGAAGCCAGTGTATTAAAAACCGGATTCCGCGCTGTACGCCCCAATCCTGCAAATAACCCCAAGATTAAAGCTAACGTCATGGAAACGATGGTAATTTCAAACGTAATAACCAACCCATCCCCAATAAACCGTACAATTTCCCAATAAGGATCGGGTTTGAAGATCGTCGCCCCAATAATAAACACCAGGGCCATAATAACGGCAATCCACCACGCGACCACTAAACTGCGCTCGCGGGGAATGGCAGCGCTGTCATCTTGAATAAGATGCGCGTGGGCGGGCGGCTTAGCAGCATGAGAATCAACAGCCTTCATGCAATTTTCCTCCTTTCTTTCGAGAGGACGCACTTTAATAAAAATTAAAGTGCGTCCTCCCCTTTGATATCAACTTCTGGGACTCAGCAAAAGTGGAGATTAGCGGATTCACACCCTACACCCAAACATTCGACTTCTACCGGAGCCACTTTTCCTCTAGCTCTTTGTCAATGCCCTTATCCTGCACAGCCTTCAGACCTCGATTGATTTTCTCCAATAGCTCACTATTTCCTTTCTGGACGAGCATACCGTACCACTCATCGGTGAATGAGTCGCCGACGATCTTGAGCTTGGCCTTGTACTCCTCACGCTGGAGCGCAAAATCCGCCGCCACAGGTGTGTCGCAGACCACCGCGTCAATCCGCCCGGCCACCAGATCCTCAAACGCCAGCCCAACTTCGTCGTATTCCTTCAACGTCACATCCGACATTTTTTGAATTTCAAACGCACCGGTGGTACTGATCTGCGCGCCGACCGTACGCCCGCCCAATGTCTCAGGCCCGGTGATGTCACTATCTGCCGCCACGACCACGATCTGACCGGCGTTAATGTATGGCTCGGAAAAGTCGTATTTTTCCTTTCGCTCATCCGTAATCGTCACAGACGAGATAATGGCATCGTACTCGCCCGCCGCCAGGCCAGCGAAAATGCCATCCCACGCCACATTTTTGAACTCGACTTCGAGACCCGCTTCCTTCGCCACAGCGTTCATAAAGTCAATGTCGAATCCTACAATAGCCTTATTTTCATCAACATACTCCATCGGCGGCCACGTCGCATCGGTAGCGACCACGATCTTCTCCGATTGTGACTGGCATCCTGTAGCCAGGCTCGTTATAAGCACAGCTACCAACATCAAAAAGAAACCAAGTTTTCGCAATTTCATTATTCATTTCCCCCTTCTGTTATGAAGAATTTTAGACATAATCCTGTACACGCTAATCCCCACCCCAATTATGATCAGAAGTTCAACAATGTCAAATGTCACACGTAGTACAGACACTTATCACCATTCACTAAGTAATGTTTATAATACAGTTTGTATGCTATACTAACGACCAACAACTTATCAAATTTACATTAAGGAGCAAACTATGTCCACAAAACTCATACCTACTCGCCTAACCTGCGAGTATCTTATTAACCCAATGGGAATTACGGTTCCCACCCCCCGTCTGAGCTGGATTGTAACTTCTGAGGAGCGTAATCAAGCCCAAACCGCATATCAAATCCTGGTCGCCGGCAGCCGCGAGGAGCTGGATGCCAACCGGGGTACTTTATGGGATAGTGGATGTGTGATCTCCGGCCAGACCACGCACATTGCTTATGCCGGCCACCCTCTAATCTCAGGACAGAGGTGTTACTGGAAGGTACGTGTTTGGGATGGCTATGGGGATTTAACAGCCTACAGCGAACCGGCCTCCTGGCAGATGGGCTTGCTCCGTGCTGAGGATTGGCAAGCGCAGTGGATCGGTCTCGATCCAGAGCCAGAGCCGGAGTTAGGGATGCATCCCGCCGTCTACCTGCGCCGTGCCTTTACGGTGAAACAGCCAATAGCCCGCGCCACACTCTATGCAACGGCGAAGGGTGTTTATATTCCCTCGCTCAATGGGCAGCGAATTGGCAATGCAGAACTCGCACCCGGTTGGACCGACTACAAGCGCCGTCTCCAGGTGCAAACTTACGATGTGACCACAGCTTTGCAACCAGGAGACAATGTGCTTGGCATCACACTGGGGGATGGCTGGTACAGCGGTTACCTGGGCTTTCGGGGAATGCACATAATGTACGGCGAATATCCACGCGTGTTGTTACAATTGGTCATTGAATACAATGATGGCAGCACCCACACCCTCGTCACAGATGAACAATGGCGCGCTACTGCCAACGGGCCAATCCGCTTTGGCGATATCCAGATGGGCGAGCGCTACGATGCCCGGCTAGAATTTCCCGGCTGGGACGCGCCGGGCTTCAATGACCATGTATGGAATCCCGTTATTGTCGAACCCCGTGAGGCCAAGGTGGCCCTGGTTGGCCAACCCGACCCACCCATCCGCGTGACCGAGGAGATCGTGCCGGTAAGTGTTACAGAACAAACTCCCGGTGTTTTTATCTTTGATCTGGGTCAAAACATCGCGGGGCGCGTGGTACTTAAGGTCACAGGCGAAGCCGGCACAGAAATTCGTCTGCGTTTTGGCGAGATGTTGGAGCCTGATGACAGTTTGCACACGGCCAACTTACGCAGCGCGCGCGCCACCGATGATTACATTTGCAGCGGACAGGGAGAAGAAGTGTACGAATCGCATTTTACCTATCATGGATTCCGCTACGTAGAAATGACCGGGTATCCCGGCACACCCAACCTTGATACAGTTACCGGGCACGTTATGCACAACGATATGACCTACACGGGCACCTTCGAATGTTCTCACCCATTGATCAACCAACTATGGCGCAACATCGTCTGGGGACAGCGCGGTAACTTTATCAGCATCCCCACTGACTGCCCGCAGCGCGATGAACGTTTGGGATGGTCGGGCGACGCGCAGATCTTCTGCCGAACAGCCAGCTTTAATATGGATGTGGCGGCTTTCTTCACCAAGTGGCTGGATGATTACGCCGACGCGCAACTACCCAATGGCGCGTTTACCGATATTGCGCCCAACATTGGGGGGCTGAGTGCCGGCGCGCCTGCGTGGGGTGACGCGGGCATCATCATCCCCTGGACACTTTATCGCGTCTACGGCGATACCCGCCTCATTGAAAAGCATTGGGACGCAATGGTACGTTGGATGAACTACATTGTTGAAGCCAACCCCTTCTATTTACGCACCCGACGACTGAACAATAACTACAGTGATTGGGTCGCACTAGAGGGGGGAAGTTCGGCAGAGCAAATCGCTACAGCCTATTGGGCTAAGATCGCGCGGATGATGGCAGAAATGGCCGAGGCTATCGGCTATATGGCGGAAGCGGATGCGTACACGGCACTGTTTGAAACGATCAAACAGAGTTATATCACGGCTTACGTTGCGCCAGAAGGGCGGATTGAGACGAACACTCAGACAGCTTACGTTATGGCGCTAGACAATGACCTGCTACCCGACGCGCTGCGCACGGCGGCTGCCGAGTATCTAGTACACGCGATCGAGCGTCGCAGAGGGCATCTGGCGACCGGGTTCCTGGGCACGCCACCACTCTGTTTTGTCCTGGCGGAAACAGATCACCTAGATGTAGCCTATCACCTGGTGAATAACGAAACCTATCCATCGTGGCTCTATATGATCCACAATAGGGCGACAACAATGTGGGAACGCTGGAATGCTTATACCCGCGAGGATGGCATCCACGATCCGGGGATGAACTCTTTCAACCATTATGCCTATGGGGCGATTGCGGAATGGCTCTATCGCGTTGTCGCGGGCATTGATGCCGGGGAACCGGGCTACAAACACATCTTACTTCGCCCGCGCCCTGGCGGAGGATACACTTACGCCAAAGCCGGCTATGCCTCTATCCACGGGCGCATTGAGAGCGGGTGGCAAATTGAGACTGATGGTATGGGCGAAGATACCTGTGTTCGCTATGTCTGTACCGTACCCGCTAACACTACTGCCACCTTAGAACTCCCAACATCGAATCCCTACACCATCCGCGAGGGTGATGGGTTAGCTACAGAAGCTGAAGGGGTGGACTTTGTGAAGTACGAGCGCGGCATTGCTGTGTTTGAATTGGGATCGGGAACCTATAACTTTGTAGTCCAATAGATTTAATTTAGGTGTGTTTCATCTCAGTTGAAAAACGTATCAGCGTCAAGCGTCAAACGTCAAACGTCAACTCATGTTAACGTTTGACGCTTGACGTACTCGTTTACTTAAATGCCCCCCATTTTATTGCTAAACTTCATAGACTTATGTAGAGGAAGGGAGTCGTTTCTTAACCTGCAACTCCTGACTCATTCCCCATCCCATCCAAAATAGGCATAGACTTCGGCGTGGATGTCGCGCAAAGTAACGGTTATGTCGCTTATGTCGAGCGCGGGATAGGTCCAGCGTCCCGCGCCTAAAATGGTGGCATTAGCTTCTGCTTGCGCATCTACCCAAACGCAATAAGTGCCGGTAGACAACGCCTCAAAGCGATATTCGCCGGCCTCATTGCTGATGGTGGTGGCAAGTAAATCACTCCCCGGACACGCGCCACTCCAAAGTTCAACAAGGATACCTGGCAGCCGGGCTTCCTGGCTGTTGAACTGCCCATCAGCACGATAACCGCCCTCATCTGTAACCACACATCCCTCGGAAGGAGGTTGCCCTTCCACAATATCGCAAGTATCTTTCCACACCACTCCCCTGATAATAGCAGATCCAGCGCCCGGTGTGCCGTGTAGAATCGCCGAATAAGCCATATCATCTTGCGCCGCCATCAAGGATTGTAAGACGGCTTCGTCTACTGCGATGGCATAGAAATCGTAAGCAATTACATCCCGGTAGGGCACGATAATATGGCGTTGCACACTATCCGGGTTAAAGGCGAGTACATCGTAAACTACCGCCCCAGCCCAGCGCAAGTCGAGCGATTGCCGTCCCACAACCTCAATATCACCTTCCAACAGTAACTCTGGCGTCCAACCTGTCGTAATATCCATCCAGCGCAGACCTATACGTGACACACCACCATCTGGAGACCACGCGCCATTTCCCAACGGGGCACCATTGAAAAATGGAACATTTGCCTCAACACGCTGCCAACCGGCAGGAATGGTAATCAGCAATCCTGCGTCGGCCATATCCACCTGTACTACATCCTGTGCCGTGGATGATACCCCCTGCGGTACATTATCCACTTCTAACATAAAATGATCGGTTACTCCATTTACTTCTACCGTGTAGGTGCCTGCGGGTAACCCCCGGGTATTCAGGGGAACATTTTCAATGAATGGCACCGGCTCTGTAGCACAAAGAACCCTGGGGGTTTTTTTGATCGTGATCTCCACCCAGAGCCACTTGCTGCTCAAATCCCCGCCGGTGGTCACACGGTCTATTTCAGTGCAGCCATCAGGCAGATGCCCCTTAGTCAGCACGTGAACCTGTACCGGGAACGTGTCTAATGCCACTAATTCAATCTGCTCCACCTGCGCCTTGGGTGGAGATGTGGGTTGTACCGCCGGGGGTAATGCAGTTGCCACGCCATCACCCGGTAGCAGGGGGGATGGAGATGAACACGCGGCACACAACAAAAGCCCGCCTATCCCCAGGCAAGCCAGCGTTTTATACCGCAAAGACGTCCAACACATTGCCAACTATCTTCTCCTTCAGAAATAAGTGGTTTTCTAACCTATCAGACAGACATTCTTATCTGTTCTACAGGCTAATCTATACACAGGTTATCCTCGGTTGGATCTTTAAATGCGGGGAGAAACTCGCCAATGTCGATCTCACCTGTTAAAGAAACCTGAACATCTATTGAGGATGTAGTATGTGGGCCGCACCCACAGAACTGGTAATAGAAAAGATGAACCGTATACCCATCTGCTTCCGTTCCAGTAACCTGTGTATCCTCCAGGGTATTGGCAAAGTAGTGGTATCCACGTTCAATCTCCAAGCCATAATAAGCCGAATACCCGGTCGCCGCCATTGCGTAACTTAAGGCTTCTTCTGCCGACGTAATCGGTGCAAACAGGGCTTGCAGGTCGGCCAGGTCATTGAGCAGTTGAAACGCGCCATCCCGGAACACGATGTAGCGTATATAGGCCGGGAATTTACACCCCTCGTTATAAAAATATCCCTCCGCTTCGATCTGGGTTAATAGAGTTTCGGGATCGTCGTGCTTTGCACTATAGGGATAAATCACACACTGCATCAGCGGATAGGCCGGATCTAACGTGCCTAACAAGGCAGAGGGTTCCAACAATAAATCACAGTCCAGATCCGCGAGTGGAGAATCCTCGGCACAAGTCCAACCATATTCCTCCGGCATACACCCGGCGGCACTGAAAGCCGCCATATCCACAGCAAGTTCTGGAGGCACGTGATTGATAACTTGAGGACGTCGCAAACCCAAGAAATTACACCCGGTAAGCCACAAACTCATCATTGTAATCAAGCCACACGTTAATAAATAGCGTTTATAAACCATAACAACCTATCATAGTCTGTATTCGTACATTGACAACTCCGCCGCTCATGCTATACTATGCCCCGCGCGTGGGTCGTTAGCTCAGTCCGGTAGAGCAGGGGCCTTTTAAGCCCAGGGCCGCAGGTTCGAATCCTGCACGACCCATTTAGCAAAGGCACACTTAATCAAGTGTGCCTTTTTTTGTGTTGGATATCTTGTGGGTTTAGGGGGGCATCAAAGTTTTGCAGGAGATTGGGCCAGTTTATTAACAACCGTACATACCGCGCGATTTAGGTTAACTATCGGCCCCACACCAGATAGCGCGTGCTAAAACTGGCCCAATCTGAGTCGCTGCTGCAAAACTTTGACGGACACCCCGTGGGTTTTGTTCAATTATCAAATTCGCGTTATACTTGTTATGTATGAAATCCGACTACCGGGAAAAGATCGCATCATGCGTACTGCCATGAACAACACAAACGCGGCGACCCTTTCACTCAAAGAATACGAAACCACTTACATTGCGCGCGAACACATTCCTTACAATGTGGGAGAACGGCTTTATCGCGATTACGGTTCGCAAGTTAACGTCGAGTTTCCCTCTCCCAAAACTCATAACCGGTGGGCCTTAACATCTCAAGGATGGGTGGGCTATATTCCTCTTGATGAGCGTCTCAGCTTGGTGCTAAAACCCAAAGTTCCGCTTCACAACCTTTTCGGGATGTTAGAATATGCCTATCGTTTAAAGAGCTTCCAATTCCTGGATGCTGATTTGATGCAATGTCAATCCCTGGAAGCGTTCTACGAGCGGTTGGCACATATCCTGGCCCTCCGCGTGTTGGAACGCGGGCGCAAAGGCTTTTACCGCGCCTATCTGGATCGCGCGGATCAACTGCCCTATGTCTCCGGACGCGTGGATATGCGCTATTTAATGCAGCACCCCTGCGACCCGCATCTGCGTTGCCACTACGAAGACCACACAGCCGATATTGCCGACAACCAAATCCTGGCCTGGACGTTGCGCCACATCCTGCATAGCGGTATCTGCACAGAATATACTTTGCCTGCCATTCGCCAGGCTTATCGCGCCCTACAGGGCCTCGCCACACTGCATCCCTATACCCCACAGGACTGTGTAGCGCGTCTCTACCACCGCCTCAACGCGGATTATCACCCCATGCACGCGCTCTGTCGTTTCTTCCTCGAACACAGTGGCCCCAGTCACAAAGTGGGGGAGCATACCTTCATCCCCTTTTTAGTCAATATGGCCCGTCTTTATGAGTTATTTGTCGCCGAGTGGCTCACGCGCAATCTCGACCCGGCACGCTTTCAACTTAAAGCTCAAGACACCGTTACCATCGGAGAGCATCAAAACTTGCGCTTCAACATTGATCTCACGTTGTATGACACAAAGACGCAAAGCCCTATATGCGTCCTGGATACTAAATACAAAGCGCCCGATGTGCCCTCACAAAGTGATCTATCCCAAGTTGTAATGTATGCAGAACTCAAACAGTGCCAGGATGCATGTTTGATCTATCCCACGGATTTACAAGTTCTCCCATTAAAAACCCCTGTTGGACAGATTCGGATACACACTCTCACCTTCTCCGTCGCGGGTAATTTAGAAGAGGGCGGCCATACCTTTCTCAGATCATTAAAGGAAATCCTCAATACTGAGCCACATCACAATGGCTCGCTCTAGGACTATCGCATTTGAAACCGAAGTCTTAGTTCGCACCTTCCCGGAAGCTACCAACATATCATGTAGTCCAAACACGTAGTCATGCTGCAAATTTTCGGGTTGACTAGGCCGCTGGTAGCTTCCGGGAAGGTGAACACCATCCAAATGCGATAGCCCTGGCTATACTTCTATCTTGACAATCGCTCAAACTCCTATATAATCCTAATGCACACGTGTGCATTAGGATACATGATGACCAAATCTCGCGTTTCTATCAAGGATATTGCCCGCACTGCCGGGGTGGCGCACAGTACCGTCTCCCGCGCGCTGAACAACAACCCGCTCATCAGTCCAGAGACACGCGCGCGGATCCAGTCGCTCGCCGAGGAGATGGGTTATATCCCCAACGCGGTCGCCCAAAGCTTGCAGACCCGGCACAGCGACACGATTGGATTGGTGGTGGCTTCACTCTCCGATCCTTTTTTCGGGGATGTGATCGAAGGTGTGGATGAAGTTGCCAGTGAAGCGGGGCTGAGTATTTTCGTCACCGCATCTCACAATGACCCGGAACGTGAATTAGAGGTGATCGAGATGTTTCACCGCCGCCGCGTGGATGGCATTATTGTCGCCGCATCACGCCTTAGCAATCATTATACTGCGCGCCTGAAACGCATCCGCGTGCCCGTGGTATTGGTCAACCACCAGGCCGTGGAGGAACAAACCTTGTTCGCTTCAGTGGCGGTAGATAACCACCGGGGAGCATGGTTAGCCGTCAATCACCTTTTAGCCTTGGGACACACGCAGATCGGCTACCTGGGGCTGGGCAATCGCCAGCGTTCCGATCAACAACGCCTGGCAGGATACCAAGACGCGCTCGCCGGGGCAAAACTACCATTGCCGGTGCAGTATGTTCTCATCATCCCGGCAGACGTAGTGCAAGCCAGTGGGGATGTCGAGGCTGGACGAATATACTTTCCACAATTGCTTGCAACCGGGGTGACTGCTATCTTCTGTTACAACGACCGTGTGGCGGTGGGCGCGTTGTTAGCCTGCCACCAACAGGGGATTGCTGTGCCCAAGGTATGCAGCTTGGTCGGTTTTGACGATATTGATATGGCTCAATACATCACCCCACCCTTGACCACTATCCGGCAGCCCAGGCGCACGATGGGGCAGCGCGCTATGCGTATGGTGCTGGACTTGCTGAACGAACAAGAAGTGGAAAACCAGCTCATAGCACCGGAGTTGGTGTGCCGTGAGAGTACAAGACGGTGCGTGAAACGTGATATGTCAAACGTAATTCGCAATTCGTACAGGGAGGAACTATGCCATCAAAAGTAAACGTCGGTATTATTGGAGCGGGTCGGATTGGGAAGCTGCACGCTGAACATTTAGCACACCGCATTCCCCAAGCCAGGGTGCTGGCCGTGTCGGATATTGTCTTGAACGCAGCGCAGCAGTGCGCCGCGACCTGCAATATTCCCACTGCGACGCAGGATCATCGCGTCATTATGGACAATCCCGATATCGAGGCCGTGGTTATCTGTTCCAGTACTGATACCCACGCGCACCTGATTGAAGAGGCGGCTGCCGCCGGGAAACATATCTTCTGTGAGAAACCCATCGATTTCGATCTGGCCCGCATTGATCGCGCACTCACAGCCGTGGACACTGCCGGGGTCAAATTGCAGATCGGCTTCAACCGTCGTTTCGACCCTAACTTTAAGCGGGTTCACGATATGATTCAAGAAGGCCGGATCGGAGAACCGCAGCTTTTACACATCATCAGTCGCGATCCTTCACCGCCGCCGATTGCTTATGTCAAGGTGTCGGGAGGGATGTTCCTGGATATGACCATCCACGACTTTGATATGGCACGCTATCTTACCGGCTGCGAGGTACAAAGCATCTACGCTGCGGGTGGGGTGAAAGTAGATCCGGCTATCGGGGAGGCCGGCGACATTGATACGGCAATTATCACACTGCACTTTGATAACGGCGTCTTAGGGACCATTGACAACAGCCGCCAAGCTGTCTACGGTTATGACCAGCGCGTGGAAGTCTTCGGCAGTGGAGGAAGTGTCCGGGCCGACAACGTCTATCCCAATACAGCCGTAGTCAGCAACGCGCAAACAGTCTATCGGGACCTGCCGCTAAATTTCTTTATGGAGCGCTACATTGATTCCTACATCGCCGAGATGGTAACATTTATTGAGTGCGTGCAACGGGATCAATCCCCGCCCGTGATCGGCATAGATGGGCGCGTTCCGGTGGTAATGGGCAAAGCAGCGCAGAAATCCTATCAAGAAGGAAGACCGGTTGCGCTGTGTGAGATCGAGAAGAAATAAACCGGCATAAAACTTGAAAATATGGGGCGACGAAGTCAAAAGTTGCGGGTTAAGAGTTAGAAGTTAGAAAGATTTTTGAGATTGACGCATTACGTTTTACGTAAATTTTTTAAATTTCAAATGATGGAGCAAGGAACTACAAAATGTCACATGTACGTCACATTGGTATTGCCGTGGGGGATATGCGCGGCATTGGGCTATTGCAACAACTGGAACGGGGGTTAGCGTATGCTTCTGAGTTAGGGTTTCAATTAGTAGAGATTGATATCTCGCCGTTCACATTGATTATCAACGGTGAACTTCACCGCCCGCGCCTGGAAAATTTCTTGGCTGTGATCAGACACTTTGATTTACATTACACCATCCACGGCCTGATGCGTCTAAATCTGGCCTACGATCCTCGTCACGATCTCTGCCGCCAGATTATGCGCTGCCAGATTGAGGTGGCGCGTGCGATGAAGGCATCGTGCATCGTCTATCATAGCGGGTTGCAGGCTTTGGATGATGCCCGGCACGGGGTACGGCGCGCATTGTTGAGCGATGCAGAACTGGTTGCGGGGGCACAACAGGAAATTGAAGCATTGAAATCGCTGGCCCCACTGGCAGCGGATGCCGGGGTGCTTATCGGTGTGGAGAACGGCGACCCACATCAATGGGAATACGATCTCATGGCGCGATTAGGACATCCTGCCAGTGACTTACTCAAACATCACGCCCGGCTGCGCATTGAGCCGGTAGTAGAACAACTGGAGGTCATCGCACATCCCAACATCGCCATGACATTGGACGTGGGGCATCTGTTTATTGCAGCGCGCGCGTTTGACTTCGATTTTATGGACGCCATCCGCAAAGCTGCCCCCTGGACAAAGCACATCCATGCTCACGACAACTTCGGACGCCTGGACCGGGGTTTTGGCTCGGAATCCGACCGCTGGCCCTTCGGAGAAGCCGACCTCCATATGCCGCCGGGCTGGGGTGAAATCCCCTTGCGTGATGTCTTCGCAGCGATGCCGGATTATGATCGTGATGTTATCCTGGAGATCAAACCGGGTTTCGTTGACTACTTTGGAGAAGCGCTGGAGACTACGCAGAAGATAATTAGAGAAAGTTAAAAAGGGATTTTTTGTTTTCGGGCTGTGCGCGAAAACAAAAAAAATTCTCAACATCTCTTTCGTGATCTTTGGGACACAAAGTTACTGAATTTAAATCATTGAAGAGTTTTTTGAAGTATCAATGCACACGTGTGCATCAATCTATAGCTTAGGAGGTAAGTTCAATGAAAGGATTAGTATTAGATGCAAAGTGGGATCCGCGACCGGAGTACCCGCTGTCAGATTGGGAGAAGGAGACGGGAAAGGCAATCACAGGGAACAGTATATGGCGTTATCCCAAGCTGGAAGTACGGGACTGGCCTGACCCCCAGCCGGGACCGCAGGAAGTCGTATTGGCAGTCCAAGCATGTGGCGTCTGCGGATCGGACATGCACTTCTACGAGACAGACAAGGATAACTATATTCTCTATCCTGGACTGACGAAGTTCCCCACTATCCTGGGCCACGAGTTCTCCGGCAAGGTAGTAGAGGTCGGCAGCGAGGTAAAATTGCTCAAAGTCGGCGATATGGTAACAGTGGAAGAGATGATCTGGTGCGGTCGTTGTATCCCATGCCGCAATGGCTATCCCAATCACTGCACGAATTTGGAAGAACTGGGATTTACTATCCCAGGCGCCTTTGCTAACTATCTCGCCGTGGATGAGAAGTTCTGCTGGAA
>JAFGFI010000040.1 GCA_016931185.1 Anaerolineae bacterium
CCGAGGTGTTACCGGCAATGAGCGTATTGATCAATATTGCGGTAGCGCCGGGCTGGAGGACGACCCCGCCCGCGCCGGAGGTCGAAGCTGTGCTGTTGTCCGAGATGGTGGTATTCACCAGGCGGACTTCCCCGTCCAGAATTAAAACCCCGCCCCCACCGGCCCCCGTCGAGCTGATCGCCCGGTTCCCGCTGAGGGTCACGTTCCGCAGCCGCGCATTGACCCAGGTGTCATTGAATATCTCGGTAGCAAATCCGGCGCCTTCTGGGGCGATATTGCCGATTAGCGCGCTCTGATCCAGACGCACGATAATATCGTAGCTGAAAATACCCCCGCCTCGAATCGTGGCGGAATTCCCCTGGAACAGCATGTGGTCAAAGATGACCACGCTACAGTACCCATCCTCCGGGCAGTCTGGCAATTCCATCGCATACAAACCGCCGCCCATCTGGGCCGTATTGCTGAGGATTGATACATTGCTGACTTCCGGAGAGCCGCCGACCATATAGATGCCGCCACCCCGCAGCGCTGCCTGATTTTCCACGATGACGACGTTCGTAAACACCCCGCGGCTGTGGACACTCTCCAGGGCCATTGCCCCCCCGGAATTGGCCAGCGCCTGGTTCCGGCGGAAGGTCGAGTTGGTTATCCGGGTGGCGCCGCCCATGTAATACACGCCGCCCCCAAAATTCACGGCGACATTGCCCTCAAAAATCGTGTCATTGATGACCGTTCCCGCAATGTTGAAAAAATCGCCCCCATCTATGAGCGCGCCGCCGCAGCTATCGGCGTGATTGTTTTCAAAGCGCCCCGATAGAATCGTCAGGTTACTGTTGGCGTTGCTGATGCCGCCGCCATTTTTGGCGCGATTGCCGCGAAAGGTCACCCCGGTCAGGTGTGCGGAGCTGGGCAGCCCCCCATGCGCCATACTGGAGACGCCGTTATACAACCCCCCGGCCACGTTGTCCGAGGTGTTGCTGATGAAGGAGGAAGCCGTGATCGTCACCGCGGCCTTATAATTGAAGAGGCCCGCGCCGCTGGTGCCCGCCTGGTTGCTCTGGAGGGTGACGTTGTTCAGGATGTTCCAACAATCCATGTAGTTGTAAATGCCACCGCCGGCGGCCGTCACGTTGTTCTGCGCGATCAGGCCATCGTTGAAAGTCACGCCGCTGGCATCCTGGTTATAGATACCGCCGCCATAGCTGGCACTGTTTTCGGTGAAAGTCACCTGGCTGAGGGTGGGAGCGCTCTGAGCTAAGCTCCCCATCCCCCCGCCCAGGTGGGCGGTGTTGCTGTAGAAAATCACGTGGCTGAGCGTTGGGCTGGCACTCTGGTTGAACATCCCGCCACCGCGCCCTTTCGGATCCGTGTCGCTGACCAGGTCGGCATTGCCGCCCGTGATGGTAACGCCATCCAGGAGCGCGGTCCCGTTGACGCCATTGGCGGTCACAACGTGATAGGCGTTATCCGCGCGATCTCCCACAACGCCCAGGTCGCCGCTCAAGGTTACGACATGCGTGGCCCAATCCCGGTCATCCAATTGACTTTCCTCCCCGACAAAACCACCATACAGAGCCACGCCGTCCTTCAAGAGGAAGGTCGCGCTGCGCGGATCTCCCGGCGTTTGCAGGTTGGTCGGCTGATAGTCCCCCTGTGCGATCCAGATCTGGTCGCCGGAAGTGGCCGCCACCAGGGCTGGCTCCAGGCTGGTAAACGCATCGGTCCAAGATGTGCCGTTATTGGCCCCGGTTGCGTCAGCCTTGACATAAATGGTACCTCCCGCCGCGCTGGCCGGGGACAGGCGACCCGAGAAAAAGATTATGCAGGCTAGTGCCACTGAAAATCCACATTGAATAAAATTTGCCAACATTTTCATCCCAGAAGGGTGATGATTGTAGCGGAACCTGTTTAATTTTAGCATTGTATCCTCCATGACTTTAGGTAAGAAACCATTCTTTTGCGTTGCTCTATCCTTGTCTTGCACGCGCGCCCAACGATAGGCATCACCTGCCGCGCGGCTGCGAGAAAGTCCCTTCAACATAAAACTGTATTCGTTCTGCGGATTATCCAACCATACAATCAGCGTATTACCGACTTGAAATAGACTTTCACCTGGGGTATATTTTTTCTCCTTCTTCGATTGTGTCTGTAGGATAAGCTGTTATCAAGAAGCCTTCATCTAGCATATCCTCAACAGTGTATGATTCTGGCATTAGCAGTGAATTCTATCATAGTTTTTCTGATTGAGGAACTAAAGGTCTAGCTCTATCAGGGCTATCGCATTTGACCTCAATTGTGTTTGCGTCAAACGTCAAACGTCAAACGGGAGCGCATTTTGACGTCTGACGTTTGACATTTGACCTCTGAGACCCCCACTAACTCAAATGAAACACGCCCAAATGCAATAGCCCTACTAGACCCCCTTTCTACTGACTGCTGCAAGCACAGGGGGTATCAAGTCTTACTCCCAACGGAATGTCCGTGCTGCGATGATCGTTCCTACAATCAACATCCCGATTAGTACCGCGACCTCTACCAGATACTCACTTAATGGCGTGTTAAACCACATCCCTTGCAAGAGCCTGACCACGTGGGTCAGGGGTAGAAATTGAGACACAGAGCGAATATTTTCGGGCATAGCTTCCTGGGGAATGGCTGCGCCGGAAAGAAAGAGCATAGGGTAAAAGACCACCATCCCCATTACCTGAGCCACGCGCGTGGTGGGCGCCAGGCTGGCAATTACAAAACCCAGAGCAAAGAAACTCAACGCTGCTAGAACAAAACTTGCTATGACCAGTAGCGCATTTCCCTCAAAACGTAGATTGTAGGCCAATTTAGCAGCAATAACCAATAGGGCTGTGCCCAAAAATGTCATGGCGAAATTGACCAGAACCGTAGCCGCCAGGATAACATACGGCCGGAGCGGCGTGGCCCGGTAACGTCGCAGGATACCGAACTCTCGGTATGAGGCAATGTTGATCGCAATAGAAAGCAATCCCACAGTGCCGATAATCATCGCCATATAGGCGGGCACCGATACATCCACTGAACCACGACCACCAAAGAATTCGGCAGGCTCGTTACCGTAAATGCTCCCAAAAATGAAAAGCAGCATCAACGGGAAAACCAAAGTAAAAAATGCAGCCATTGGCTCCCGTAAGTATAGTTTTGCTTCCATCAAGGTTAGTTTCCATAAACCGCGCATCATATTCCTCCTTACTCCTGCATTTCCCTTCCGGTCAGTGCCAGGAACACATCTTCTAAAGATGGTTGTTCCGTCCTTAGATCCCTGAACCGGATGCCGCCGCCCTCCAACGCATTGACAACTTCGCCGACTAGTCCATCCCTTCGCCCATAGACCACAATGCGCTCCCCAATTTGCTCTACCCGGTCAACGCCGGAGAGCATTTGCAGTCTCTGCTTGTCAAAAGAGTCGTCCACGCTGAAAATTACCCGATTTTCCACTCCCAGGGAGCGAATTAGATTCTCCGGTGTGTCCAGCGCCACAATCCTGCCGTGGTCTATAATCGCTACCCGATCACATAATCGCTCGGCTTCCTCCATAAAATGCGTAATTAGGAGAACCGTCTTTCCGCGCTCGCGAATCCCGCGCACTAAATCCCACATCGCCCGGCGGGCTTGAGGATCCAAACCTGTAGTGAGTTCATCCAGAAAAACCACATCGGGATCATTAACCAACGCCAGGGCAATGAAGAGGCGCTGTTTTTGTCCTCCGGAGAGTTTGGCAAACGGGGTATTGGATTTCTCCACCAGTCCTAACTGCTCCAACAGGGGATGCCAATCTACCCAACGAGAGTAGAAGAAGGCAAACATATCCAACGCTTCCCAAACCTTGATCCGCTCCGGCAGAGCGGATTCCTGTAACTGCACACCGATACGTTCTCGTAATTGATAGCCGTCACGTTGCGGATCCATCCCCAGCACGCGCACAGTGCCTTTGTCGGGGGAACGCATACCCTCAAGACACTCGATTGTGGTTGTTTTGCCGGCGCCGTTCGGGCCTACAATCCCAAAGATCTCACCCTGGTGAATCTCGAAGGAGATATGATCTACAGCCGTTACATCGGCATACTGCTTGACTAAGTCTTTGACCTCAATTATAATGTCGCTTTGTATTTTCATATGTTCTTCACACTCCTTAAATAACGACTCCTGTTTCATGACGGCTAACGGTAACATTCAGCCGCGTTGCGTGTGTGACGTGGCACCTTCAGAAGATATCTTATAACGTGCAACCGGTACCACCTGCAAGCCGCGAAGCGGCGTCGACCGCAATGAACGTTAGCACGCTTTCCCAAGCTTTGATGAGGATATTGCGAAATTCGTTGTAACCGTACATTATGGGATTATGCCTCCGGTAACCACACCAGCAACTCGCTCAAAGCGGTAGAGGCTATCAAATACGAAACCTTCGACGCCATAGCACGTGTTTGTGTCTCTATAAGTAATTCCCGTACTGACCATCTTGCTATTATCCCTTGATTCTCCAAAGATCCCTCGGAAACATACCCCCACATATGTTGAACCACATTTCGAATGCCCCCTTCCGTAGGTTGCTCCCGCAAGATTGTCGTTAACAGCAACGCTAAATCCGAAAATGCCCACTGCTTCCGGGCTACATCCTGTCCGATCTTCTGATACAGTTGCGGGTTTCGCGCTAGAACCGAATACTTATGTTGCTGCCAGAGTTGTGGGAGGTTTTTCGGCAAGGGTATACGCCCCGCTTCTCTATCCACATATTTATCGGCAAGCAATTCGAACTGACGGGCCGGCGTATCCAGGTAAATCTCCGGCCACAAACCCGCATTGGAATGTGTTGTTACAGGAGATTTATCTGTAAATCCGCGCAACGCCATCTCGCAGGCCAATAGCCTGTGGCGTTGTCTAAGTGCCCAATCATACCCCACCCAACGTAGGGTCTCCGGATGGTTAGCATAACCTTTCTTCCCATTCACAATAATTGAGACAATCCCATGCAATTCACGGTGTTCGCCAAGCAAACTTTGACGGTTCAGATAGCCGGGATGAATATCCCACACTCTCATCCATTATCTCCCCACCTAACAATAGAGGGCAGTGGCGCGGCCGATGTGGCGTCACCCCTTCGAGAACTGTCCCCCTTGTGCGCGTGGCGCCTGCGCTGGCCGGTGGTGCAAGCGCGTCCGCTGCAACCAGTATTAAAGCTAAGGTTTTGTTTGCCATCGCTTTAATGTAACTATACACCAAAACAGCAAAACTTCTAACTGGCACGGGGTTCGTGGGAAAGAACTTCCCAAAAATGTGCAAGATAGCCATCATGAGAAGGGTATGTTTTATCTCAACTGAGCAAATCTGTTGCGGCGAAGTATACCACAACTCGCACCGGAGAACCTCCTGAATTGGTTGAGCGTCTTTTTGTTCCTTTATTTGAGGGTTAGCAACCGGCACTCAATCCGTAAACCAACATAGCAAATCCATACGCTCCGCAAAGGACAAGCGTTGAAACCATCGCGTTTTGGCTTCAATCATTTCCCATTGCCATTCGAACTTCGCTACCAATAATAATCAATCCATTCGTGCAATAACCTGGTATCGTGGGTAATGAGATCATTGCGTAGTTTGTTGCCCCAAACATAGTGGAGCGCGTCATACAGATAACCTATATTGAAGATTCGTCGGAATGGAACGAATATTTTATAGACCGCCTCGATCTCGGAATCTGAAAGGCCACCAGCGTTCTGATATCCGCGAAGGAAAAATTCAAGCCGTCTTTTTCGTTTGTCGACAGCGTCTTCACGAACTCCGGTGCCAAAGTTTCCCAGGAACGGCGACACATCATAAGCACGCCAGCCATACCCGCAGAAGTCAAAATCATAGATGGTCAAATTTCCATCATTTCTCCTGTGGATGTTACCTGTGTAGATATCTCCGTGACAAAGCCCCCAATTCCAGCTTCCGGCTTTGGCTTGAATTTGTTCCTTGATCTCCTTCGCCACATCCTTCAGAAAAGATAACTCAACATGAGGGTTGAACTTGTTGTAGTTTTCTAATATTTCAATGGAACGATCAAGGAATAGCCGATCATCGAGTTTCCAGCGTTGGGGAACTATTGGAATAGCATCCAGCATTGTGTGCATGTCTGATATCAGATGCCCTATCTCCAATATCTCTCGCTCATCTAGCATATCATTGTTGCAGGGGATGCCCTCTGCTTCTGAGAAAAGCACCCCAAACCTAGTACCCTCCGGCGTTTCAATGGGCAGGAGATAGTGTCCGTCCTTCATGGATATAGGATAGGCAACGGATAACCCTGACTGCTTCAGGCGATTTACGACCTCTATTTCAGCCTCAATAGCACCCTTATCGATATCTTCTCTCGCGTAGATTTTGAAAAAGAAGGATTGGTTCCCATTTGTATATTTGTAAATATCATTGAGTCCACGGTATTCAAATGTGCATATCGCACCGGGGAGACAACCACCGTAGTTATCCCTTATTGTTTGGAGTATTCCGGTCTCATCAATAGTAGATCGAACGATTAACATCTCATTTTCCCTGTTCATGGATTTTTTATTACTGTTTTATTGCCGGTTTATCTTTACCAGCCTAACAGCCGCGCGTTATAAGTCGTCTTTAGCTTTGTCCCGCTGGTAGTTCAGGCATTTAGCGAATGACGGTGTTGGCCCGGCGCAGAATGGTATCCGGGATGTTGAGGCCGATGGCATTGGCGGTCTTCAGATTAATCACTAACCCGAATTCAGTCATTTCTACCGGCAAGTCGGACGGCTTAACGCCTTGGAGAATTTGATCGGCCAGACGCGCCGTTTGTTTTCCAGCCGCAGTTGGGTCAAAACTATAGGCCGAGTGTTTTAGCTGTTTCACTGATTACCGCCAGTGTTGTTACCGAGCCTTTATCCTCGGGGTTATAAGGAACATAGACGTGTTTGGCGGTGGGCGCCAAGGTGATTAACCATTCGAATCGCTTCGATTCTTGGATCCTATAGATAATACCGGTCATATTCCCGCCGGGCTTTTTTAAACTGTCCACAAACCCGAACTCTATGGGGGCGTTCACGAGCACAAAAACGACCAGGATAAAAGAATATGTCAGATGAAATCTGGATTTTATTTTTCCCTCCTATAGTACTTTAAAGTGAATAATTATAAAGTTCTATTCTGTTGGTTTAATAAAACAAAGACCATAATTTCTTATTTCTACTCTATCTATGGGTTGTAAATCAGAAATACAGAACAACTCGAGCATAGGCGCACCACCAGAACACAGAGCGACAACGCCTGTGTC
>JAFGFI010000510.1 GCA_016931185.1 Anaerolineae bacterium
GAACGTGTCACGCATCAACATGTCAACGTCCAGCGGTTTGACGCGCATGACGGCCTCTTCCTTGGTGATGAGGCCCTCTTGAGCCATTTCCACGGCCACCGTGACCGCCGCAGATGCCGTGCGCTTGCCGGTACGGGTTTGGAGCATCCACAGCTTGCCGCGCTCGACGGTGAATTCCATATCCTGCATGTCGCGGTAGTAATTCTCGAGCATATCGACGATCTGCGTATACTGCTCATATACTTCGGGCATCATGTCTTTCAGACTGGTGATTTTCAGCGGTGTGCGAATGCCTGCAACAACATCCTCGCCCTGCGCATTGATGAGGAATTCACCGTATAGCTTATTCTCGCCGGTCGAGGGGTTGCGGCTGAAAGAAACGCCGGTGGCAGAGTCGTCACCCATATTGCCGAAGACCATCGTGCAGACGTTGACGGCAGTTCCCCAGGTGTGGGGATAGCCTTCGTGCTCGCGATAGACGACAGCGCGCTCACCATTCCAGGAATCGAAGACGGCGCGAATCGATAGACGCAACTGTTTATAGGGATCGGTGGGGAAATCCTCGCCAAACTTGGTGCGGTACATCTTCTTGAACTCATCCACCAACGACTTAAGACCATTCAAGCTGATCTCGGTGTCAAGTTTGACACCTTCTTTAGCCTTCAATTCTTCGAGTTTGTGCTCGAAATGTTCACGCTTATAATCCATCACGATATCGGAGAACATCATAATGAAGCGGCGGTAGGCGTCATAGGAGAACCACTCGTTGCCGGTCAGTTTCGCCAACGCGGCGCGAGTGTCATCGTTCAATCCCAGGTTGAGGACGGTGTCCATCATACCGGGCATGGAAACACGGCTACCGGAGCGTACAGAAACCAACAACGGGTTATCTGAGCGGCCAAATTGCTTGCCGGTTTCCACCTCAAGCTCTTTCATCGCCTCGAGCGTCTGTTCCCACATCCCTTCGGGGAACTCGCCCGTATGCATATACTCAACACATGCTTCCGTCGTAATAATAAAACTCGGCGGTACAGGAGCTTGCGCTGCCGTCATATCGACCAGACCAGCCCCCTTGCCGCCGAACAAAACCTTCATCTCATCAAGACTTGGCGTATGCCCCAGGATTTTGGCATACTCTTCCTTACCATTCCGTGCTAAATACACCCACTGCTCACTCATACCCAATTTTCCTCCAGAACTTAGTTAAACATATCCAAGTTATTATACCTGAAAGTGCGTTAAAAACAAGATAACAGACTACAAAAGTCTACCATGGCGACTGGCAGTCCAGAAATCTGCGCAAAACAAAAAATCTTGTCAGAAATCAGTCGTGCCAAGACTTTTTTAGTCTACGCTACGGTTGTTGTTGGCTTGCCACCACACGCCGTTGCAGAACATACCAGTCGGCGATGGTGCGAAAGCGATCCCCGGTCCGCATCAACGGCCCCATTTGGTCGCCGTTCACACGTGTATCGATGGCATATGTGTAGACCGGTACATAGAGCGGAAGCGCCGGAACTTCAGCCATGAACAATTGCTGAAATTCTTGATAGAGGGCAATGCGCTGGGCTGGCAAGACTGTGATGCGTGCCTGCTCGATGATTTCGCTGATGCGGCGGTTTTGGAAACCTGTGTAATTCTGCCCCTGTCCCGGCAACGCCTGCGTCTCGTGCCACAATGGATAGGGGTCGGGATCACCAGGAATGATCAGGTGTACCAGCGCCGCGTTATAGCTGCGTGATTCCAGCAGGCCGGTAAGCGCCAGAGAGGGTACCGCTTGCACGGTCACCGAGACCCCGATGCGCGCCCACTGCCTGACGATTTCCCGCGCCACCGCCAAATCCTGGTCATCGTTCGACGCCATCAGCGAAAAGGCGAGTGGGACGCCCTCGGCATTACGGAGCGGTTCGGCGGTGGTCGTGCGCCGCCAACCGGCTTGATCCAGCACATCAAGCGCCTGCTGCGGGTTGTAAGAATATGCCGGGACGTCCGTCGTGTTATAGGCCCACGTGCCGGGCAGCAATGGCGTCTGTGGGATAATAGCTTGCCCCATCAGCACGGTATCCACGATCGCCTGACGATCCAGGGCATAAAACAACGCCTGGCGCACCTGCGTGTTGTTGAACGGCAAGGTGTCTGTTACCAGACTGTTGAAGTACAACATCACCATTTCTGCGGTTTCCGCCGAGTGCAGCTTCAGATTTTCATCGGCAAAGGCCTGTGGCAAAATATCCAACGTGATCCGCGATACACCTTCCACAACGCCGTCTTGATACGCCTCGAAAGCCGCCCGCGCCGTCGGATAAAAACGCAGGATAATATTTTCCAGGTACGGCTCCGGCCCGTAATAACGCGGGAACCGTTTGAAGGTCAGCATGGTGATCTGTCCCTGCTCGGTCTGCGCCTCGGTCAGCCGGAAAGGTCCGGTGCCAATGGGCTGGCGATTGAAATCCAGGTTGGGTAAATCGGTAGCACGAATATTGTTCAACTGATGCATCGGCAACAGCCCAACCGTAGTGTAATCCAGGAAAGGCGCATAAGGTTCTTGCAAAACAAACTGTACGGTGTAATCGCCCACCTTTGTCGCCTCAACCGACCGCCACAACGCACCAATGTCCGGCGGGCCGGGATAATCGGGGTCTTGCAGCAGATTGACAGTAAACAACACATCGTCGGCAGTAAAGTAGAAGCCATCATGCCAGAGAACGCTGGGATTGAGGGTGAAGGTGTAGGTAATCCCGCTCGGGTCGATATCCCACCCGGTCGCCAGGTCCGGTTCCATCGCGCCCGACATCCCGATGCGCGTCAGACCACTGAACACCAACGCCACGACGTCGCTGTCGGCGTCGTTGTAGAAGCTGAGCAGGGGATTGAGGGACTGCGGATAGCCCCCCACACTCTCAATGTATGTACCTCCGTTGGCTGGGCGAAACTCGGTGGTGTACGTCGTCGCCATGTA
>JAFGFI010000511.1 GCA_016931185.1 Anaerolineae bacterium
AGGATAAAGGCTCCCGCGCTGGCCATAACCTCAGCGCACTCGATAGGTTGTTTGAAGCCCAGAGAGACGATTCCTTCCGTGGCCTCTAGCAAGGGGCGCAGCGGCCCGTCTCCTACGACCCAAAGCTCCCACGGGTTGTCGACCTCGAGGCCATATGCCCTATAGGCTTTTATGATATCTTGCAGGCCCTTTCGTTCAATCAGACTTCCGACAAACAGGAAAGCGTGGGGCCATCCGTTGTGTGAGTGTTCGCGGCGGCGTGCATACGCGCCGGCATAGAGTGGCCAATCGCAGCTATAGCTTCCCGTGATGAGCCGCCGACCGGTGAACCCCAAGGCATTTGCCAATGGCCGCGCGCGCGCGCCGGGAACAAACATCGCCGCATAGCGATGGCGAAGCAATGGCCGGGCTAAAATGGAACCCAGGATATGTTTCACATCACCCCGCCACGGATTGTCGCTTGTGCAGATGACGATCCCTCCCTGGTTGCGCACATAACGAACGGCTCGGTTAAAGGCAGGCACGGCCCAGCCGGAGACGACGGCAACGTCCGGCTTGAAATCCCTCAATAGCGTGTGTAGCGCGCTCCACTGTTGTTTGAGTGGATCACGAGTGGAAATGGTGTGCACAGTGGGCGAGAGATTGCGCGCTTGCGCATCGAAGGGTTTATCCACCGGTTGGGTATAGCGCACGACAAGCACCTCCACACCCTCGCGCATCGCCAGCGCCCGTACACAGGCGGCCACGTAAGGGGGAAACTCGCTCCACAACACTGCGATTCGTCGCATATTACAGTCTTCTTCTCATCTGGCTGTGTAACGCCTTTGCGTCCAACCCGGAATATCCCCGGTGTAACGGAGCCGGCGCAACCTGCTCACGACGCTCGGCGGTGTGCTGCTGCACATACACCATCGCCAGGCCGGCCAGCCAAAGCCACATCCGCTGTGGATTGCCTGAGGAAAAGTATCCGCCGTGAGAGACCATACCGATCGGCGTTGTGATCCACAACAGGGCTAGGGTCTTTGTCTCGATTTCCAGACCAGGGGGTGGATTTTGGAAGGCTCTGACTGCAGCCCACGTGATCCAAAGGAGGATGATAATGAGGAATCCCAATCCTACATAGCCGTGATCATAGTAGGTTTCCACATACTGGCTATGGACGGGGGAATAAGGTAACCCCACTGTGCTGCTGCTCGACGCAAAGATCGAATCCGGTGCCAGTGCATAGGTGCTTGACCCCGTGCCTCTCCCCAGAAACGGGCGCTCCGCCGCCTTTTCCAATGCGTAGGTCCACAGGTCGAACCTGCCAGCCCAGCCCTCGGGGTCGTCGAGCAAGTCGGCTTCGGCATCTAGCCGGAAATACGTTGCGACGCTGCCCAAATGTCGGTCCAGGACGTCGGGTATAAAACTGAACAGGACCAGTAACGAAAGGATCATCAGATATAGGACGGCGTCCCGTGTTTGTCCTTGCGATTTCCCCTGGAACACCGCCAGAAAAGCGATGATGCCGATAAAAGCAAACAAGGTTCCGCGCGTCTGGGTCAACACCATCAAGACGAGCGCAACCCCGGATAACGCCAATACCACCAGGCGCTTGATGCCTTTTTCCTTGAACCCGCGCCCGCCTAGCACAATGAGAGCCGTTAAGGCAAAGCTTGCTATCCCTGTGGCCTTCAGCCCGATTTCATCCATCCGGAATCTTCGAGAAAGGGATAGCCCTTCCTGAGCAGCACCCCACAGTAGCAGGATCAGTATCCCCAAACTCACAATCGTCAGCACATCAAAAGTGCGCAAGAGCGTCTGTTGTGGCGAGCGTGTCCATACCTGCGCAGCTACATACACCATCAGGAGCGTATTGCCTATAGTCCGGAGCGCGCTGTCCGTACTATTTACCGCCCACAGGGAGGCGGCCATCATATAGACAAAAAAGATGACCACGGGCCATAGCTGCAGGATTATTGGCCTTTGCCATTTCAATATCCACAAAAGGGCCAGCCCTCCCAAGACGATCCAGACAGGATTTCTCAGGTCTAGCAGGGGTCCGTAAAACACCACCGCTACAGGCCACATCAACGAAGCCGCCAGGACCACGTCCTTGAACGTTGCCGTTCCTTGTGCCGACTTGACCGAATAGGCAATGGCCAGCATCAAAAGGACTAAGGCGGCGGCTAGGCGCATACGTGTTGTCCTTGATAGGGCGTTTCCCTGCTTATGTTCGCCCAGCGAAGGGATAACCGCAGGTAAGGTAGATGGTATCCTGTTCTCATTCCGATCTTTCCATGCGAGATTGGATGATAGCAACCAACCGCGAGGCATAGGTTTCCAGAGAGTAATCGGTTGCCGCTGCCACACAGCGGGGCGACATACGGGCGGCAAGCCCTGGATCTTGCAGGAAACGTGAGATGGCCTCGGTCAGCGCCTCTGCCGAAAACGGCGGGACCACAAACCCCGTTTCGCCATCTTGCACTACGCGCGCACAGTTGGGCGTGATAATAACCGGCAGGCCGTGCGCTAACGCTTCCAGTTGGGTAATGGCGAAACCATCGGAAATGGTCGGCAGCACGTAGATGTGGTGACTCCGGTACAGTGCCTTTACCTCCGACCTTGGTACCTGACCCAACCAGCGAATATTGCTCGGAGCCGCCGCCACTGCCTCTGGCTTGATGGCGATGTGCCCAGCCACCGTGAACTCAACCGGTTCCGCCTCTAGGGCACGTGCCGCCTCCACCAGATACTGGACACCTTTGGCAATATCGACTGTGGCTACCCAGAGCACCCGAAGAGGAGGCGGGACAGTATCTAATGAGGTGACAGTGCTCGGGCCTGATGGCGTATACATCATCGGAAGCACGGCTATCTTTTGGAAGGGGACACCTTGTTCCAACAACGCGGATCGCGTCCATTCTGAGTTGGCAATGATCACATCGGCGATATCCCATTCGGCTTTCGCACGGTCAAAATAGGCTCGGGGTGTGGGATTAAGAGGGGAGGCATACTGTGGCCATTTCTCCATCTCCTGTTGGGCCAAACGCTCATGAACCTCCGCAGCATCCATCTGGATTAAGATGGTGAAGACTCCTCGTGCTTTCTCCGCACGCAAAGCCTCAAGGGATGAATAGCAATACCCGCAAAAGATATCGTGTTCGGGCAGCTTAAGTTGCGAGACCCACGAGCCAAAAGCTCGGTTGGTGATCATGTGATCCGCATGTGGCACACCACGCAAGGCTTGAACACGGCGAACTAACCACCAAGCCAGGTAATGCCAACCCCAGGAATTCACCAAGTTATCGGGCAGCGCCTCAATCCGTCGTCCTAGTGCCCCACGAAGAAGCTTCCCTCCCCACCGTCGGAGTAATCGTTCTATGCGTTTATCCAACGCGGGCGCGTAATACCAGTCGGTGACAAGCTTGACCAGCATACCTTTGCGGTACAGCGCGCGCGGTATTGCGTAGTGCTCTCGTGAACCTGGTTGGGCGGCAACCACGCGCCAGTTAGAGTGATTTGTCATAAAACCATCCTTCCCTTTCTACATGGTTGACGCATGTATCATTGCAGCCTGATTTTTCGCCATTGGCAAATATGACACAAGCTTGACAACTTCCTGATCAGCATCGAAATACTTCTCAATATGCTGCCGTGCGCGACGCAGAATCTCGTCGAGACGGGTGCTGTCTTGCATTACACTCCGCAACTTCTCCGCCAACGATACTGGATCGCCCGGCTCGGCTAAAAATCCTGTTTGGCCGTCGATGACCAGCTCGGGCACACCCGCGATGCGTGTGGAAACCACAGGCCGGCCAATGGCCATAGGCTCCATCAGTGCCACAGGAATCCCATCAGAGTTTCCAGTAGATGTTCTCCGGCATGCCAGAGTAAAGATGTCGCAGTTCAGCAATTCCTCTTTTACCGCTTCTTGTGGAAGGGCACCTAGCAGCGTGACGGTGTCTTGGAGATCAAGTTCCTTCACCAAAGGGCGTAAATCCATGCCCGCGTACCCACCGACGATGCGGCAACGGAAACGCACTCCTTGATCCCGCAACAAACGGCAGGCTTGGAGCAATATATCGTGCCCCTTTTTCTCTTCCACTGCTCCCACAGAAAGAATTGTCGGGATTGCAGTGTTGCTAATCCGGTTCCAATTGCGTGGTGTAAAGGGCCACTGGGCTAAGGGGATACCGCAATGAATGATGTGAATCTTTTGGTGAATTTCCTCACGTTCCTCTGCCGGAACAGCCTCAAGAAGGCGCTGACGATCATATTCACTGATAGAGGCCACAAACTGCGCTTCTTTCAGTCGCACCAGTGGGGTAGGATCCATTGAGGTGTGGCTGGTAAAGCTGAAGCCGACACCCAACAAACGGGCTGCTGCTAAAGCTGTGGTCGTCGAGGAACCAGAAAAATGGGCATGGAGATGGCGGCAGTTCCCCATCGTCCTCAGTCTTTGAGCCAGCCAAGTAGCACGCCAGACGTGAAAGCCATGTTGCCACCGACTTACCGAACCTGCTCCTGGTTCAAGTGCCAGGGAGAGGTTGCGCAAAACCTTTCTTGGTGACCGGAAGCTTTCTCTCAGAGTCGCCCAAACGTAAGCAGTGGCGAGAGGATGCGCCGGCAAATAGTGCGTATGCTCCATATGATCTAACGCTTCGGCATCGCCTTTCAAACTGGCAACATCGCAAGGGCGCAGCGAGAAAACCTCCACGCGCAATCCCATGGCGCGTAGCGCGTCGATCTCACGACGGATGAAGGTGGTGCGCAGGCTGGGGTGCTGGTGAATGATGTATGCCACAAAATCCTTATTGTCAGACATCGTTTATTCCTTCTTACGCAGCATCTTGTGTTTCATGATGCTCAACCTGGATTTCGCAATCTTCATCGCGTAGACTGAATAAAAGATACTATCGCGCACATAATCCCGAAGATCGCCGTAGGTCCGGCAGTAGGTGTGGTACATTTGCCGCCACTCTCTGGCTGCAGGTATACCCTTAATGAAAGGAACTGGACCTGGACGAGGGCAGTTAAACCAATGAACAAAGAGGCCCGCATACGGCATCGTGGGGTCATAATGACGGTATAGATTATGATCGCTTCCCCATAAAAAAAGGTCATCGAGCCACGTCACTGCTATGTCTTGACTTGACAGAAAGTAATTCAGAAAGCCTTGATCGCCCATAAATAGCGCGTTGCGTGATTTGGTCATAGGTTGGGGATCGTTCTGCATGGCATGAAACGCCAAGGCTTTCTCAAATAAATCTAAAAACAGCTCTTTATCTATAAGGTCGCGGTGTGCAGTAAAGGCCCCACTCCCAAAAGGCATTCGTTTCGTCATATCATAGCCGGGATCAAACTGTCGTATCAGATCGGCTTTGCCCATAAACCACCCATGGGCACGCAGGTAGGCCTCGGCCCCGAGTTGTTCCCATAGCTGGCGGTGCTCGCTATCTACGGAGACCATAAAAAAGGGCGCCTGCGCAGTCGCAATCATATTGAGGAAGTCGTGAATATCCTTAAGCGCAAGCTGATCGGCGTCTAAGTAGAGAAACCGTTCGGCCGGGCCCCAAAACACACGGAGTTTTTTGTAAAAATGATCCAAAGCCAGCACCCTGGGATCCTCAGGACGCCACACTGGATAGCCGAAGATAGTCTCTACCTTGTAATCATCGTCCGGCAAGATGTAGATTTGAGGATGGTCGGCGTGTGCCTCCAGGCTGACCACCAACGCCTTGCAAAGGTAATAGTCACGCCGTGTCGTGCTGATATAGATGGCAATATCCTGGGCTGTCACACCCTAACCTCCATATCGAGGGCTTCACTACACGAGATATCTATACGTTCCATTTCTTCATAGCTACTGCACGCGGTCATAGGGATAGTGTGCACGGATATCCCCATCTTGCGGATTAGATGAGAGAGTATTTCTGCGCCACGGATGCCTAGAAGTCTTGCCATGATCCGGTGCCGGGCAGTCCCAACCCTCTTGTCGCTGGGGTCGCGGAGGCGCTTGTACTGGCGCAAGGCAGCTCGATAGTGTTTTGGATAGTGCACGGCGCTTTTCCGGGTAATCTCATAGTACTTGTAGGCCAGAAGACGTCCGTATGTGTCCCACAGTCCCAGTTGTCGGAAACCAAGCTCCATCCTTTCGCACATTCTGAACATTGACTTTATGGTCTGCTCAGATATTGAACCGCTGATCCGGACTGCATCACTATGCAATCGGTAATAGGCAACCCCGCCCGGGGCATAGGCAAGCTGGATTCCCAGCATAAACGCGCGCCCCAGATATTCGACATCATCCGGGCCAACAAGTATCTCGTCCCATGGCCCGATGCGATACATCCACTGCCGGGGCCACAAAAAACAATGCGGAGGTTCAAGGTATCCCATACACCATGTGCGCAAGTAGCCGCCGGATGTAAAGGAATAACGCCCACTATCGGGCGAATTAAGGACACCAATATACAAACTACCATCCTGAACCCTGAAGAGCCGCCACGGACCGTGAATCAAATGATCCGGGTGCTTCCTGGCGCACGCCATCTGATCGGCAATTTTGCGCGATGAAAGCTTGTCGTCGGTATCGAGAAACTGGATATATTCACCCCGCGATAGAAGAAGACCGCTGTTACGGCCTGCGGCACAGCCTTTATTTTCTTGACGGAAATAGTGAACTTCAAACTCAGCATCATGTTTGTGATCTTGATGCCATTCTTCGACCACGCGGGCAGTGTCATCTGTCGACCCGTCGTCAATTATGATCAGTTCAATGGGGCGGTAGGTCTGGACGAAGACGCTATCCATGGCCTCGGTCATCAGATGCGCGCGGTTATAAGCGGGCATAATCACACTGACCAATCCTGGCTCGTACTGCTCACTGATCCATCTTTTATGGATGGTTTCTGGCCAAAGGCTTTTATCAATACTCTCAGTCATCGACCTGACCTCTCAAAGCGGCAAAAAATAGCTGCTTGCATTAGTATTCCCATCCAAACCAATGGATCATATGCTTGCGCAGGCCGCGGGGTTTGTGCCATAACCTCCAAAGAAACATAAGCAAACGTGGCCGGTTAGCCCATCCTGGGTTGCCATACCGTTTGATTAAAAGTGCAATTTCTCGGTCGCGTACATCCAAAATCGTGAAGGATTTAGCTTCAGCATGGTCCCGGGCATTGGCTATAGGGGGGCCTGGAATTCTGAGGCTAAGCCCCGCTTTGTTGATACGAATGAATAGGTCCATATCCATACAGAACCGCAAAGAGGCATCCATCCCACCGACCTGCTCATATACCCCGCGCCGCCAGAAACTGCCGGGTTGAGGCAAGAGATGCCAGCCCGTGTTGGCAGTAATAAAGGGACAGGGCCGAATTGCGTAGACCCGGTGAAGGAAATTCCCCTCGACATCGACACCATTGACATCCCCGCTACCGAATACCGCTCTGCGATGGGCGGAAAAAAAGCGCGCGGCTCGCGCAAAGGCTCTCGGCAAGTAGCAGTCGTCTGAGTTCATCCACGCAAGAATATCGCCGGTAGTATGGCTAAATCCTTCACCAATTGCCGCTGACTGCCCGTCATCAGGTTTACTCACCCAATAGGCCAGCCATGGTTCGTATTTGGGGATGATCTCCACGCTGCCGTCCGTACTGCCACCGTCCATAATGATGTATTCCAGGTTTGGGTACCCCTGCAGCAGCACCGAACGAATCGTTTCTTCGATAAACTGATCCTGGTTGTATGACGGCGTGACGATGCTGATACGGGGCCAGGGGATACCATTGGGCATCATCGTTGGTAGTGGTGCAGTCACTTCCGTCCAGGGCCAGCCGGTCTTGCCTGGCGGCGGTGATGGAAGTTCAGTTAGGGTTGGGGAACGCATAGTATCCTCGTAACCATATCCCATGGTAGCTACTCAATTACGCTTGTAAGTATCTCTATGAAAGTCTGTGCAAAAGCACGTGTTCGGTCTGGGAGCGATTCTTTTGCAAGTAACTCCAATTTTTCATCCGGCCCGGGCTGTGTTTTTGCATAAATGCTTATCATACAATCGGCTAGTTGCTGTTCATCGTTTGGTCTGAAGAAGACAGCTTCGGGTGGCGCTTGCTCTTGATGAACAGCTATGTCAGAGAGTATGATTTTCTTGCCTACAGACTTAACTTCTTCGACTGTCGTGCTCCATCCTTCAAAAAGTGAAGGTTGAAGCACAGCCAAAGATTGGCGCATTAACTGAAATAAGTGTTTGTGAGGCACCATTCCCAATACGATAAAATTGTTCCGTAATCCTAAAGAAGAAACACGAGCTAAAAGCTGCGAAAAATACAAGGGATCACGATACTCGTTCGTGTTTCCAGTACACACAACGACAATTTCAGGATGTTCTGGCCTTAACAGCGATAGAGCTTTAAGCACAACCTCGTGATTTTTGTGCTTCCAAAATTGATTCGGAAGATATATAAATTTCTTGGGCAAGTCATAAACTTGACAAACTTCGTCTGGGTCTGTGGTGTAAATATCGTCTGGGACTTGAGCCACAAAAGACAGCACACGGGCTTTCGATGCGGCGTAGGGTACAAAACGCTCAAAATCCTGCCTAGCATTGTTACTACTGAGCACGACGATATCAGCATCATGCGCAGTATCAAAGATCCCGCGGTTCCTGTTCCGTATCTCGTCTTCAGAAAACATTTCGGGTAAGTGCAAATGTTGAAAATCCGGTATCCAAGCAAGATAGGGAACAGCGAATTGTGGTCCTAACGTACCCATAGTGAATAACGCATCAACTTTTTGCTTTTGTAAATAGACTGACAATGCCGGTCTTAATACCTTAAGTACCCTCATCCTTCTTTGTAGCTGCGCCCTTTGACGTTCCCAATATCTGAGCCAGGTAGGTAGAATAGGATGGTATAGCACGAGGTCGATATAGGGACTGAGACTGGCGTACTTTTCGGCTTGCACATTGTGCCCGACGAGCAGTGCAATTTGGGGACGTGTGCTATCTTCTAAAGAGCGGAGAGCGAGAAACAGGTTCTTTAGATAATGGCTCCCGGCTGTCCATCCTTCTGCCGGCATATGATTGAAAGCAACACGTATATTTCGGTCAGTCATCGTATGCATCGTACCAATCCCGGATAGCACACAAACCTTCCAGTATTGAAGTTTTGGGCGTGAACCCCAAATTCTGCAAGGCTGAAATCTCGACGACCCATTTTTCAGCATCCCCAGGGCGTATGTGTCCCGTGTAGGTGATCTCTGGGGTCACTTTGCAAACACTGCAGCAGGCTTGCGCCAATTCTGCGATGCTATATGACTTTCCCGATGCCACATTGTACGTTTCGCCTTTCCCCGGTGCTACCGTCGCCGCTAAAAGCATTGCTTGCACAACATCTTGGACATAAACAAAGTCACGCTCCTGAGAGCCATCGCCAAGGATTTCCAAATGCTCTGGGTCTGTGCGGAGCTTGTGAATAAAATCGTAAATGACCTGTTTGCGCTGGCGTGGACCATATACGGAAAAAAGGCGCAGGGATGTAGCCGGGATGCCGTAGATTTGGCTATAGACGGCAACATAACGTTCTGCCGCTAATTTACTTACACCATAGGGACAGATAGGGACCGTTGGATCGCTCTCGCGGATGGGCAGGTGGGCCGGATTTCCGTATACAGCAGCGGATGAGGTATTGACCAATCGTTTTGCTTTGGAACTCTCGCGCATTGCTTCTAGCAGCATCAGCGTGTTATACAGGTTGAGGTGAAAATCATAAATTGGATTTTTAACCGAGGGGGGAATATACGGATTTGCCGACAGATGAAAGATATGGCTATATTGATTGACCTCAACACGGCCCCAGCGCAACAAATCACCCAAATCTCCCACGATAAGGTGCACTTGCCCAATAACGTTTTCGAGATTTTTCAGAGAGCCGGTGGCGAGATTATCTACTACTGTCACCTGAGCGCCACAGTCGATTAACTGCTCTACTAGATGCGAACCGATAAAACCCGCCCCACCGGTGACCAAGACGCAGGTGTTATCCAGTGATAAAGGAAGATGTGGGTTCATAAACTTGCCCTCTTTTGTGCCATGAAACTGTACAGACGACCAGGGGTGTTGTTTGTGTTCGAAATTCGGTGCGCCAGCCGCTTCAACACCCATCGCCCTATGAAATGTCGCTGGTTGATGCATAGGGTGCTCAATTTGTGGCCTAAGAAGGGAGCGAGAAGGGTGCGACACTTTTCTTGCCATTGTTGGATTGTCATTGGAAAGTAATTGATGACGCTGTCGAAAGGTCCCAGGATCTTCACAATATGCAGACCACTATCGGAAATCGCGGCGCGGTATTCATTCAGAAGATAGGCATTTTCGCCGCCATAAAGATGATGCAGAGGATGGCTCTTCAAAAATTTCTCCAAATCGCCCAGTTGGCTGATGACGTGTTCGCGTGTCGCTAGAAATGTCCCACCCGTTTTTAGTACACGGGCGACTTCACGGCACAACAGCGACAGGTCGCTCGCATGGTGGAGGACCTGGCGCGCATACACGGCGTCGAATGTCTTGTCCGCAAAGGGCAAG
>JAFGFI010000041.1 GCA_016931185.1 Anaerolineae bacterium
AGATGAGGAAGATGACACCGCGCCGCAGTCCCAGGCAGAGGCTCTCAATGCCAACGCCGAAGCGCGAGAATTGTTAGACAACCTGGACGCGCTGCCCCTGGAGGATTATGACCTGCCGCGCCTCCGCGCCGCGCTTGTTCACGATATGGAAGTATTGGGCCGGCTGTGGGCGCGCACCCGCCACATCACGCCGGCGGAGGATGCCAAACTTGAACAACTCAAGGCCCTGCTCGCGGGCGACTTACGCGGCAAGAAAGTGCTGCTGTTTACCTACTACAAAGACACTGCCCGGTATGTGTACGACCAGTTAGGCACCGACATGAGCTTCCTGGCGCAGGCAGGACATCCCCGGCTGGCGCGGCTGGACGGTGACGTCGCGCCCAAAGATCGCAGCGGGCGCGTGGCCCGTTTCGCGCCGGTTGCCAACGATCACGCCGGCTGGAAAGGCAGTGAACGGGAAATTGATGTGATGGTGGCGACGGACGTGTTGAGCGAAGGACAGAATCTCCAGGATTGCGGCATCCTGGTCAACTACGATTTGCACTGGAACCCCACCCGCATGGTACAGCGCGCGGGGCGCATTGACCGTATCGGTTCACCCTTTGATGTGCTGTGGGTCTACAATGTGTTTCCGGAGGCCGGGTTGGAGCGGCTGTTGGGCCTGGTTGCCAGCCTGAACCGTAAACTGGCGGCCATTGACCAGGCGGGGATGCTGGATACCAGTGTATTAGGGGAAGTGGTCCACCCGCAGAACTTCAACACGTTGCAGCGCATCGCGGACGAGGACGACAGTGTGCTGGCGGAACAAGAGGTGCTGGTGGACCTGGTCAGCAGTGAGTTTCTCCTGGCGACGTTGCAGGATGTGCTTGCCAACAATCCAGGCCTGGTGGATCTGCCGGATGGGATTCATTCCGGGCTGGCAAAGGCCGGCTGCCGGGGACTGTTTTTCTATTTCACCGCGCCGGAAGAAACCGAGGAGTTGAAGGACAAGAGGCGGCGGCACTTCTGGCGCTATTATGATCTGGCGACAGACAGCATCCACGGGAACCGCTACGACATTGCCAATTTGATCCGCTGTGGGCCGCAGGAGCCGCGCGTCATCGGACAAGCCGAGGTATTCGACATCCAGGCGCGCGTCATCGCCGACATTTTGCAGAGCGTGCGTCACCAACAGGCTCTCGAAGCCGCGCCGAAGACCGTGGACCCCCTACAGCAGCAGATCATCACACTGCTGCAACAGCAGCGCCACAATCCGGCAGTAGCGTTACAGACGGTGAAGGCTGCATTACAAGTTCTGCGCCAGCCCCTTTCCCGCGCGCGTCTTAAAGACCTCCGCGCCGCATACACGGCTTACCAACGCGCGCAAGATATGGCCGCGCTGCTGGCGTCCGTCCAGGGGTCAGGCGCAGATTCCGCGCCGATGGAGACACCGAATAGAGTTAAGCCATTAATGGAAGATGAATTGCATTTGGTGTGTTGGGAGTATATATGGGAATAAAAAGAGGGCAGCAACTTTTTTTAGTTGTCATTGTTATTTTTAAAACGGGATTAGATGAACATGGACAGTACATACCTAACAATTTCGTGGTAACAGGGTGGGCCAATTATATCTATTCCCAAAGGTGAGATGATGAACGAATTAAAATTGCAACAAGTGAACACTATAACACCGGAGGGTATACCAGTACAGATCGTCTATGATCAGGAAGCCGATATCCTGGAAATTTTCTTTGGAGCTAATGAGCCAGCAACCGGGGTAGAATTGACGGATTATATTTTATTACGGTTTAACCGGCAGAGTCATCGCGCCATCAGTTTAACCTTGCGGCATTTTTCTATCTTAGCTGAGCGCACCGAATATGGCCCGCGCAGCTATGCTTTAGATAGATTGGCAGCCGTGCCTGAAAACTTGCGCGAACAAGTACTCCGTATCATCACGACCCAGCCGGTTAATCAATTTCTACGTCTCTCCTATTTCCAGGCTTCCCCCACCGAGCGTATTCCCTTTACTTATGTGGAATCGCAAACGGCATTGGCCGTATAGAAAGTATCACAAAGAGGGGGGCATATTTGGATTTACTCCACCAGTGAACCCGGTTTATAGAAACCCCTTCACTCCAAAAACCACACCATAATCTCCGGTCCCCATAGAAGGACTGCAATACAGCCCAGGATTAAAAACGGACCGTAGGGAATGGCGGTGCGCATGTTGGCACGGGTGGCGATAAGGACAAGCAAGGCCCCTACCCCGCCAAACAGGAAGGCCAGCACCAGGGCGGTGATGACCATGGGAAAGCCCACGACGCCGCCGATGTAGGTCGCCAGGGTCATGTCACCTTCGCCCAGCGCGCCCTCGCCAAAGATTGCCACTCCCACCGTGACCAGCAAACGCAAGATCAGAAAACCCACACCTGCGCCCGCCAGACTCTGCCACCAGGGCCAGGTCGTTAGCGCAGGTAATGCCGGCCCCAGGATCAGGCCCAAAATCACAATAGCTACAATGGAGGGCAACATAACCAGGTTCGGGACATACTTCGCTTCTAAATCTGTCACCAAAATCATCAACAAGGGCAGCATCGTCAATAACGTATAGAGAACGCGAAGCGAGAAGCCGAAGCGCGCGACGGCGATCCCCCAAGCAAACATCAGGAACAGCTCGCCGACAATCCTGGGCGCGCGCGGCCACTTATGACAGGTGGCGCAGCGTCCATGACCCGTCAACAGGGCCAATAGCGCGCTCCATTGCCACGGCGAGTAGGGCGCGGTACAGTAAGGGCAACGGGGAATGGATAAGGCGCGCCGGTTCAGGATAGCTTCAGCGCCATGCACGGCAATCGATCCTATTATCCAGGCCGAGAGGACACCCAAGCCCACGGTTAAGAATGTCATGTTTTCCCCCTTGAGAATTGCGAATTGCGAATTGCGAATTAGCGAATTGCGAATTCAATTTTTATCCAACTATGGGTGAACGCACAGCGTTAATGCGATGCACCGGTTGTCATTTATCAGCGGTAGATCCGGTTTCGGGCTGCACTTCAGAAGCCACATCTTCAGTAAGGAAGCGGCCGATGGCCCGTAGGGCAGCTTTTAGAATGATTTCACCCAAAGGCACCATTTTGATTTCTATAAACAGATTCTCTTCGGGAAGTGCATCGTCCAGGATTTGGATTTCTTCACGGAAGATGCGTATCAGGTCCGCTTCGTGTTTCTTGAGAAAGAGCGCGAGGTCATGACGTACCAGGCGAAATGCACTCTCACGGACGAATTTTGGAAATGCCATACATAAGTCTCCCTTTGAAAGTAACGCTCTGAAACCAAAGTTTCTTAGATGAGTATATTTCACATCAGATGTCAAACGTCAAACGTCAAAATATGTTCACGTTTGACGTTTGATACAGGTACATTCTCCAATCAACAGACAAGAAGGTCTGTTCTACGTTAGAGCTGGATATTGCGGTCGGCTGCCACCTGCTGCAATTTGCCGATCCATTCCTGGTGGCTGCTGACCGCATCCCTGGCCCGCTCAACATTGCTCCACAGGGCATGCTGGTTGTGTTCATCAAGCGGCACCTTCATGTACTCTTTCGCAACCAATCTGCGGTGATATAATTTTTGCGTGGATTCATACCAACTCTGCGCAGTTGTAAGAGCCTTTTCCTCGTCTGCCAGGATGATCTTCAATCCCATCTCGGTGTCCATAGAGGGCATACCCTCCATCCCGTCAAGCTGCCGGCTCAACACGCGGTACAACACATAAAAAATCAAAATTGAAATCAAAGCAAACGCAAAGAGAATTAAAGGTACTGTCATTTTGCGACCTCCTGTTGCGAATTACGAATTACGAATTATGAATCACGTTTCATGTCTACGTCCTCTATGATGAGGATACGTCCTCTATGAGGAAACGATCTACCGCTTTAAGCACTGCTTTTAAAATCATTTCTCCCATACCGACCATATCAATATCAATAAAGACTTGCTCCTCTGGAATTTCATCGTCCAGACGCTGCAATTCTTCACGGAAAATATGCAATAGATCCTCCTGGTGATCTTTGAGGAACAGAGCCAAATCATGACGCGCAAGCTCAAAAGTGCTTTCTCGTAGGATGCGTCGTATTGCCATAATCACTCCTTGCACGAATAGAATTCTATATTATCGTTAGTATAATTAAGATCAAAGGAAGGTCAAAATGGGGGAAACAACACAGTCACAACAAGCCGGCGCGCATATTAACTTAAAGTCATTCATCCAATCTGTCGTTATTTTACTGGTGTTGATGTTGGTCGCAGGGACACTCACTTATATCATCCCGGCGGGAGAGTATGCTCGGGTTAACGTCGATGGACGTGAGGTTGTAGACCCGGCAACTTTTCGGTACATAGAGCGACCTGATTATCCGCTGTGGCGCTGGGCGACAGCGCCGATCGAGGTATTGTGGGGAACAGAAGGTATCACTATTATCGTCATTATCCTGTTTCTCCTGATGGTCGGGGCGGCCTTTGCTGTGTTGGATAAAAGTGGGATCTTGAAATACGCCGTGGCGCGCATTGTGCAACGATTCGGGGAGCAAAAATACCGGCTTTTGCTCATTATCTCCTTCTTCTTTATGGTACTAGGAGCCTTCTTCGGTGTCTTCGAAGAAATTGTACCTATGATTCCGGTGATGATCGCGCTTTCCTATTCCCTGGGGTGGGATTCGTTGGTAGGATTGGGAATGAGCGTCCTGGCGACCAATATGGGGTTCTCGGCTGCGCTGACCAATCCGTTCAGCATCGGGGTCGCGCAAGAGTTGGCAGGTTTACCGCTATTTTCCGGGGCAGGATTCAGGTTGATCATTTTCATCACGATGTACGCGCTTCTCGCGTTCTATCTGACGCGCTACGCGAAAACAGTCGAACGCGACCCGCGCGCCTCACCGGTATTTGAGGAAGATCGCCTAAAACGGCTGGAGTATGAAAGTTTTGAAGTTGACGTCCTGGCAACCGGCAAGCCTCACGTGAATCGCGCGCTCGGGTGGTTTTTGGCCTGCTTGCTCTTAATTCTCCTGGCCTTGATTGGCGGGCCGTTTGTGCCGGCTATTTCACAGTTCGCGCTGCCCCTCGCGGGGTTGCTGTTCCTCACCGGCGGGATAGGCGCGGGGTTATTGGCCGGTACCGCAGGCAGTACAGTGCGCCAGGCATTGAAAGAAGGGGTGACCGGTATCGCGCCGGGCATCCCGTTGATTCTGATGGCAGCCAGTGTTAAACACATCGTCGCACAAGGTGGTATTATTGATACATTGCTCTACATAGCATCAAGCACCTTCTCCGGGATTACACCCTTTCTGGCGGCAGTCATCATCTACGGGCTGGCATTGCTCATTGAATTTTTCATCAGTTCGGCCTCGGCGAAAGCCTTTCTCCTCATCCCTATTCTACTTCCCTTAGCGGAGTTGGTCGGAGTCACCCGCCAGGTCACTGTGCTGGCCTATTGCTTCGGCGACGGCTTCTCCAACCTGGCATATCCGACCAGCGCGGTGTTGTTGATCAGCCTCGGCCTGACGGTAGTGAGTTATCCAAAATGGCTTAAGTGGACTTTGAAACTTTGGGGCTGGGTGATTCTGGCAAGTTTGGTGTTTTTGGGTGTAGCTGTCGCCATTAACTTTGGGCCGTTTTAAATACGGGATACGGGATACGGGATACGGGATACCGGGTACGGTATCGGGACAGGACAGAAATTTTAGTGTTCTCTGTGCCTTTATTAAGTTATGGTAAAATAACGGATAGAAATTCTACGATAGGACAGGCAGCAAAGCGGCTAAAGCCGCGGGAAAGATGTGTTTTTTCGCCGGCGGGCTACGCCCGCCGGCGAAAAAACACATCAGAAAGTGCAATGCACCCAGGGGGTAATTTGTCAATTTTAAATTTGCCAATTTTCGATTTTCAAGGGAATTACCCATTAACGCGGTGCGTTCACCAGCAGTAGGATGAAAAT